>JBHJOJ010000079.1:0-4164 GCA_050329835.1 Kineosporiaceae bacterium | reverse complement strand
CGCCGACGCCCGCGCCGCCGCGGGAGCTCACGCTGCCGTCCGGTACCACGGCGCCGGTCCGCCTGGCCGACGTCGCCCCGTCCGGGGAGTTGTCGGTGCCGGACGACTCGGCGGAGCTGGGCTGGTGGGTGGGCGGTGCCCCACCGGGCGCGGGCGCCGGGACGACCCTGGTCGCCGGGCACGTCGACACCGCGAGGTTCGGGCTGGGGGTCTTCGCGGAGCTGGCGGACCTGGCGCCGGGGGAGGTCGTCACCGTCGCCGACGGCCTCGGGGCGGAGCACTCCTACGTCGTCACCGAGTCGGTCCAGACCGAGAAGACGGCGTTGCCGGACGAGCTGTTCGACGTCACCGGCCCGCCCCGGCTCGCCCTCGTCACGTGCGGCGGCCCGTTCGACGAGCGGACCGGCCGCTACCGCGACAACGTCATCGTCTGGGCGGAACCGATGTGAGCACCCGGACCCAGGAGGCCCGCGATGTGGGGACCGCCCGCCGGAGGGCTCCCTCCCCCAGTCGTTGCACAGTGCACGTTGCACACGGCAACGACCCACGAGAGGAGGGCTGTCGGGCGCCTGACTCGTCGCGCCGTGGAGGTCCGTCCGCTCCGGGCGGTGGGCGGCGGTGTGCGCGATCCTTGACCGGAGGGCGCGGGCGATTTACGTTCGGGCCCTAACGATTCGAGGAGGCGCGATTCGTGACCGACGTCCACGACGCAGTGGCGGAGCGGGCCGCACCGGCCGACGGGACGGCGGCCCCCGACACCGTCGGGGTGGCGGGCGTCGCGGTCGACACCCGTCACTGGATCGGCGGGCGGCGGGTCGCCTCCTCCTCGACCTTCGAGGACCTCTCCCCGATCACCGGTGAGGTGATCGCCCGGGTCGCCCGCGGCGGCGGGCGCGAGGTGGACCTCGCGGTCGCGGCCGCCCGGGCCGCCTTCCCGGAGTGGGGCGGGACGCCGCGCGCCGACCGGGCCCGCGTCCTGCACGCGATCGCGGACGGCGTCGAGGCCCGGCTGGAGGAGCTGGCCGTCGTCGAGACCGCCGACAACGGCGCGCTGCTGCGCAGCCACCGGCGCGGCGTCATGCCCCGGGTCGCCCACAACTTCCGCTTCTTCGCCGACCTCCTCCTCGAACTCGACCACCCGGACTTCGAGACCCGCGGCCACCGCAACCACGTGACGTGGGACCCGGCGGGCGTGGCCGCCCTCATCTCGCCGTGGAACGCCCCGCTCATGCTCGCCACCTGGAAGGTCGCCCCGGCGCTCGCCGCGGGGGACACGGTGGTCCTCAAGCCCTCGGAGTGGTCGCCGCTCACGGCCTCCCTGCTGGCCGACGTCGCCCGGGACGCCGGTCTGCCCGCCGGGGCCCTCAACGTCGTCCAGGGGATCGGTGAGGAGGCCGGCGCCGCGCTGGTGGCGCACCGCGGCGTCGACCGGATCTCGTTCACCGGCTCCGTGCCGACCGCGCGCCGCATCGCCGGCGCGGCGGCCCAGCACCTCACCCCGCTGTCGCTGGAGCTCGGAGGCAAGTCCCCGCTCCTCGTCTTCGCCGACGCCGACCTCGACCTCGCCGTCGAGCTGGCGGTCGAGCAGTACGACAACGCCGGACAGGTCTGCCTCGCCGGGTCGCGGCTGCTGGTCGAGGACGCGGTCGCCGAGGAGTTCACCGAGCGGTTCGTCGAGCGCGCCGGCCGCCTGCACCAGGGCGACCCCCGGGACCCCGGGACCGACATCGGCCCGCAGATCCACCCGGACCACCTGGCCCGCGTCGACGGCTTCGTCCGCCGCGCCCGCGAGGCCGGCGCCCGGGTGCTGCTCGGCGGCGGGCCGAACACCGATCTCGGCGGGTTGTACTACCGGCCGACGCTGGTGGTCGACGTACCGGAGGGCGCCGAGATCCTCACCGAGGAGGTGTTCGGCCCCGTCCTCACGCTGCAGACCTTCGGCGCGGAGGAGGAGGCCGTCGACCTGGCCAACGCCACCGACTACGGCCTGGCCGCCGTCGTCGTCACCGGCGACCCCGACCGCGCCGAGCGGGTGTCGTCCCAGCTGGTGGCCGGCACGGTATGGGTCAACTGCTTCTACGTCCGCGACCTGCGGGCGCCCTTCGGCGGCGCCCGCGACTCCGGCGTGGGCCGCGAGGGCGGGCACTGGAGCTTCGACTTCTTCTGCGACGTCAAGAACACCGTGGTGGCGCCCGCGGGATGGCGGGACCGTGCCGATGGATCGGATGGGTGAGTCGGATGGGTGAGATCGTCGGAGCCGGGCTGCTGGCGCACGTGCCCACGATCATGCTGCCGGAGGTGACGCGCCGGGAGCTCAACGGCGGCGAGGACTTCAGCCTGGTCCCCGGCCTGCGCCGGCTGCGGTCCGAGGTCTTCGAGGCCCTCGACTACGACACGGTCGTGGTCCTCGACAGCCACTGGGCGACCACGGTGGAGTACGTCGTCACCGCCCACGACCGCCGCGCCGGGCTCTTCACGTCGGAGGAGCTGCCGCGCGGCATGAGCCAGGTGCCCTACGACTACCCGGGCGACCCCGAGCTCGCGCACGCCCACGCCAGGCAGGCCGACCGGCACGGCACCTGGATCACGGCGATCGACGACCCGTACCTGCCGGTGTTCTACGCGACGATCAACCTGTGGAAGTACCTGGGGGAGGGCCTGGGCAAGCGCTGGGTGTCGGTGTCGGTGTGCCAGACCGCCGACACCGAGGACAACCTCCGGGCCGGCCGGGCGCTGGCGGACGCGATCGCCGAGGTCGACCGCAAGGTCGTCCTCATCGCGTCCGGCGCGCTGTCCCACACGTTCTGGCCGCTGCGCGAGCTGCGGCAGCACGAGGCCGCCGGCATCGAGCACATCGTCACGCCCGAGGCGGCGCGGGCGGACCTCGAGCGCCTCGACTGGTTCCGCGCCGGCGACCACGCCCGGGTGCTCGACACCATGGACGACTTCTACCGGTACAAGCCGGAGGCGCGGTTCGGCCACTACCTGCAGATGATCGGGGCGCTGGGCGAGGGCGCGTGCACGGCCCCCGGCCGGCTCTACGGCGAGTACGAGAACTCCGTCGGCACCGGGCAGGTCCACGTCTGGTTCGACCGGCCGGCGGCCGGCTGGACGGCCGCCCGCGACGGCGCGGCGACGGCGGGGACGGCGGCGTGACGGAGCAGCTGCGGGAGACCCGGCGGATCCTGCTCGACGGGGCGGTCGTCGAGGTCGAGCGCCGTCCGGACGCCCCGGACGAGCTGGTCGCGGGGGACGGCCGGGTGGTCCACGTCGACCACGCGCACCACCTGCCGCCGGTCGTCCCGAGCAAGATCATCGCGGTCCACCTCAACCACGTCAGCCGGGTCCGCGAGTTCGGGACGACCCTGCCGCCGGCCCCGACGTACTTCCACAAGCCCACCTCGGCCCTCAACGCCCACCGGGGCGCGGTCGTCCGGCCCGAGGGCTGCCGCTGGCTCAACTACGAGGGCGAGATCGCCATCGTCATCGGCCGCACCTGCCGCAACGTGTCGCCGGACGAGGCGGAGCAGTACATCGCCGGGTACACGATCGGCAACGACTACGGGCTGCACGACTTCCGGGACACCGACGCCGGGTCGATGCTGCGGGTCAAGGGCTCGGACACGCTGTGCCCGCTCGGCCCCGGGCTGGTCCGCGGCTGGGACTTCCGGGACAAGTACCTGCGCACCTACGTCAACGGGGAGCTCCGCCAGGACGGGTCGACGTCGGAGATGACCTGGGACATGCCGTACCTGGTCGCCGACATCGCCCGCACCATCACCCTGCACCCCGGGGACGTCCTGCTGTCGGGCACGCCGGCGAACTCCCGGCCCGTCGAGCCGGGCGACGTCGTCGAGGTCGAGGTCGAGGGCCTCGGCCGGCTGTCCAACACGATCGTGGCCGGCCCGATCCCGATCCGGACGGACGTGGGCGCCCAGCCCACCGAGTCCGAGGAGGTCCGCTCGACCGCCCTCGGCGGCGACTGGGAGCATCGCGGCGTCCGGGCCCCGGTCCGTCCCTGATCCGCCCCGCCCAGCAGGAGGTACGCGTGCACGTCATCGTCGACCTGGACGTCTGCCAGAACCACGGCCAGTGCGCCTTCGCCGCCCCCGAGGTGTTCGAGATCAACGTCGACGGCGACCTCGAGTACGTCGAGCACCCGCC
>JBHJOJ010000078.1:0-8790 GCA_050329835.1 Kineosporiaceae bacterium | reverse complement strand
ACAGCGACACCACGCACAATCCACAGGAGGTGACCGACCCCACCCTGCAGGCCCTCACAGCCTGACCAACACGAAGATCACGCGACGACACGCATACACCACCCCCCGGGACTTGACCCCCTCTTGCGACGCCGGCGCCGAGGCGCCGGCGAACCGACTGCGTTCCGCAGCCTACTGGTCGTGCAGGGAACGGTGCGGACGGCACGGGCGGGAGGCTGGGTACGGCCCGCGCAGGGGTCCGCGCCGGTGTCACAACGCCCAGAGCGCCTCGATCGGCAGCGCCCAGAGCCGGTCGCCGATCCGGACGGCGTCCGGGCCGGTGTGGAGGGCGACGCCCAGCGCGAACCGCTCGCCGAGGGAGTCGCGGAGGAACTCCAGACCCTTCTGGTCGCCGGGGCGGATCCGGGTCGTCGCCTTGACCTCGACGGCGACGACCCGGCGGGCGTCGTCCTCCAGCACGAGGTCGACCTCACGGCCGTTCCGGTCCCGGAAGTGGAACATCTCGAACCGCGTCTCGGCCCAGCCCTGCTGCCGGCGCAGCTCGGCGGCGACGAACGTCTCGAGCAGGGCTCCGGCGTGGTCGGCGGTGCCCCTGTGCTCGAGGCCGTCCGGCGACAGGTTGCCGAGACGGGCGGCGAGGCCGCTGTCCAGCAGGGCGACCTTCGGTCGTCCCACGACCCGGGCGGTGAGGTTGCGACCCCACGCGGGGATCCGGTGGACGACGAACATGTCGACGAGCAACTGGACGTAGCTCTCGAGAGTGGTCTCCGGGATCTCGGCGTCCCGGGCGACCCGGGCTCGGACCAGTTCGCCGGCCGTGTTCGCGGCCAGCACTCGCACCAGCCGGGGAAGCCGGTCGAGGTGCGCCGACGACGTCAGGTCGCGCGCGTCCCGGGCCACGATGCGGTCGAGATAGTTGTCGTACCACAACTGGCGACGACGGCCCTGGCGGACACGTGCCTCGGGGAACGCCCCGACGCACGCCCGTTCGGTGTAGTCCCGTCGTGTCAGGTCCGAACGGGCGGCCGCGAGGCGGGACTCGTCGCCGGCGAACAGCACATCGGTCAGCCTGTCCCGACCCCCGCCGACCTCTCCCTGGCTGAGCCCGTACAGGGGGACGGTCTCGGCGCGTCCGGCGAGGCTGTCGGCGTTGCGACGCATCGAGACCAGGTCGGCGCTTCCGGTGAGCAGGAAGCGGCCGGGACGGCGGTCCTCGTCGACGGCGGCCTTGACGGCGAGCAGGAGTCCGGGGGCTCGCTGCACCTCGTCGATCGCCAGCAGGCCGGCCGGGTCCCGGCGGACGAAGGCGTCCGGGTCACGCAGGGCGGCGTCCCGCTCGATCGCGACGTCCAGGTTGACGAGCCGCGTCTCCCGGCCCGCGAGGACCTGGCGGGCCAGAGTGCTCTTGCCGACCTGGCGGGCACCCTGGATGACGACGACCGGGGTGTCCAGCAGCGCCTCCTCCACCTGGGACTTCGCGCGCCGCTCGACGAGCCGTGGAGGTGCGTCCGGGCTGCTCACGACCACACTCTAGGATCAGCAGTCGCGGATTCGCTGAGATCGACTCGCGGATTCGCTGACTGCGGGCCCTGGTGCACCATCGCCCCGCAGCGCTGCCCCTGCCGACCGGACCGGTCCGCCCGCGGGGTTCCGGTCGCCCGGAGGACGACAGCACCGCGTGAACTCCTCGACCAGGCAGGGGGTGCCCAGCGGGTCCACCGGAGGATCGCCCGGGGGAGCCCGGTGCTCGGGTGGTGCACGTCACCGTGCCCGGCCGCGTCCAGCCCGGCGAGGACGGCGAGGACGGCGAGGACGGGGGGTTTCTCAGAAGTCGCCGGACGGGTCCACGTCCCGGGTCCCGAAGAACTCGTCGAGCTCGGCGAGCACGTCGAGCTGGGCACGCAGCAGGTGGAACGTCCACCGGTTGGCGTCGACCTCGAGGATCTGGTCGCGCTGTGCGGCGAAGGTGCCCTGGAGGATGCGGCGCTCGCCGTCGGTCGCTGCGCCGTCGTAGGTGCCGAGGATCACGACGTCGGCGTCGTACTCGTCGAGGTAGGTGTACTCCAGGCCGTCCAGCGACTCGGCGTGCTCGTCGGTGAAGGCCGCGACGGCGGCCTCGTACTCGGCGATCTGCGTCTCGACGGCGTCCTCGACCCCGACCACGTCGGCGAGGAAGCGGGCCGTCTCGAACGGCTCGCCGGACGGGTTCTCGCGCGCGTCGACGCCGAGGTACGGGGCGACGGGCGAGAAGTCCTCGGCGACGTCGGCGTCCGGCGGCCCGATGACGAGGTCGGGGTCGAGGACGGCCACGGCCTCGAGGTTGGGGGCGTCGTAGGACCCCAGGTCGGCGACGTCGCCGAGGTCGGCGGAGGACTCGCCCCGACGGTCTCCAGACGCTCGACGAAGTTCTCTCCGTACGCCCACGTGAGCCCCGCGGGCGCGTACCCGGCCGACGTCACGTGGGCGGCCAGCTCCTCGCCGAGGATGACGACCCTGCGGGGCTCGGCCGGGACCGCGGCCTCGCGGCCGAGGTGGTCCGCCACGACGCGGGTCCCGGCGCTGTCCGCCGCGGCTTCTCGTGCGCCGCAGGCCGCGAGGGTCGTCGCGAGCACGACGGCGATCACCGGCGCGAGCACGGGCACGGCGATCATGGGTCGGGCGGGGGGCACGGGCTGGTCCTCTCGTCGGGGCCGGTGTGAGGGGTCAGAGACCGGCCTTGCCCGGCGACCAGTAGGGCTTCGTCACGACGTCGCGACGGGGGTGGCCGGCAGCGGTCAGTTGCGATCGCCACGGAGCGAGGGTGCGGGCGTCGCCGGCGAGGTAGGCGCGGGGCGGGGCGTCGGCCGGCGCCGACCGCCGCGTCACCCACCGGGACAGCCACCGCGAGACCGCCTCACCGGCGACGCCCTCGGCGGCGACCACGTCGAGGCCGGGCAGCAGGGACCGGGTCGCGGCGACGTCCGGCTCGGGGACCTCGACGACACCCGTCACGCCTGCCCGTGCCGCAGCGGCGAGCCCGCAGAACAGGCCGACCGTCGTGGCGTCCCCGGCGATCAGCGCCGCCCGCCCGGTGTCGAAGCGGACGCCTCCGCCCGGGCCCATGACCGCCGCGTCGTCCCCCGGCCGCAGCGCCGACGCCCAGCGCGATCCGGGACCGTGCGCGCCGCGGGTGAAGACGACGTCCACCGCCCCCGTCGCCGCGTCGAACGACGCCGGCGTGTAATGGCGGAAGTTCCGGTTGTCGACGCGGAACTCGACCTCCTGGCCGGGTGTCCACGGGCGTCCTCGCAGGCCGGAAACCGAGAAGGACACCCGGAACAGACCCGGCGACAGCTTCTCGACGGCGTCGACCGTGGCCGGGCGGCCGAACCAGCGCTCGGCCCGGGCGGCCAACGGGGCGGGCAGCGACGGCATCAGCGACCGCTCGGCGGGACGGTCGCCACAGGAGCCCGGCTCACCGCGTCACCCGTGCCAGCCCGTCCCCCAGCTCATCGACCATGGCCAGAGCCGTGAGGGGCGAGGCAAAGTACACCTCCCCCGGGTAGGTGACCACCCGCCCGCCCGTCACCGCCGGCAGCCGCTGCCACAGCGGGGACTGCACCACGGGGCACAGGGAGGCGGCGTTGCGCTCCAGGGAGCCATCCGTCGGGTACTCGGCCAGCAGGACGACGTCGACGTCGGCGAGGCGCCCAGCTCATCCAGGGACAGCGTCACGGCTCGGCAGTCGTCACGGCGAGACCAGGTTGCGCTCGTCGAACCAGATCCCGACGCGCCGGAAGTCGATCGGTGTCCGCTGGACGACCTGTGCCCGCCGGGCTCCCACGGCTCCGGGCCACCACCACCGGGGCAGTGACTCGCACCGGGTCCAGGCGGGCACCGGCACGCCCGCCTGCCGGCAGGTCCGAGCCACCACCGTCGCCAGCAGGGTGTCCCACCGCTCGTCCCCCGTGCTCGGCGGTGCCTGTAGGGCGCCGGGCACGGACGCGGCCTCCGGCAACGGCAGGCGGAGCACGCCGTCGAGCAGCAGTCGCAGCGCCGCGTCCTCGTCGCCCGCTCGCAGTCGCTCGCCGACGCTCGCGGCGATCTCGGGGACCGTCGGCCAGGCGCGCGGCGAGGTCTCGCGTACGCCGGCGGCCATTCCTCGAGGATAGGAGCGCGCCGCCACGACGGTCGGCTGTGCCGGTGCCCGGCGCGTCACCTGACACCATGGCCGGGTGGTGACGCCTCAGGAGGGACTGCGGCGCCTCGTCGCGGCGAGCGAGGCGGGCCGCCTGGACGAGGTGTGCCGACGGCACGGCATCCGGGTCCTCACCGTGTTCGGCAGTGCCGGGCGCGGCGAGCCGGACCCGGCCGACCTCGACGTGGGGGTGTCCTTCGAGCCCGGCGTCCCGCCCGACGTGCTCGGATTGCTGACGGACCTCTACGAGGTCACCGGCCGGGAGGTCGACCTCGCGGTCGTCGACCGGGCGTCACCGCTGCTGCGGGACCGCGCCCTCATGCACGCCCAGCCGATCTGGGAGGCCGTGCCGGGCGCCTGGATCAACCTGGCCGTGGCCGCCCACCTCGAGGCCATGGACACCGCGTGGCTGCGTCGCCTCGACCTCGAGCGGATGGCGGCGGGATGAGCCCGCGACGTCTGGACCCCGACTCCGTCGCCGGGAAGCTGCGGCTGATGGAACCGCTCATCGACCGGCTGGCCGACCTCGCCGCTGTGACGGGGGAGGAGTTGCGGCACGATCTCGACCGGAGGCTCGTCGTCGAGCGGATCCTGAGCGTCCTCGTCGAGACGGCGGCGGCCGTCAACGGGCACCTCGCGGGGGCCGCGGGAGTTCCGGTCCCGGAGGACTATCGCAGCTCGTTCGCCGCAGCTGCTTCGGTGGGCGCCATACCCGACGACCTGGCCCGCCGACTGGCGCCGTCGGCCGGACTGCGCAACCGGCTGGCCCACCGCTACGGCGAGGTCGACCTCGACATCGTGGCCGCTGCGGTCCCGCGGGCGCACGCGGACTACGGCGAGTACGTCGAGCGGGTGTCGGCGTGGCTGCTCGGCGCGGCGAACGAGGGGTGAACCGGGCCGACTACGCGACGTCCCGCTCGACCTCGGCGTTCCACGCCTTCTTGACCCGCCGCCAGGCCTCGTCGGTCATGGTGCGGCGCCAGTAGCCGGACGCGGACAGCAGTGCCCGCGGCACTGAACGGTCGGCCAGCAGGTGCCGGCGGACGTCGCGGACCTCGCCGGCCTCGCCGTGCACGAAGCAGTGGACGGCCCCGCGCCGGAACGGCAGCTCCCGGACGGCGGCCGGCAGCAGCGCCGCCGGGTCGGGCGCGCCTGCCCGGTGCAGCCACGCGAGGTCGAGCCGGCCCGGGGTGTCGAGGGCGATCTCGTCCGCCGGTCCCTCGCAGACCAGGCGCACGACGACCGGGGCCCCGGCGGGCACCGCCGTCAACGACGCCGCGATGGCCGGCAGGGCCGACTCGTCGCCGGCCATGAGGTGCCACGCGACCTCGGGGTCGGGCCGGTAGGCGCCGCCCGGGGGCGAGATGACGACGACGTCGCTCGGGCGCGCACGGGCCGCCCAGGGGCCGGCCACGCCCTCGTCGCCGTGGACGACGAAGTCGACGCTCAGCAGCCGGGCCGCGGCGTCCCAGTGCCGGACGCTGTACCGGCGGGCGACCGGCCCGTCGGGACCGGGGAACGTCACCTTGAGGTAGGCGTCGGTGAACTCCGGCTCGGGGAAGGCGGCGAGGTCGTCCCCGCCGAGCACCAACCGGACCAGGTGCGGCGTCAGCCACCGGGTCTCCTCCACCACCGCCGTCATCGTCGTCACGGGCCCGTCCCCTCCCGGAAGTCGCCCACCGAGGTCACGTCGTTCTCCTCCAGGATCCGCTCCACGTCGTCGAGCACCACGAACAGGGCGTCCACCACTGCGAACCCCCACACCGCGTAGTCCACGACGACCACCTGCCCCGCAGGCCGGCGATCCGGGGGTCGTACTCCATCGCACTCATCACTCCTAGGCTACAGGTTAGCCTTACCTTATCCGCGACCCGCGCCGAGAGCGCCCGCCGCGCCGCCGGGGTCCCGCCGGCGTGAGTCGCGACCGGCGTGCTGGAACGTCACTGAACCCTGTGCTAGAACGTCACTCGGGAACGTGCTGGATGCTCGGTCCGGCGGAGTCAGCGGTTGTTCCCACGTCCATAAGGGAGGTAACGGTCGCACCCTCGTCGTACGTCCCGCGATTCATCGACCGTGAACTGGTCGACGCCGTCGCCTCTCATCCGGCGGTGCTCGTCGTCGGGCCGCGTGCCTGTGGCAAGACCACGACGGCTCGCCGCTCCTGTCGCTCCGCGCTCCGCCTGGACGTTCCCGCGCAGGCCACGGCGGTGAGGGCCGATCCCGATGCGGCGCTGCGCGACCTGTCCGAGCCTGTGCTCATCGAGGAGTGGCAGGTCGTCCCCGAGATCCTGGGCGCCGTCGAGCGGAGCGTCGACGAGGACTCCCGACCCGGGAGGTTCGTGCTCACGGGTTCGTCCCAGGCAGATCTGACCGCGAGTGGCCGGCCCGCCACGGGGCGGATCGTGCGGCTGGTCATGTTCCCCCTCACCGGTCGCGAACGCCACGGTGAGGCACACGCCACGCCACTCGTCGACCGATTGTTCGACGAAGGGCTCGCCGCGCTGGGGCAACCGGTCACCGGGTGGGACGTCCGCCGGTACGTCGAGGACGCGGTCGTCGGCGGCTACCCCGAGGCGACCCAACTGGCCGGTGACCGGGCTCGCGACCGCTGGCTGAGCGGCTACCTCGACCACCTCGTCACGAGGGAGGTACCGGCCCTCGGCCTGCATCGCGACCCGGTGCGGCTGCGGCGATACGTGCACGTGCTCGCCGCGAACAGTGCCGGGGTGCCCGTTCACAAGCTGCTCTATGACGCGGCCGGCATCGAGCGCCCCACTGCTGTCGCTTACGACGACCTCCTGGACATGCTGTTCGTGACGCACCGGATACCGGCCTGGAGCGGTCCGGCGCTCGAGCGAGGGGTGCGCCTGCCCAAACGCTATGTCGTCGACCCCGGGTTGATGGCAGCGCAACTGAGGACGGACACCCGGCGCGTGCTGCGTGACGGGAACCTGCTGGGTCGTGTCATCGACACCTACGTCGCCGCTCAGTTCCGGGCCGAGTGCGCCGTCAGTGCCGTCGGGGTCGACCTCTTCCACCTGCGTGACGCCAACGGTCGCCGCGAGGTCGACTTGGTGCTCGAGGCTCGGGACGGCCGCGTCATCGGCGTCGAGATCAAGGCGGGAGCTGCCCCGTCACCTGCCGACGCCCGTCACCTGGCCTGGCTGCGGGACCGGCTCGGTGACCGGTTCACGGCGGGATTGGTCGTTCACACGGGTCCCCGTGTCTTCCCGGTCGGCGAGCGGATATCAGCAGTGCCCATTGCTGCTCTGTGGACCTGACGACCAGCCAGTTCAGACAGGAGCGATGGCTCGCAGCCGGTCGAGGGTCGCCTCGTCGGCCGTCGGTTCGCCGCCCTGCACGGCGACGATCACCAGGTCCGGGGTGAGCGAGGCCACCAGCTCGACGTCGAGCGCATCGACGGTGCCGACGCCGGCGACGTCCCCGAGGTCGTGGCGGGCTGCGAGGTCCTCCTGGAACAGCGGTTCCGTCGACGACGGCCGGGCTGGAGCAGGTGCGTGATCACAAAGCCCTCGTGAGGTCGTCGCGGTGGACGGGACACTGCTATGTAAGGCAAGCCTTAGCTAGTCACGACAGAGGGGCCGTTGGCGATACCCGTCCTGGGACCGCCCCATTGACAGGAGCCAGTCGTCACCGTGACGCTAGGTCGGTAAGGTCAGGCTTACCTGCCGCGTCGGCGGGACCAGGGTGCGGCGAGCGGGAGGGCGGCGGATGACGACGGAGGCTGCGCCGCCCGTGGCCGCCTCCCCGTCCCCGTCCCCGTCGGCCTCGCCCCCGTCGCGCGCCCGGCGCGACGGGCTGGTCCGGGGCCTGCCGGCCCGGACCGCCGGGCTCGTCGCCCTGGTCGGCGTCCTCGTGGTCGTCGCCGTGCTCGGGGTGGCCGTCGGGGCGCGGCCCATCCCGCTCGGCACCGTGCTGGACGCCCTCACCGCCTACGACCCGGCCTCCGACGAGCACCTGATCGTCCAGACCCTGCGGATCCCCCGCACCGTGCTCGGCATCGCCGTCGGCGTCGCGCTGGGCCTGGCGGGCGCCGTCATGCAGGGGGTGAGCCGCAACCCGCTCGCCGACCCGGGCATCCTCGGCATCAACGCCGGGGCGGCCTTCGCCGTCGTCATCGCCATCTACGCCCTCGGCATCGGGACCCTCACCGGGTACGTGTGGTTCGCCTTCGTCGGGGCCGCCGTGGCCGCCGTCGTCGTGTACGTCCTCGGGTCCCTCGGCCGGGAGGGGCCGACGCCGGTCAAGCTGGCGCTCGCCGGGTCCGCCCTCACCGCCCTGCTGACCTCGCTCACCACGGCCGTCCTGCTGATGGACGTGCAGACGCTGGACCAGTTCCGGTTCTGGGTGGTCGGCTCCCTGGCCGGGCGGGACGCCGAGATCGCCCGCCAGGTGCTCCCCTTCCTCGCCGCCGGCGCGGTGCTCGCCCTCGTCTCCGCCCGCTCCCTCAACGCCCTCGCCCTCGGTGACGACGTCGCCCGCTCCCTCGGCCAGCGGGTCGCGGTGGCCCGGGCGCTGTCGGCGCTCGCCGTGGTCCTGCTGACCGGGGCCGCGGTCGCGGCGGCCGGGCCGATCGCCTTCGTCGGGCTCGC
>JBHJOJ010000077.1:0-30853 GCA_050329835.1 Kineosporiaceae bacterium | reverse complement strand
GTGTCCGCGCCGCGGCGCCGGCGGCGTCGGGGCCCGGACACCCCGCCCGGCCCGCCGGGATCGTCGTCCGCGAGGTCCCCGGGCCAGGGGTCCCCGGCCCGCGGAGCGCCGCCCTGCGGGACCTCGTCGCCCACGCCCGCGACCGGACGGTGCGGCGATGACCGGCACCGGCCTCGCCCTGGCCGCGGGCGCGGCCGACAACCTCGTGACATTCGAGGTCAACGGCCCGGACGGGACACCGGCGTCCTCGGTCGTGATCCTGCTGGCGATCACGGTGCTGTCGATCGCGCCGTCGCTGCTGCTGCTCATGACGAGCTTCACCAAGATCCTCGTCGTCCTGTCGCTGACCCGCAACGCCCTCGGCCTGCAGACGTCCCCGCCCACCCAGGTGCTCACCGGGCTCGCGCTCTTCCTCACGATCTTCGTCATGACCCCGGTCCTCACCGAGGTCAACGACATCGCGCTGCAGCCCTACCTGGCCGGGACCCTCGACGTCCAGCAGGCGGTGGACGCGGGCGTCGGGCCGCTGCGGGAGTTCATGCTCTCCCACACCCGGGGCGAGGAGCTGGCGCTGGTCACCCAGGCCGCCGAGCTGCCGCTGCCGGCGTCGCGCGACGAGGTGCCGCTCACCACCCTGATCCCGGCGTTCGTGCTGTCCGAGCTGCGCAGCGCGTTCGTCATCGGCTTCGTGGTGTTCGTGCCGTTCCTCGTCATCGACCTGGTCGTGAGCTCGGCGCTGATGTCGATGGGCATCATGATGCTGCCGCCGGTCGTGATCTCACTGCCGTTCAAGCTCCTGCTGTTCGTGCTCGTCGACGGCTGGGGGCTGCTGGTGACGGCGCTGGTGGGGAGCTACCAGACGTGACCGACGCCGTCGTGCTCGAGATCGGCCTGCGCGCGGCGCTGATCGGCGCCCAGCTGGCCGCCCCGATCCTCGTGACGTCGCTGGTCCTGGGGCTCGGGATCGGCCTCGTCCAGTCCGTCACCCAGCTGCAGGACATCACCCTGTCGTTCGTCCCCAAGCTGCTCGGGGTCGGCGTCGCGCTGCTGGTGTGCGGGGCCTGGATGCTGCGGCAGATGACCGGCTTCACCTCCGAGCTCTACCGGTCGATCCCCACGATCCTCCAGGGCGGCTGACGTGGCGGTCTCGCTGCCGGTCGACTGGCTGGTGGCGGTCCTGCTGGCCAGCGTCCGGATCGCCGCCTGGCTGGTGATCGCCCCGCCGTTCAGCTCCCGGGCCGTGCCGGGCACGGTGAAGGCACTGCTGTCGGTCGCGGTCGCGCTGCCCCTGGCGCCGGCCGTCCGCACCGACCTGCCGCCCCTGGACGCGGTCGGTCTCGGGGTGGCGCTGGCATGGCAGGTGGTCGTGGGCGGAGGTCTCGGTTTCGTCTGCTACCTGCTGTTCATCGCCTTCCAGACGGCCGGCGACCTGCTCGACCTCAGCGGCGGGTTCGCCCTGACGTTCGCGTTCGACCCCTTCATGCAGGCGATGAACTCCGTCCTCGGGCGCTTCTACGCCCTCATGGCCGCGACCCTGCTGCTGGTCACGGACGCGTGGCTGCTGGTGTGGCGGGCGCTGCTGGCGAGCTTCCGGATCCTGCCGCTGGACGCCACCGTCGAACCGGCCCGCCTCGCCGCCGTCCTGACGGCCGGGATCGGTGAGATGGCGCTGGTCAGCCTCCAGATCGCCGGGCCCATCCTCACCGTGCTGTTCCTGGCCGACGTCGGGCTGGCGCTCGCCACGCGGATCGCCCCCCAGCTCAACGCCTTCGCCAACGGCTTCCCGCTGAAGATCCTGCTCACCCTGGGGCTGCTCGGCCTCAGCCTGGCGTCCATGCCGTCCACCGTGGTCGGGGTGGCGGAGCGGATCGTCGTGTCCATGGGCCGGGTGCTCGGGTGAGCAACAACCAGGGCGGGCAGGACAAGACCGAGGACGCGACCCCCCAGAAGCTCAAGCAGGCCCGCCAGGAGGGCAACGTCCCGCGCTCGCCCGACCTCGGCGGCTGGGCGACGGTCGCCGCCGGGGTGGCGCTGGCGCCGTGGGCGTTGGCGAGCGCGCCGGACCGGTTCGGTCGCCTGCTGCACGAGGTGGCGGACGTCGCGGCGTCGCCCGAACCGGAGGTGGCGCTGCGCCTGCTCGGTGACGGGATGCTGGCCGGCGCGATGGTGGCGGTGCCGATCGCCGGGGCCTGCACCCTGGCGGTCGTCGTCGGCGGCGGCGTGCAGGGCGGGCTGGTGTTCGCCCCCAAGGCCCTGCAGCCGAAGTGGCAGCGGCTGAACCCGGTCAAGGGCTTCAAGGAGCACTACGGCCCGACCGCCTGGTGGCAGGCGCTGCAGACCGCCGTCAAGACCGCGGCCCTGGTCCTCGTCACGGTCCTCGCCGTCCGCGACATCGTCCCGATCGTGCAGGGGGCTGGCACGCTGCCGCTGGGCGCGTCGGTCGACGCGGCCCGCGGCGCCGTCGCCGACCTCGTCGTGACGTCGGTCGTCGTGGGGTTCCTGCTCGGCATCGCCGACTACCTCGTCAAGCGCCGCAAACGCTCCAAGGACCTCCGGATGACCAAGCAGGAGGTCAAGGAGGAGCTGCGGAACTCCGAGGGCGACCCGTGGATCAAGGCTGCCCGGCGCAGCCGTGCCGTGGCGCTCACCCGCAACCGGATGATGAGTGACGTCGCCACCGCGGACGCGGTCCTCGTCAACCCCACGCACGTGGCGGTGGCCCTGCGCTACGAGGCATCGCGCGGGGCTCCCCGGGTGGTCGCCAAGGGCGCCGGGCACCTGGCCGCCCGGATCCGGGCGCGGGCCACCGAGCACGGGGTGCCGCTGGTCCGCGACGTCGCGCTGGCCCGGGCCCTCTACCAGGGATGCCGGGTGGGCGAGGAGATCCCCGCCGAGCTCTACGGCGCCGTCGCCCAGGTTCTGGCGTTCCTGCTGTCCCTGCGCCGCACCCGGCGCCTCGACCCGGACCGCGGTCCCCTCACCGTCCCCCGTCCCCGCCGCCGGGCCCGCGTGCGAGCCGGGGGGTGAGCGGCGCACGGCCTGTCGGGATGTCTCGGGTGAGGCGCGTCGCAGCCGGCGCCGCGGACGCGGCGGACGGGGGAGGTGGCGGCGGGGTCGTGCTGTCCTCGCACGCTGGGCAGATCCACGAACGATCCGTCGGTCCTGCTGGTCCGACGGCAGCCAGGGCCTCCGTCGGCCCGGACGTCGGCTCCCGCAGTCGGCGACTCGCGTCCCGCGTCGATGATCGCCGTCTGCGGAGAGCTACGCATGATCCATGGCGTCGTGATCATGTGCAACCCTCCGCAAACGGTGATCATGAGCGGGGCAGGCGGGTGGTGCTCGGCCGTACCGGCGGGTGGTCCGGGGCGCTCGACCTGCGCCGCTGCGCGGCCCCTGACGGAGACTCGTGGGTCCTGCACAGCGTGCGGGGGCACCATCACCCGCCGACCCCTACTCGTCCCCACTCTGGTCCGCCCCGACGCCAGGCCACCAGAACGGGTTCTCAAGTCCGGGGCCGGTCCGGCCGAGAACACACGCGCCAGGACGGCACGCCGAGGGCAACGGACCTGCCCCGCGAACCGGCGGCACGCGCGCGTGCCGCCACCCGGCAGCTCATCGCTGCGGAAGGCAGGTCCCGTGACGTCGTCCCGCTTCGGCCAGTACGCCGTGCCGGTGGGCATCGTCGGGGTCGTCATGCTGCTCGTCGTCCCGATCCCGGCCCTGCTGCTCGACGTCCTCATCGCCATCAACATCGCGCTGTCGCTGCTCGCCCTGCTCACGGCGATGTACGTCCGCAGGCCGCTGGACTTCTCGGTGTTCCCGTCGCTGCTGCTGGTCCTCACGCTGTTCCGGCTCGGGCTCAACGTGGCCTCGACCCGGCTCGTCCTGCTCAACGGGTACGCCGGGGCGGTGATCGCCGCCTTCGGCGAGGTCGTCATCGGCGCGTCGGTGGTCATCGGCCTGGTGATCTTCGCCATCCTCGTCGTCATCCAGTTCGCCGTCATCACCAACGGCGCCACCCGGGTGGCCGAGGTCGGCGCCCGGTTCACCCTCGACGCCATGCCCGGCAAGCAGATGGCGATCGACGCCGACCTCAACGCCGGGATCATCGACGAGGCCGAGGCCAAGCGCCGCCGCGAGGAGATCTCGCAGGAGGCGGACTTCTACGGCGCGATGGACGGCGCCTCGAAGTTCGTCAAGGGCGACGCCATCGCCGCCGTCATCGTCACGCTCATCAACCTGCTCGGCGGGTTCGCCGTCGGGATGCTGCAGCAGGGGATGGGCTGGGCCGAGGCGCTGGAGACGTACTCCCTGCTGACCGTCGGCGACGGCATCGTGTCGCAGGTCCCGGCGCTGCTGCTGTCCGTCGCCACCGGCCTCGTCGTGACCCGGGCCACCACCGACGCCGACATGGGGACCGAGACGGCCGGACAGCTCACCCGCAGTCCCCGCGCCCTCTACATCTCCGCCGGCGCCGTCGGTGGCCTCGCGCTCGTCCCGGGGCTGCCCACGCTGCTGTTCCTGGGCATCGCCGCCCTGCTCGTGCTGGCCGCCCAGGCGGCCGCCCGGCGGGCGAGCGCCCCGGCCGTCGCGGAACCGGCGGGCGACGACGCCCCGCGCATCGAGCCGGACAGCCCCGAGGCGCTGGCCGAGGACATGCGGGTGGACCCCCTGGAGATCGTCCTGGCCGCCGACCTCGTCGACCTCGTGGACCCGGCGTCGGGTGGGGACCTGCTGGAGCGGGTGCGCTCGCTGCGCCGGAAGGTCGCCCTGGAGCTGGGCCTCGTTCTCCCCCCCGTGCGGACCCGCGACAGCCTCGACCTGCCGGCCGCCGTCTACGTGGTCCGGATCTCCGGCATCGAGGTGGGCCGGGGCCAGGCCCCGCCCGGACAGGCCCTGGCCCTCGGTGAGAACCTGGCGGGCCTGCCCGGCCGGGCCGTCGTCGAGCCGGTGTTCGGCCTGCACGGCAAGTGGATCCCGGAGGAGCTGCGGCACCAGGCCGAGCTCGCCGGGGCCACCGTCGTCGACCGCGCCTCGGTGGTCATCACCCACCTGTCGGAGCTGGTCCGCACGCACGCCGCCCGTCTGCTGTCGCGGGAGGACGTCAAGGCCCTGGCCGACTCGCTCAAGCGCACCCACCCCACCGTGGTGGAGGAACTGACCGACGGCCCCGCCGGGCTCGCCGACCTCCAGGCCGTGCTGGCCGCGCTGCTCGACGAGCGGGTGCCCGTCCGGGACCTGCCCCGAATCGTCGAGGCGGTCTCGGTCCAGGCGGCGACGGGGCCGGACCGGGACGCCCTCGTGGAGGCGGCCCGGGGCGGGCTGGGACCTGCCGTCGCGGCCTCGTTCACGGTGGACGGCGTGCTCCAGGCCCTCACCGTCGACCCCCTGCTCGAGCAGACCTTCGTCGAGAGCCTCCGACCGGGGGAGGGCGGGCGCCCCGTCCTCGCCCTCGACCCCCAGACCGCCGACCGGTTCCTCACCGCCCTGGCGTCGCGCGTCGCCGCGTGCGAGGAGGAGGGCCGCAGCCCCGTCCTGGCGTGCGCCCCGGCACTGCGCCCGGCGGTGCGCCGGCTCGTGGCGGCCGCACTGCCGCACCTGCCGGTCCTGTCATACACCGAAGCCGGCCTGGCGCCGCGCGTGGAGACCCTCGGGACGGTGAGCTGTGCCCCAGCACCTGTTGTTTGAAGGACCCGACCTCGAGACCCTGCTCGCGCAGGTGCGTGCCGAGCACGGGGCGGCGGCCCGCATCGTCAAGGCCGAGCGGGTGCGGACCGGAGGCGTGGCGGGCTTCTTCGCCCGGCAGACCTACGAGCTGACGGTCTCGATCCCGACCGCGGGCGACCCGGTGGCGGCGCAGGCGCCGGGCCCGGTGGCGGGCCCGGTGGCGGTGGACGGCCGTCGCGCCACCGGCACCGGCCCGGCGGGAGGTCCGATCCGGGCGGCCCGGGCCGGCTGGCGGTCGGCACCGGCCGAGGCGCCCGCCAGGGCCGCGGTGCCCATCGGGTCTCCCGTCGTCACCCCGGTCCCTGCGCAGCGTCCCGTCGCGGACGACCTGGAGGATCCGTTCGAGTCCCTGCTGGCGCGGGCCGAGGCCCGCGATGTCGCGCCCCGGGCGGCCTCGACCCGCTCGGGGGCGACCGGTGAGGGTCTCGCGCCGCCACCGCCGGCTGCCCCGGTCACCGCCGCACCGGTCACCGCTGCCCCGGTCACCGAGCGGTCGCCCGCCGGGGCGGAACCAGCGGGCACGAGCGGCGAGCCGACTTTCGAGGAGGTCCTCGCGTCGCTGCGGGCGCAGCTGGGGATGACCGACCTGCCGGTCCGGCCCGCCGACCTGCCCGAACCCCGGATCGTCCCGGCGTCCGACGTCGCCCGGGACTGGCGTCCGGCACGGCTTGTCACCACCCCGCCCGTGGATCCCGAGCCCGACGACCGACCGGTGTCCGAGATCGTGTCCGAGATCGTGGCGCGCGTGGAGGGCAGCACCGGGCTGCGCACCACGCCGGCGGTCCCCGCCGAACCGGCGGTCACGACCGACCCCGACCCCGGCCCGGCACCCGGACACCGCCCGCAGGACGGGCCGGAACCCGCCGAGGGGCTCGTCGCCGACCCGTCGCCCGAGGTCGCCGGCTCCCCGGGCACCTCGGGGGCGACGATCCTCGACCTGCGCGAGCTGGAGTCGGTCGACCCCGTCCCGTCGGGCGGCGCGGACCCCCGCGACGGTGACCGCGAGGACGGCTCCGAGGGCGGCTCCGGAGATGGCCTCGACGACCGCGGCGAGGACCGCCCCGGGGATCGAGGCGAGGAACCGCCGGCTGCGACCCCGGCGCCGGTCCGGACCGCCGCGGCGGCCGCCGAGCACGCCGCACCTGCGGGTCCCGGCGCCGGTTCTCGGGAGACCGCCGCCGCCTGCGGCGCCGACGCGGTCCCGGTTCCGGACGTCCTCGGCCTGCCGGCGGACCTGGTCGCAGCCGCGGCGGCGGAGGCCGCCGCCGCGGGGGCGCTCGCCCGCGACCTGCTCCCGATCGTCCTCGGCCGCCGACTGGCCCCGCGGCGGCCGGTGGCCCCGGGGGCGGGAGCGGTCCTCGTCGTGGCCGGGCCCGCGGACTCGCTGAGCCAGCACGTGGCGCCGGTCGAGCACCTCATCGGCTCACCGGGGGCCGCCGTGCGCGCCCTCGGGACCGTCCCGGGGGTCGCGGCGGAGGACGTCCTGCCCGGTCCGGAGGCCGTCGCCGGCGAGGCCGCCCGGGCCGCCGCCGCCGGGATCCCGCTGCTCCTCCTCGTGCCCGTGGACTCCACTCTGTCAGGGGCGCGTCGCGCCGCCCGGTCCGTCCGTGCGGTGGGCCCCGCGGGCGTCCTCGGGATCCGGGACGCGGGGGCGGGGGCGGGGGCCTCGGCGCGCTGGCTCGACGACCTGACCGGCGGCGACCGAGCCGTGGGGCGCTGGCTGGCGCTCGTCCGGTGCGCCGATCCGGGGGCCGCGGCCCAGGTGGCCGCGGCGACCGACGTGGTCCTCATGGACGGTCGGGCCACCGGGGCCGGGACCTGGACCGCGATCCTCGTCGACGCCACGGCGCCGGCGGCCTCGTGATCCGCTTCGCCCCCGTGCTGGGTCTGACGCTGGCCTCACCGGTCGTGGTCGAGGCCCTCCTCGGGCGGCGGACCCTGGACGACGCGCTCCTCGCGCTGCTGGTGGGCATGCTCGCGGCCGGCGCCGGGCTGTTCCTGATGGGCCTGGCCGCGCGGGTCACCACCCCGCCGCCGGGGCCGGCCGACGACGACGCCTGAACCCTCGCGAGGAGCCGGGGCGGCGGCGGTCGGGCGTGTCCGGGCGCGCCGGACGGGATGATTGTCACGCAGTGCACTGCATGACAACCTTCAGTAGTGCTGGTGCTGACGCGGCGGACGGGCGACTCGATCGTCATCGACGGCCGCATCGTCGTCACCGTGCTCGACGTCCGGGGGGAGGTCGTCCGCGTCGGCGTGGACGCCCCCCGCGAGATCCAGATCCACCGGGCCGAGATCTACCGGGCGTTGCAGGAGGCGAACCAGGCTGCGGCCGCCGGCACCGGGGACGACGCGGCCGCCGCGCTCCAAGCCCTCGTGGCCCGGCGCGACCGACCGCCGGGCGACCGGCGGCCGCCGGACACCGCCACGAGTTGAGGCTCTCGCCGAGTTCCCTGCGAGCAGGGACGTCACGTCGCGCGTTCCGGCACATCGGGTTCGCGGACTCCGGGAGCCGGAGAGGCAGCGGTCGACCACAGCGCCCAGGCGATGAACAGCGCCTGGAGCGGAAGCCGGACCCACGGGTAGATCCCGCCCGGCTGGCCCTCGACGTCGATCCCGGCCGCGGCGACGTAGACGTTCGCGGGGAAGACGGCGACCAGGAAGGCCGCCAACGCCCATCCCGCCCGCCTCCGGTACCGACGCAACACCACGAGACCCAGTCCCAGACCGATCTCGACCGCACCGCTGACGGCCACCACCACATCGCGGGCGGGCACGGCGTCGGGGAGGTGCTGTCGGAAGGGCTCCGGTTGCAGGAAGTGACTGATCCCGGCGACCACCATGGCGATGGCCAGGCCCCATCGGGCGTGGGTGCGCAGACCGGCGCGGCGCCGGACGAGGGCGGAGGCGGCGGTCGCGACGACGAGGACGAACAAGAAGATCATGGCTACTCCTCAGACCGGATAGTGGATAGTATCACTATCCATAAACTGGACTATCGTCCAGGTCCGGGAGGAGGCCCATGAAGATCGGCGAGCTCAGCGCGCGCAGCGGGACCTCGGTCCCCAGCATCAAGTACTACCTCCGGGAGGGCCTGCTTCCGCCGGGCGTCGCAACGGCGTCGAACCAGGCGGAGTACTCCGCGGCGCACCTGGATCGGCTGGACCTCATCCGGGCCCTGCGTGAGGGTGGCGAACTGTCGATCGCGACGTTGCGACAGGTCTTCGCCGCGATGGACGAGCGGCAGACGGATCGCCCGGAGTACCTCGCCGTGGCGGTCGCGTCGCTCAGTCACCCGGCGGGCCGCCCGGCCCCGACCGTCGAGGACGTCGCCATCGTGGACGGACTGATGCGGATCCTCGGGTGGGACGTCGACCACGGCTCGCCGGGCCGCCAGGACCTCGAGCGGGCCGTGGCCGCTGTCCGCCGCCACCTCCCCGGGCTGGTGTCAGGGCCCGAGAACCTCGTCGCTCATGCCGGCGCGATGCGCGCTCTCGCGGATGTCGAGATCGGAGACGACTACGACCCGGCGACCGACCCGGAGGGCGCGCTGCGGCTGGCCGTGCTCGGCACCGTGCTCTTCGAACCGGTCCTCCTGGCTCTGCGGAAGCTGGCTCACGTGGACCGACGACGTGCCGTCGCCCGGCGCCGGGGATCGGAGGGCGACTAGGACGACCTCCCGTGCCGGGCCCGGGACGTCGCTCCCGCGCGCCAGGCGTGGGACGCCGGCCTGGCGTGCCGGGCGGCGACCCGGACGACGGCGGGCGTGGTGTCACGGGCGGGCGCCGCGACGATGCGGGCCCCCACCGCCTGTCCGGCGACCGCGAAACCCGCCGCGACCAGCACGATGTCCTTGAAGACGTACTGGGCCTCCAGGGTGGGCCCGTGCCGCAGCACGAGGTCCCCCGCGAAGAGCACCAGGGGCGACAGGATCCCGACGAAGGCGAGGGCGAGCAGCGCGACCCCCGCCCGCAGGAAGCGGCCGGTCGTGAGGGTGATGCCGATGGCCGTTTCGACCGCGGCGGTCAGCACCATGGCCGGGCCGTGGCCGACGAGACCGAGCGAGAGCGCGTGCAGCGTGCGGGTCACGAGCGGTTCGGCCGGGCTCAGCCCCGGGACGAACTTGAGGGCTCCGAACAGCAGGAACGTGACGCCGAGGCTGATGCGCAGCGCGTCCATGCCGTGGCGGCACACCGCGTCGCGGACTCCGGCGGAGAGGTGATCGATCGGGGAGGGAGCGGTCGGGGCGGGGACGGCGGACACGCGCGGGACACCTCGTGGGGCGGTCGGGGACTCCGGACTGCCGGCGGGGATGACCGCCGCTGCCGTCCCACACGTCCCGGCGGGCGATCCGGACGCAGTCGTCGCGGTGTCGCGGTGCCGCGCCGACCCGGCTCCCGGCTCAGGACCCGGCGGGGACGAACCGCGGGCGCTCGCCCGGGAACCGGTCGGGGAACTCGGGCACCCGCAGGCGCCGCTCGACGAGGCCGAGGAGCAGGCCGGCGAGGGACGGCGCCACGGTCCGGACGGCGCGGCCGCGGGACTCGAGCAGGGCGACCGGCCAGGCGTCCGGCGCGTCGCCGGTCACCCACCACAGCTCGTCGCCGTTGTCCGTCCGCCCGACCGGGAGCAGACCGCCCGGAGCCGGGTACGGCGGGACCGGCAGGTCCGCCTCGCCGGCGAGCGTCCGCCGCTCGGCGTAGCCGGCGAGCGCCCCGAGCGGGTCCTGCGCCTCGTGCAGCAGGTTGCCCGGACCCCGGGCGGCGAACGGCGAGTGCACGAGCAGGAAGTCGTCGAGCCTGACCAGTCCGTAGGCGTCGACGAATCCCCGGTAGTCCGCGGGAAGGGCGACGCCCAGCTCGTCCTGAACCGCGTCCCAGTCGCCCGGCGGCCCGGCGGGCCCGTCCGGCGGCGGGCACCGCCGGACGAGCGCCGCCAGGGCGTCGGTGGGGGAGAGGCCGGTCACGCGCGGCTCAGCAGATCCGGTTGCCCGAGCCGTAGGTCACGGTCGCCTCCGGCGTGTTGGAGATCAGCATGTCGACGAGCACCGCCCCGTTGTCGGTGGCGTAGAGCCACACGGCGGTGGGGTGGTCCTGGGCGGTGCTGCCGTACACCGGCTCCACCCGGTAGTACAGGTCGTCGCCGGCCGCCAGTCCGTCGCGCAGGTGGTCGGCGATCGCGCCCTCGCAGCCGCTCATGACGGGCGAGTTGGCCCGGTTCTGGTAGAGGGCGACGAGGTTGGCCTCGACGTCCCCGGACCCGCCGAGCTGCCGGCCGATGACGTGGCCCCGGGACCGGTTGGTGCCGAGGTCGTAGAAGCCGGGCGGGATGATGTCGGGGTCGGCCTCGGAGCCGATCTCGCGGTCGGAGGCCGCGGCCACCACGGCGGCCGTGACGACGACCTCCGAGGCGGTGCGGCGACCGTCGGACAGGACGGTGCCGTAGGCCACGGCACCGCCGTAGCGGGCGTAGTCCGCCTCGCTCTCGGCCCTGGCGGCGGAGTCGTCGGCGCGGGCGGGTGCTGCCCCGGCGAGGGCGAGGGCGGCGGCGAGGACGGCTGTGAGGAGAGCGGGGGGAAGGACCCCGCGAAGTCGTGTGACGAGGGCCGGGAGGGAGGTCGGGAGGGAGCGGGCGGGCAGCGACATGGGATCTCCAGTCGTCGGTCCGGCAACCATGGCGGCGATGACCGCCGCTTCGAGGGTATGGATCAGACCGGTTTCGGGAAGGGGTCCACGGACCCGTCCTCGGGTCCCGGAACCCTCCGGGTGTGTCGCGACCTCGTCCGCTCGGTGGTCACTCGGCGGACTGCGTCACGGGCCCCCAGCGCTCCCAGCGTCTCGTCCAGAGGGCGTAGCGGGGGTATGTGCGTCTCGCCCGGTCGGCATGGTCGAGGTCGATGTCGACGGTCGCGATCGGCTCGTCGGACGTCGTCCTGGCCAGGACGTCGCCGTCCGGGCCGATGACCCAGGAGGCCTCGAACACGGGCGGCTCGTCGGGCAGCCAGGTCTTGCGTCGCCACCACTCCACCCCGGAGAGCGGAGACCACGTGAACGCACGGTTGAAGCGACGGCCGTCGACGTCGACCGGCGCAGTCCCGATCACGACGGAACGCAGCGACCGGAGTCCCGCGATGCCGTCCGAGTGGCGTTGGACCGCGTCCGCCCACCGAGTGCGGTCAGCGGAACGCGACGGGATCGTCGGGCATCTGGCAGACCGTGATCGACATCGTCATCACACGACACTCCTCGTTCCGGCGCGCGAGGCCCCCGACCGGGAGCCGATGACTCTGCGACGATCGCCGATGTCGAGGAGCGGATCCAGTCCGCGAAGACGCGACACCGGGGACGACACCGGGCGTACTGGTGATGGGCTCGGCCGGAGCACCGGGACCGCGGCGCGCTCGACGCCCGCCGGCCCTTCATCATGATCTCAGGGCAGGACACTCACGATGAGCACCGCTGCGAGCAGGACGTCCGGTCCGGCAAGGACCCGGTTCGCCGCCGCTAGCGGAACGGCGCCAGCCGGGGTCGCGAGCAGCAACCCGTCGTCCGGCCCGCGACGGAGGGAGCGCCGGCGGAGCAGGACTGCGACCGGTAGGGCAAGCATGACGAGCAGCTGTCCCATCGGTGGGGTCAGCGCGATCGCGACGACACCGACCACGCCGACGCACGCCGCCACCGGGGGCGCTGCCAGCGCGACCGGCACCCATCCCCTGCCCGAACCCCAGAACCGGGGGAGGGCGGGCGAGGCCATCCACGCGTCGTAGGCCCGGGACAGAGACAGTGTGACGGCGAGCTCGAGTGTCAGGACCAGGACGACGGCGGCCTCGAGCCCCCAGACCTCGGCAGCGGCCAGCCCCAGCACGAGGAGGAGGAGCGCCCAGCCGGCCGTGTCGCGTCCCGACCGCAGCAGTACGACGACGGCGAGGCCGGCAGGCCAGCGGAGCCGGTATGCGGGTCGGGGGAGCGGAGGGCGGCGGCGGGTGGCCGCGCGCTCGCGGGCTCCCGCAGCCGGGGCACCGTCCATCAGGGCGATGCTCGCGCCCGCGAGCCAACGGTTCTCCGCCCCCCGTCGCAGCTGCCAGCGGGGAGTCAGCTGGGGCGCCGTCACCGGCGGGAGCGGCTTCCGGCGGAGCCCGGCGAGGAGCCTGGTCGCCGCCACGGCGACGACGGCCAGGGCAGGGGTGGGACCCCATGCCTGCCAGGCCGTGATGCCGCATGCGGCGACGGCGAGCCCCGAGACCCCCATTCGGGCGAGCCGGATGGCGTCCCGGCGCTGGAGGTCCACCAGCCCGAGGTGGGCCCCGATCAGCAGCACCCAGACGGCGCCGGCTGCCAGCGGCCAGGGCCCCGCCAGCGCCCGGACGGCTAGGGCAGCCATGCCCGCGACGACGCCCCCTGCGAGCACACCGACGACGAGTGTGGCCGTCAGCTCCCGCCGCAGTAGGTCGGTCGGCTCCCGTCGGCCCAGCGCCCACTGCAGCGCAGCAGGCGCCACCGCCCGCGGCCCGGCGAAGGCTACCGCTGCGCACCAGCCGCTGAGGACCCCGCACAAGGCCGCGACACCCAGCCAGCCAGCGGAGTGGCCCCGGTCGGCGGCCGCCGCCAGCAGGCTCGGGACCCCTGAGCGGCCCACGGCGACCAGTAGGGAGCCGACGAGGAACACCGAGAGGCCGCCGACGACGACCGACTCCAGCACCTCCGCTGCCGAGCGTGACCTCATCCTGCCCTGGTCGGCGGGAAGCCAACCACGGTCGCATCGAGTCGACGCAGGAGGTCCTCGGAATGGGTGGACACGACCACGCACCGACCCGGGGTCGCCACCCCCGACAGCACCCGCGCCAGCCGCTGCACCCCGTCGCCGTCCAGGTGCATCTCCGGTTCGTCGAGGAGGAGCACCCGCCACCGGCGCACCAGCAGGGTGGCCAGGGCCCCGCGCTGCCGCTGGCCCGAGCTGAGCGACGCCGGCAGGCGGTCTCCGATCTCGGTGACCCCGAAGGCCGCCAGTGCCGATCGAGCCGCGCCGGGGTCGGCCTCGGCCGACAGGAGCACGAGGTGGTCGGTGACGGTCAGGTCCGGAAGCCACGAGAAGTCGTCGAGGACCCCGTAGACCCATCGCCAGTGAGCCGACGATGAGAGATCGGCTGCTCGCCCGTCGACCTCGACCGTGCCCCCGTCGACGGGAATGCTGCCGGCGAGGCAGCCCAGCAGGGTCGACTTGCCGGACCCGTTCGGTCCCCGCAAAGCCGTGACACGCCCGTCCTCGGCCGCGAAGTTCAGACCCTCGAACACGACGGTCTCGCCATAGCGTTTGCCGAGGCCGGTGACCCGCACGCCGACGCTCACCGCTGTCACCCGCTCTCCATGGACGATCGTCGGGGCCAGGTGACGAGTCTTTCACGGGAGACGAGGATCGGCCTGACACCGGTCCCCGCCGCCGATCCGGGGCGGTTGGTGACCACCATGAACTGGCATGCCTGGACGTCGTGGCCCCCGACGGCGTCCACGACGAGGTCGTCGAGCAGACGGTAGGCCTCGGTCCCGACTGCCGCGTCATACGAGGCGCCGAGGCCCGCGAGGACCTGGAGTTGCTGCGCCGCGTCGAACAGCACCTTCGGCGCTCGGTTCCCGGGGTTCCACAGGACGGCGTACCACGGCACCCGCGTGGGGATCCGCAGCTCGCGCCAGCTTCCCCACATTACGTCCTCGCGCGTGCGGACCATGAGATGGGTGTTGTCCACCCCCGGGTTGGGGGCGAAAAACCTCCACTGGGGCAGGCCCGACAGCAGCGGCGACACGTTGGAGAAGTTGACCTTCGTGTCCGGCGTGTTGTGGAAGACGGTCAGGACGACGTGCGCCGTCGCAGGGGGCTTTCGGGACGCCCGCTTTCATTCCCAGCACGTGGCCCTGACGATCGCGGCGATGGAGCAGGGGCTCGTCGATCCGAGTGTGAGCGTGGACTACGCCAGGAAGGGCTGAGCCGCGACGACGGCACGAGCACTCCCGCGCCGTTGGCCGCCGAGTCCACCTCGGAGCCCACCGCCACCCGCTGAGCCGAGTGCACGGCGACCCCCGCGGACCGGACAGGGGCACACAGCCGGTCGTGGACCCCTCGACCACCGGGAGGTCTGCGACCGGCCCGTCCCAGGGTGTCGGAGGGGGGACTTGAACCCCCACGCCCTTGCGGGCACTAGCACCTCAAGCTAGCGCGTCTGCCATTCCGCCACTCCGACGTGCACCGGGGTCCCACGGGGTACGAGGACGGCGTCCGGCGCCCGGACCACGCTAGCACCGCCGGGCCCCGACCACTGCCCGGCGGTGACTACCGTCGAGTCATGGCGCACCCCCCGCGCGAGCTCGCCGACCGGGCCGTCGCCCCCGCCGAGGACCGGGTCGTCGACCTGTGCGTCGACCTCCTGCGGCTCGACACCACCAACCCCGGGGACGGCAGCGGGCCGGGGGAACGGGCGGCCGCCGAGCACGTCGCCGGGATCCTCGCGGGGTGCGGGCTGGAGCCGCGGGTGACCGAGAGCGAGCCCGGGCGCGCCAGCGTGGTCGCCCGCTGGTCCGGGACCGACCGCACCCGGCCGGGCCTGCTCCTGCACGGGCACCTGGACGTGGTGCCCGCGGTCCGGTCGGACTGGTCGGTCGACCCGTTCGCCGCCGAGATCCGTGACGGCTACCTGTGGGGCCGGGGCACGGTGGACATGAAGGGGACCGACGCCATGATCCTGGCGGTCGTGGCGGAGATGACGGCCCGCGGACAGGCACCGGCACGCGACGTCGTCCTGGCCTTCACCGCCGACGAGGAGGCCGGAGGCCTGCACGGGGCCCGTCACCTCGTCGAGAGCCACGCCGAGGCCTTCGAGGGGGTGAGTGACGCCGTCAGCGAGGTCGGCGGCTTCAGCGTCACCGTCGACGACCGCCGGCTCTACCTGCTGCAGACCGCGGAGAAGGGCATCCTCTGGCTGCGCCTGGTCGCCCGGGGGGCGCCCGGGCACGGCTCGCTGGTGCACGCCGACAACGCCGTCACCCGGCTCGCCGCGGCGGTCGCCCGGATCGGGGCCCACGCGTGGCCGGTGACGCCCACGCCGACGTTCCGCGCCATGGCCGACCGATGGCAGGAGCTGACCGGCCGCCCGCTGCCCGAGGACGACGCGGGGCTGGCGGCCGAACTGGGCCCGACGGCGGCCTGGGTCCGCGCCACCCTGCGGAACACGGCGAACCCCACGGTGCTGACCGCCGGGTACAAGCACAACGTCGTCCCGGGCGAGGCGACGGCGCTGGTCGACTGCCGCTTCCTGCCGGGCCAGGAGGAGGCCGTCCTCGACGAGGTGCGGGAGCTGGCCGGCCCGGGCGTCGAGGTCGAGGTCGTCCACCGCGACCGGGCCCTCGAACAGGACCCGCGCAACGGCCTGCGGACCGGCCTGCCGGCCCTCATGGCCGAGGTGCTGCGCGCCGAGGACCCCGGGGCCGAGGTGATGCCCTACTGCCTGTCGGGTGGCACCGACAACAAGCACTTCGACCGCCTCGGCATCCGGGGGTACGGATTCGCCCCGCTCCGCCTTCCCCCGGACCTCGACTTCGCGTCGCTGTTCCACGGCGTCGACGAGCGGGTGCCGGTGGACGCGCTCCGGTTCGGCGCCCGCGTGCTCGGCCGGTTCGTCCGGGCGGCCTGAGCCGCCTCCCCGCGGGGGCGGGAGTCACATCTCCAGCGTGCTCGCCACCCGCATGGTCCGCCGCCGCAGCCAGATCCGGCGCCCGCCGCCCAGGTACACCCGGGTCCGGGCGAGCTCCCAGCGGCCGTACTCGGCATCGTCGGTGAGGCGGCGGCGCAGCTCGGCCCGGGACATCCCCCGGGGGACCGACACCACCCGGTACTCGTACTGCGACGGTGCGGGGAGGGCAACGGCGGAGGGGCGCATCGCCTGCCATTCTGACCGGTCCTGCGGGGACCGTGCCACGACCCGCCGATGATCGCTCCCCGGCCGGCGGTCCTGGCGCTACGGTTCGTGCATGGCCGACGACCCCCGCGCAGCGCTTGACCAGTTCATCGCGGCGCTCGAGCGTCACTTCGCCGCGGCCTCGCAGCGCCGCAGCGAGCTGGACCCCGCCGTGGTCGAGGCCTACGACGCCCTGGCGGCGGCGTTCGAGCGCTACGACGAGGCACTGTTCACCGCCCACGACGAGGTGACGCCGTTCGTCCTCTCCGAGGAGGAGGACGAGGACGACGACGAGTACGAGGACGACGAGCTCGACGACGACCTGGACGACCTCGACGACGCCGTCGACGACGACCTCGAGGAGGCCGACACCGACGGCGTCGCCGCCGGGTCCGCGGGCGAGGCGCACCGATCCTGACCTCGGGATCCCCGGGTCGCCGCCGGGGTGGCGGGCCCGGTCAGGCGCCGGCCGACACCTCGTCGAGCACGGCGGCGATCTCGCCGGGCACGGCGAACGACGGCCCCTCGACGATGCCCCGCAGCTGAGCCGCCGTCCGCGGCCCCACGACCGCCGTGGCCAGCTCGGGCCGGCCGCACAACCAGCCGAGGGCGACATGGGCCGGCGCGACGCCGAGACCGTCGGCCGCCGTGACCACCGCGTCGACCACCCGCCGCGCCCCGGACCGGAGGTGGACGCCGACGAACGCGGCGAGATGGCTGCTCGCGGCCCGGGAGTCCGCCGGGACGGTCGAGCGGTACTTGCCGGTCAGCACCCCCCGCCCGAGCGCCCCCCAGGCGACGACGCCCAGCCCCAGGGCGGCGCAGGCCGGCACCAGTTCCCGCTCGGCGCCCCGGGCGACCAGGGACCACTCCGCCGCGGCCGCCGTGACGTCCCGGCACAGGGTCGCCGCCCGGGCGGCCTGCCATCCGGCGTGGCCGCCCACCCCGACGTAGCGGGCGCGTCCGCCGGCGAGCGCGGACTCCAGCGCCGACAGGGTCTCCTCGACCGGGACGTCGTCGCTCCACCCGTCCGCCAGCCACAGGTCGACGTGGTCGGTCCCGAGCGCCCGCAGGGTGGTGTCGAGGTCCGCGAGCAGCGCCCGGCGCGAGACGTCGTGCGCGGTCGGGACACCGGGGACCTCGCCCCGCCGCCCGGTCCGCGCCACCAGGACGAGGTCCTCCCGGCGGTGCGTCGCCGCCAGCAGGTGCCCGAGCACCCCGGCGCCGGCGCCCACCTCGGCGGCGACGTCGAGCGTCGTGCCGCCGGCCTCGACGAACCGGTCCAGCAGGTCGGCGGACTCCTCCAGGTCGGTGTCCGCCCCCCACTGCAGGGTGCCGAGCGCCAGCACCGAGACACGCAACCCGCTGGCACCGACGTAGCGCTGCTCCACGGCTGGCGACCGTAGCGTCCGGACCCGCCGCGCACCCGGCGGACGGCCCTAGAGTGCGCGACCGTGCGGCTCGCCCTCTCCCTCGGCTCCTGGTCCGCCGGCCACGGCGCGGACGACCTCCGGCTCGCGATCGAGGCCGACCGGCTCGGGTGCTCGGCGGTGTGGGTGGCCGAGGCGTACGGCTCCGACGCCGTCAGCGTCCTGGCCTGGCTGGCGGCCCGCACCGAGCGGATCGCCCTGGGTGCCGGGGTGCTCCAGGTCCCGGCGCGCAGCCCGGCCATGACGGCCATGACGGCGTCCACCCTCGACCTGCTGTCGGACGGCCGCTTCCTGCTGGGGCTCGGGGTGTCCGGGCCGCAGGTGTCCGAGGGCTGGCACGGCGTGCCGTTCGCCGCCCCGATGTCCCGTCTGCGGGAGTACACCGACGCGGTCCGCCTCGCGCTGTCCCGGCGGCCCCTGGAGTACCGGGGCCGCCACGTCCGGGTCCCGCCGCCGGACAGCACGGCCCGGGCCATCCGGCTCTCCCAGCGCCCCGTCCGCCCGGCGATCCCGCTGTACCTCGCCGCCCTCGGGCCCCGGGCGCTCGAGCTGTGCGGGGAGATCGCCGACGGGTGGCTGGCCGTGTTCACCGACACCGGCACCGTGCAGGAGTCGATGTCCCGGATCGCCGAGGGCCGCCGTGCCCGCCTGCAGGACGCCGCCGTGCCGGCCGGGGAGTTCGACGCCGTCGTCACGTGCTCGCTGGTCGTCACCGACGTCCCGGGGGCCGAGCTCGACCTCGACGCCGCCCGCGACCTCGTCCGCCCGTACTCGGCGCTGTACGTCGGCGGGATGGGGGGACCGGAGGACAACGTCTACGCGGCCCTCGCCGCGCGGATGGGGTACGAGACCCAGGCCCGGACCGTCCAGCGGCTCTACCTCTCGGGGGACCGCACCGGGGCCGCCGCCGCGCTGCCCGTGGAGTTCCTCGACCGGGTCAGCCTCGTCGGCACCGCCGAGCAGGTCGCCGCCCGGCTGGGCGAGTACGCCGCCGCGGGTGCCACCACGGTCGCCGCCATGCCGTTCGCCCCGGAGCCGGGGCAGCGGGCCGGGATGCTGGACGCCGTCCTGCGCGCCCTCGGCACGCCCCGGTGAGCGTCGGCTACGTCGACGCGGCGATCCTGGGGGTCGTCCAGGGGCTCACCGAGTTCCTGCCCATCTCGTCGAGCGCGCACCTGCGGATCGTCGGCGACCTGCTGGGCACCGAGCCCGGCTCGGCGTTCACCGCCGTGTCCCAGCTCGGCACCGAGACCGCCGTGGTGGTGTTCTTCGCCCGCGACATCTGGCGGATCCTCCGCGCCTGGGTCCTCGCGGTCGCCGGGCGGCGCCCCCACAGCGACCCCGACGCCCGGATGGGATGGCTCATCATCGTCGGGACCGTCCCCATCGGCGTGCTCGGGTTCCTGTTCGCCGACCTGATCCGCGACGAGGCCCGCAACCTGTGGCTGGTGGCGACGATGCTCTGGGTGTTCGCGCTGGTCCTGCTGTGGGCGGACCGCCGCGCCCGGGACGAACGCCCGCTGAGCGACCTCACGTGGCGGGACGGCGTGCTGTACGGGCTGGCGCAGTCGCTGGCCCTGATCCCGGGCGTGTCCCGCAGCGGCGGGACGATCACCGCCGGGCTCCTGCTCGGCTACACCCGCCAGGCAGCGGCCCGGTACTCCTTCCTGCTCGCGATCCCGGCGGTCTACGCCTCCGGCCTGTTCGAGCTCCGCGGCATCGGCGGGCCGGGGGCCGCGGTGGACTGGGGGCCGACGGTCCTCGCCACCGTCATCGCCTTCGGGGTCGGGCTCGCCGTCATCGCCTGGTTCATGCGGTACATCGCGACCCGGAGCTTCGCGGTCTTCGTGTGGTACCGCATCGGGCTCGCGGCGGTCGTCTACGTCCTGCTCCTCACCGGCGTCGTCCAGGCGTGACGTGCCGCCGAGGTTGCCGCCAGGTCGTGTCGCCATGGCCCGGCGCAGTGTCGTCCTCCGGGTGATTGCGCAGTGCAACGTGCACTCTGCAACGATCGGGAGCACCAGTGTCCAGCGGCTGGCGGTACTGCTCAGGCCGTGATCCCTGGCCGGGAGGGGCCGAGACGGCGATCCCTCGCCTGCGAGTGCGCCATCGAAACCGTACCGTCGGATCGTGACCGACGAGGGCGACTCGACACCGGGGTCGACGCGAGACCAGGAGGAGAGGGACGAGGACGGTCTCGGCTCCCGGATCGCTCGTCGCTCCGCCGAGGCCCGCGGTGCGGACCTCGATGTCCCCGACCGCAGCGACCGGGCGAGGGGAGCCGACCTACGCTGATCGGCATGCCGACGGTCCTGCTCGTCCGCCACGGCCGCAGCACCGCCAACACCGCCGGCGTCCTCGCGGGCCGCACCCCGGGCGTGGCGCTCGACGACACCGGTCGCCGCCAGGTGGCCGACCTCGCCGCCCGGCTGGCCGCGGTGCCCTTCGCCGCGGTGGTGACCAGCCCGGTTCAGCGCTGCCGCGAGACCGCGGAGGCGCTCGTCGCCGTGCCCGGGCCGCGCGGGCGGTTCCGAACCCGGCCGCTCGTGCTCGCCGACGACCGGCTCGCCGAGGTCGACTACGGCGAGTGGTCCAACGGCCGGCTGCGGGACCTGGCCCGGCACCCGCTCTGGCGGACCGTGCAGGTGCAGCCCTCGGCGGTGACCTTCCCGGGCGGGGAGTCCCTGCGGGCGATGCAGGCCCGCGCCGTCGAGGCTGTCCGGGAGCACGACGCCCGGGTGGCCGCCGATGCCGGCGACGCGGCGGTGTGGGTCGCCGTCACCCACGGCGATGTCGTCAAGGCCGTGCTCGCCGACGCCCTCGGCATCCACCTCGACGCCTTCCAGCGCATCGTCGCGGACCCGGCCTCCGTCTCGGCCGTCCGGTACGCGCCGGCCCGCCCGTTCGTCCTGCGCGTCAACGACACCGGCGGCGACGTCTCCGCGCTGGTGCCGGTCCGGCGCCGCCGGCCGCGCCCGGACGCCGTCGTGGGCGGCAGCACCGGGGAGCCGTGACGGTCCACCGCGTCTGGTTAGGGTGACGCGCGTGCCCGTCTACGAGTACGACCCGCCGGAGCGGTTCGTCGCCGGCACGGTGGGGGAGCCGGGCCAGCGGACGTTCTTCCTCCAGGCCAGCGGCGGCGGGCGGGTGACCTCGGTCTCGTGCGAGAAGGCGCAGGTCGCCATCCTCGCCGAGCGGATCGGCGAGCTGCTGGACCTCGTCGTCAAGCGCTCGGGCGGCACGGCCCCGGTGCCCGCCGCCCTGCTCGGCGACGCGGTCGACACCGACCCGCTGCAGGCCCCCATCGAGGAGGACTTCCGGGTCGGGGTGATGAGCCTGGCCTGGGACCCCGAGCGCGCCGTCGTCGTGGTGGAGGCGCTGCAGGTCACCGACTCGTTGGAGGTCACGGACCCCGCCGCGGCGGTCGAGGCCGACCCCACCCTCGGGCTGCTGCGCGTGAGCATGAGCGGGGCGGCCGCCCGGGCCTTCGTGGCCCGCGCCGCCGCCGTGGTCGCGGCCGGGCGGCCGCCGTGCCCGTGGTGCGCCGAACCCCTGGACCCGGCGGGACACGTGTGCCCGCGGCAGAACGGGTACCGCCGGTGAGGCCGTGAGCGTCCGGGCCCGCGACGACCCCTCCGGTGCCGACCTCCTCGGGCTGCTGGCGGGCGGGCGGATCGAGGTCGTCGGGCGGCTGCGCGCCGCGTCCAACGTCACGCTCCTCGTCGACGTCGAGGCGGGCGGCGCCACCCGGCGCGCCGTCTACAAGCCCGTCAGCGGGGAGCGCCCGCTGTGGGACTTCCCGGACGGGACCCTCGCGGGGCGGGAGGTCGCGGCATTCCTCGTGGTCTCGGCCGCGGGCTGCGACGCCGTGCCGGCGACGGTCATGCGCGAGGACGCGCCGTTCGGCCCGGGCAGCGTCCAGGCGTGGGCGGACACCGCCGGCGACGAACCGGGCGCGGGGCTGGTCGACCTGTTCGCCCCGGGGGCCGTGCCCGACAGGTGGCGACCGGTCCTCGCGGCGCAGGACCCCCGGGGCGCCCCGGTGCTCCTGGCCCACGCGGACCACCGCCAGCTGCGCGATCTGGCGGTCCTCGACCTCGCGCTGAACAACGCCGACCGGAAGGGCGGGCACCTGCTCCTCGACTCCGGCGGCACGGTGCGCGGGGTCGACCACGGGCTCACGTTCCACCGCGACGACAAGCTCCGGACCGTCCTGTGGGGCTGGGCGGGGGACCCTTTCGACGAGCGCGACCGGGAGCTGCTCGGGCGCCTGGCGGCAGCCGTGGACTCCCGGCTGGGATCGGCGCTCGCACCGCTGCTGACCGGCCGCGAGGTGCGTGCCCTGCGGGAACGCGTCGCGGCGGCACTGCGGGCCGGGTGCTTCCCCCGGCCCGACGGGTCCTGGCCGGCCATCCCCTGGCCGGCGTTCTGAGGCGGGCACGTAGTGTCCCGACGGTGTCCCTCGTGACGCCCTGGCCCGCGCCGCCGGTCCCGCGCCTGCCCGCGCCCGGGCGGACGCACCGGGTGCTCGTCCACGATTCCGCCACGAGCGGGGCGGTCCCCGCCGCCCTCGGCGACGAGGTCCGGCTCTACGTGTGCGGGATCACCCCGTACGACGCCGCGCACCTCGGCCACGCCCGCACCTACGTGGCCTTCGACGTGCTGCACCGGGTCCTCCTCGACTCCGGGCGTGCGGTGCACCACGTGCAGAACGTCACCGACGTCGACGACCCCCTCCTGGAGCGGGCCGCGGCGACCGGGGAGGACTGGCGGGGCCTGGCCCGCCGGCAGACCGAGCTCTTCGCCGAGCAGATGGAACGGCTCGCCGTGCTGCCGCCGCGGACCCTCCTCGCCGTGACCGAGGTCATGGACCGGATCGGGGCGGTGGTCGCCGAGCTGGTCCGGTGCGGGGCGGGCTACCACGTGCCGGTCCCCGGGGACCCGTCCGGTCCGGGGGACGTCTACTTCGACATCGGGGGCGACCCGTCGTTCGGGAGCGTGTCCCGGCTCGACGAGGCGACGATGGGCGCCCTGTGGGCCGAGCGGGGCGGCGACCCCGACCGGGCCGGCAAGCGCCACCCGCTGGACCCCCTGCTCTGGCGGGCACGGCGCCCCGGGGAGCCGTCCTGGGGGGTGCCGGGGCTGCCCGAGGGCCGCCCCGGCTGGCACGTCGAGTGCGTGGCGATCGCCCTCGACCACCTGGGGATGGGCTTCGACGTCCAGGGCGGCGGGTCCGACCTCGCCTTCCCGCACCACGAGATGGGCGCCTCCCACGCCCGGGTCCTCACCGGCAAGGACACCTACGCCCGGGCCTACGCGCACGCGGGGATGGTGGGGCTCGACGGCGAGAAGATGAGCAAGTCGCGGGGCAACCTGGTGTTCGTCCACGAGGTCCTGGACGGCGGGCTCGACCCGGCGGCGCTGCGGGTGGCGCTGCTGTCCCACCACTACCGGGCCGACTGGTCGTGGACGGACGGGCTGGCCCGACGGTCGGCGGAGCGCGTCGAGCGCTGGCGCGCCGCCGTCGCCCGGGGGACCGGCCCGGGCCCCGACGGGCTGCTCACCGACCTGCGCGCCGCCCTCGCCGACGACCTCGACACCCCGAGGGCCCTGGCGGCGGCGGACGCCTGGGCGGACGCCCAGCTCGCCACGGGCGGCGACGATCCGTCGGCGCCGACGACCGCCGCCGCGGCCGTCGACTCCCTCCTCGGCATCCAGCTCTGACCTGGCCGCCCCCACCCGTCCCCGGGTTCGGACGGACGACCGGAGAGGACCGACGGGCCGGCTCAGCCGGGCGGCGGCTGGCGGCGGCGGAGGTAGCGCTCGAACTCCCGGGCGATGGCCTCGCCGCTGGCCTCGGGGAGGTCGGCGGTGTCCTTGGCCTCCTCGAGCTGGCGCACGTACTCCGCGATCTCGGCGTCCTCCTGGGCCAGCTCGTCGACGCCGTGCTGCCACGCCTCGGCGTCCTCGGCCAGGTCCCCTAGCGGCATCCCCACCTCGAGCACGTCCTCGAGCCGGGTGAGCAGGGCGAGCGTCGCCTTCGGGTTCGGCGGCTGGGCGACGTAGTGCGGCACCGCCGCCCACAGGGACACCCCCGGCAGCCCGGCGTCCACCGCCTCGGCCTGCAGCACCCCGACGATCCCGGTCGGCCCCTCGTAGGTCGAGGGCTCCAGGCCGTACCGCTGGGCGGCCACCGGGTGCTCCGCGGTGGCGTTGACCGGGATCGGACGGCTGTGGGGCACGTCCGTCAGCAGGGCACCCAGCGTGACGAGCATCTCGACGCCCTCCCGCCGGGCGATCCCCAGCAGCTCGTGGGCGTACGAGCGCCAGCGCATGGACGGCTCGATGCCCTCGACGAGCAGCAGTCGCCGGCCCCCCACGACCGTCTCCAGGACCCGGGTCGTCGGCCACACGACACGGCGGCTTCCGTCGGGCCCACGGGAGACGTCCGGCCGGGTGACCTGGAAGTCGTGGTAGGGCTCCGGGTCGAGGGCCGCGAGCTCACGGGTGTCCCAGGAGTCACGCAGCTGGGCGACGGCGTCGCTGGCGGCGTCCGCGGCGTCGTTCCAGCCCTTGAACGCCGCCACCATGACGGTCGCCGGCACCGGCCGGGGCCCGACGGTCGCGTCGTCCGGGGTCATCTCCACCGCCTCTCCACCGTGTCCGCGTCGCCCCCGCCCGCGCCACCCCGGAGCCGGCCGGGCGAACGGTCGCGCCAGACTACGCGCCGCGCCGGTCCGGCCGGTCCCTAGACTCGGCGCCCGTGGTGACCCCGAACGGCGGCCCGCGCTTGCCCCCGGCGGTCCTGTGGGACATGGACGGCACCATCGTCGACACCGAGCCGTACTGGATCGCCGAGGAGACCGCCCTCGCCGAGGAGCACGGCGGGACCTGGAGCCACGAGCAGGGCCTCACGCTGGTCGGTCTCGCGCTCGACGTCAGTGCCGGGATCCTCGTCGACCGCCTCGGGTTGGCGATGACACCGGCCGAGGTGACGGAGCGTCTCATCGCGGGCGTCGTGAGCCGGGTCCTCAGCCGCCCGCCGTGGCGGCCGGGAGCCCGGGAGCTGCTCGCCGACCTCGCCGCCGCCGGGGTCCCGATGGCGCTCGTCACCATGTCCTACGTCCCGCTCGCCGACGCCGTGGTGTCGCAGCTGCCGGCCGGCACCTTCACGGCCGTCGTCACCGGCGACGCCGTCGTACACGGCAAGCCCCACCCGGAGCCGTACCTGACGGGCGCGGCCCGGGTCGGGGTGGCGCCCGGCCGGTGCGTCGCCGTCGAGGACTCCCCGCCCGGTCTCGCCTCGGCCGAGGCCGCGGGCTGCCGCTCGCTCGGGGTGCAGGGCCACGTGGCCGTGCCGGCGGCGCCGGGCCGGTCCCGGGTCCGCTCGCTCACCGATGTCGACCCGGGCGTGCTCGCCGCGATCGCGGCCGGCGCCGTCGTCGACACCCTGGGTACCGCCGGTGCGGAGCCCTCGGCCGCCGCGTCGGCCGGCAGCGCCCCGGCGGCGTGAGCCCGCCACCGTGACCACCCGCTCGTTCGTGGCCGAACCGTGACCGCACGGGCGCGGAAAGTGCCGATTCCGCCTCCTAGGGTAGATCGCTCCCGACCGGACCACTGACGAGGACGACTCATGCGCACTCTCCGTTCCCGCCGTCCCCACGGCACCCTCCGGCGCGGCGTCGCCGTGGGCGCCGCGGCGGTCGCCGCCGCGCTCGCCCTGTCCGCCTGCGCGGGTGACGACGCGGGCACCGACGACGGCACCGACGGCTCCGGGGGCGGCGACGCCGCGGGCGACGGGCAGACGTTCGTCTTCGGCGCCTCGGCGGACCCGGTGATCCTCGACGGGGCGTACGTGAGCGACGGCGAGTCCTTCCGCCCGATCCGGCAGATCTTCGAGGGCCTCGTGACGACCGTCGAGGGCAGCACCGACATCGAGCCCCGCCTGGCCACCTCGTGGGAGACCAGCGAGGACGGCCTGGAGTGGACGTTCTCGCTGGCCGAGGGTGTGACGTTCCACGACGGCGAGTCGTTCGACGCCGAGGCGGTCTGCTACAACTTCGACCGCTGGTACAACTTCACCGGCATCCAGCAGAGCGGCAACGTCTCGTACTACTGGCAGACCGTCATGGGCGGCTACGCCGAGAACGAGGACCCGGAGCTGCCGGAGAGCCTCTACTCCTCGTGCGAGGCCGCCGACGAGCTCACCGCCGTCATCACGCTGACCCGGCCGTCGACGACGTTCCTGTCCGCGCTGTCGCTGCCGTCGTTCAGCATCGCCAGCCCCGCGGCGCTGGAGGAGTTCGGCGCCGACGAGGTCAGCGGCACCGGCGAGGAGCCGCAGTTCACCGGGACCTTCGGGACCGAGAACCCCGTCGGCACCGGCCCCTACCGGTTCGTGTCGTGGGACCGCGGCGACCAGCTGGTCCTCGAGCGCAACCCCGACTACTGGGGCGAGGCCGCGATCATCGAGACGCTGGTGTTCCGGCCGATCGCCGACGGTCCCGCCCGGCGCCAGGCCCTGGAGGCCGGGGACATCGACGGCTACGACCTCGTCGACCCGGCGGACGCCGAGGCCCTGGAGGAGGCCGGCTACCAGATCCTGCTGCGGCCCGCCTTCAACATCGGCTACGTCGCCTTCAACCAGGCCGTCCCGCCCATGGACAACGACCTGGTCCGCCAGGCCGCCGCGCACGCCATCAACCGCGAGGCGCTGATCCAGGCCAACTACCCGCCCGGCTCGGAGGTCGCGACCCAGTTCATGCCGCCGTCGCTGTTCGGCTGGGCCGACGACGTCCCGGAGTACGAGTACGACCCCGAGCGCGCCCAGCAGCTGCTCGAGGAGTCCGGCGTCGACAACCCGACCATCGAGTTCTGGTACCCGACCGACGTCTCCCGGCCGTACATGCCGAACCCCGAGGCGAACTTCCAGCTCATGGCCGCCGACCTGGAGGCCGCCGGGTTCACCGTGAACGTCAACTCCGCCCCGTGGAGCCCGGACTACCTCGACGCCACGCTGTCCGGCCAGGCCGGGGTGTACCTGCTCGGCTGGACCGGCGACTTCGGCGACCCGGACAACTTCATCGGGACGTTCTTCCAGGCCCAGAGCCCGGAGTGGGGCTTCGACAACCCGGAGATCCGCGAGACCCTCGACGCGGCCGAGGTCGAGGTCGACGAGGACGCCCGCACCGCCCTCTACGAGGAGGCCAACCGCCTCATCATGGCGGAGCTGCCGGGTCTGCCCTACGTCCACACCCAGCCGGCGCTCGCCTTCGCGCCCGGGGTCGAGAACTTCGTCCCGTCCCCGGTCCAGAACGAGGACTTCGGGACCGTCACCCTCTCGGAGGGCTGACCCCTGCCGTGCTGAGGTTCGTCGTCCGGCGGCTGCTGCTGCTGGTCCCGATCCTGCTCGGACTCAGCATCGCCCTGTTCGCGTGGGTGCGGGCGCTGCCGGGAGGGCCCGCCGTCGCGCTGCTCGGCGAGCGGGCCACCCCCGAGGCGGTCGCCCGGGTCAACGCCCTCTACGGGTTCGACCGGCCGGTCTGGGAGCAGTACGTCGCCTACCTGGGCCGGGTGCTGCAAGGTGACCTGGGCACCTCGACCACCACCCGCCAGCCCGTCGTCGACGAGCTGGTGCGGCTGTTCCCGGCGACGATCGAACTCACCCTGCTCGCGCTCGTCATCGCCGTCGGGGTGGGGGTGCCGCTGGGGTACCTGGCCGCCCGGCGGCACCACACCTGGGTCGACAACGTGTCGGTCGTCGGGTCGCTCATCGGGGTGACGATCCCGGTGTTTTTCCTCGGGTTCATCCTCAAGTACGTGTTCGCCGTGCAGCTGGGGTGGCTGCCGGCCTCCGGGCGGCAGGACGCGCGGCTGTTCACCGACCACCCGACCGGCTTCTACGTCCTCGACGGGCTGCTGGTGGGGCGCCCGGACGCGGCGTGGGACGCGTTCCTCCACCTGGTCCTGCCCGCCGTGGCGCTGGCCACCATCCCGCTGGCGATCATCGCGCGGATCACCCGGGCGGCCGTGCTCGACGTGGTGAGCGAGGACTACGTGCGCACCGCCGAGGCCAAGGGCCTCACCCGAGGGACGGTGTCCCGGCGCCACGTGCTGCGCAACGCCCTGCTGCCCGTGGTCACGGTGACCGGGCTGCAGACCGGCCTGCTGCTCGCGGGGGCCGTGCTGACCGAGACCGTCTTCGCGTTCCCCGGCGTCGGGTCGTTCCTCGTCGACGCCATCTTCCAGCGGGACTACGCCGTCATCCAGGGGTTCATCCTCGTGATCGCCGTCATCGTCGTGCTCGTCAACCTGCTCGTCGACATCGCCTACGGGCTCATCGACCCGCGGATCCGGGTGGCCGCGTGACCACCCTCCCCCCCGTGCCGTCCCCGGGGCCGGCGGCGCTCTCGCCGGGGATGTCCCCGCACCCGGAGGACGAGGTCCGGGCCACCCTGCGCGGCGACGCCTGGCGTCGCCTGCGGCGGGACCCGATGGCGATCATCGGCGCGGTCCTCGTGGTGGCGTTCGTGGGGGTGGCCCTGGCCGCGCCGCTCATCGCGCCGTACTCGCCGACCGCCACGCCGGGTCTCGGCCAGGTCACCCCGACGACCATCCCCGGGCCGTCCGGGCAGCACTGGTTCGGCCTGGACAACCTGGGCCGCGACGAGTTCAGCCGGATCGTGTACGGCGCCCGGCAGTCCCTGCTGGTCGGGGTGGTGTCGCTGGTGCTGGGGGCGACCGTCGGCATCGCACTGGGGCTGCTGGCCGGGGCGGTCGGCGGCTGGGTGGACGTCGCGGTCATGCGGGTCACCGACATCATGCTCGCGGTGCCCGGGCTGCTGTTCGCCATCGGCATCGCCGCGCTGCTGGGGGCGTCGCTGCTGTCGGTGATGATCGCCATCGCGGTGATCAACGTGCCGGTCTTCGCCCGGCTGCTGCGGGGGTCGATGCTGGGCCAGCGGGAGAGCGACTACGTCGTCGCGACCCGGAGTCTCGGGGTGTCGCCGGGGCGGGTGGTGTTCGGCCACGTGCTGCCGAACAGCATGTCCCCGGTCCTGGTCCAGGGCACCCTCACGCTGGCCACGGCCATCGTCGATGCTGCGGCACTGGCGTTCCTCGGGTTGTCGGGCACGGACCCGGCGGTGCCCGAGTGGGGCCGGATGCTCGCCGAGACCCAGCGGTTCCTCGCCTCCGCACCGCACCTGGCGATCTTCCCCGGGGCCGCGATCGTGGTCGCCGCCCTCGGCTTCACCCTGCTGGGGGAGTCGCTGCGGGAGGCCCTCGACCCGAAGTACCGCCGGTGAGCGCCGTCACCGGCGACGTGTCGGGCAGCGTGGCCGGGCCGGAGGAGCCGGGTGCGGTGCTGCTGGAGGTCCGCGACCTGGGGGTGTCCTTCCTGCGCCGGGGCCGGGCACCGGTCCGGGCGGTCGAGGGCGTGTCCTTCACCGTCGAGGCCGGGCGCACGGTGGGGCTGGTGGGGGAGTCCGGCAGCGGCAAGTCCGTCACGGCCCTGTCCGTCATGGGGCTGCTGCCCCGCCGCGGCGTCGCGGTGACCGGTGACGTGCGGCTCGGCGGGGAGTCGCTGCGGAGCCTGCCCGACGCCGCGATGCGGGAGATCCGCGGCCGCGACGTCGCCATGGTGTTCCAGGATCCGATGTCGTCGCTCAACCCCGTCATCACCGTGGGGCTGCAGCTCACGGAGGTGCTGCGCCGGCACCGCGGGCTGTCGCCGGCGGAGGCCCGGGAGGAGGGCGTGGCGCTGCTCGACCGGGTCGGCATCCCCGACCCGCGGCGGCGGATGTCCTCGTTCCCGCACCAGCTGTCCGGCGGGATGCGCCAGCGGGCGCTCATCGCCATGGCGGTGGCGTGCCGGCCGCGGCTGCTGATCGCCGACGAGCCGACGACGGCGCTCGACGTGACGATCCAGGCCCAGATCCTCGAGCTGCTGGCCGAGCTGGTCCGCGACGCCGGGACGGCCCTGCTGCTCATCACCCACGACCTCGGCATCGTGGCCGGGGTCTGCGACGAGGTGCACGTCATGTACTCGGGACGGATCGTGGAGTCCGCGCCGCGGCGCGACCTGTTCCGCGCCCCGCGGCACCCGTACACCCATGGCCTGCTGGGGTCGATCCCGCGGCTGGACACCCCGCGCGGGGCCCGGCTGGAGGCGATCCCCGGGTCGCCGACCCAGGTCCTGGCGTGGGAGCGGGGGTGCGCGTTCCAGCCCCGGTGCGGTCACGCCGTCGCGGCGTGCACCGAGCGCAGCCCGGAGCTGGTGGACGCCGGGGTGCGGCGGCTGCGCTGCCACAACCCGGTCGGCGACGCGGCCGGTGATCCGTTCGGCGACCCGGCGGGGGTGCGGTCGTGACCGGGACCCCTGAGCCGCTGCTCACCCTCGACGACCTGCGGGTCCACTTCCCGATCCGCGGCGGCCTGGTCCTCGACCGCACGGTCGGCCACGTCCGCGCCGTCGACGGGGTGTCGCTGGCCGTGCCGCGGGGGAGCACGTACGGGCTGGTGGGGGAGTCGGGGTCGGGCAAGTCCACCCTCGGCCGGGCGGTGCTGCGGCTGGTGGAGCCGACCGGGGGGCGGGTGACGTTCGACGGCGTCGACCTGTCCGGGGTCGGGACGAGGGAGATGCGCCGGCTGCGGCGGCGGATGCAGATGGTGTTCCAGGACCCCGCGGCGAGCCTCGATCCCCGGCAGAACGTGGAGTCGCTTCTGCTGGAGCCCCTGGTGGCGCACGGCCGGG
>JBHJOJ010000076.1:0-5245 GCA_050329835.1 Kineosporiaceae bacterium | reverse complement strand
CCTCGACCTCCTGCACTGGCAGGCCCCCGACGTCCCCGACAAGGACATCGACGGCGAGGACGCCGCACGGTTCGCCGCCCGCACCGCCCTGCGCCTCGCTCAGCATGCCGCCCAAGCTGCCGCGAGAGCGACGTCCGTCGATCCGGGCAACGAACCCGGTTGATCGGTGCCTCGCTGTCCGCTCTGCTGAGTTCGGCTCTCTCACTATCAAGGCGCCGGCTCCGCCGGCGCGGCGGCGGGCTGCGGCGCTGGCGCGCCGGTCCCGCCGCAGCCCTGGAACCACGACAAGTCGCAGCCGTCATTGCTCGGCTCACTCTTCGCGACTGATTAGCCTTCTTAGACGGTCAGCCGTCTGGTCGCGTAGCCCATGCAGCCCCTCGCCGTTCGCTAGATAAGTAAGTGTGCGTATCGACCGGAGATCGAATGGAACGTCGTCTATCGAACGAGCGATTTGAATGACGCTTCGACCGAGACTATGAGCGAGACCAGCTTCGTAGAAAACATTGGCGTTCTTCTCGCTGAAGTCGCAGATCACAACTCGTGCGCGCCAGATTAAACTAACGACGTCATCCATTATATGATCTTGTTCCCAAATGTCATCTGCCCGGGTGCACCGCAGCCCAGCATCCCGTGCCGCCTCCTGAAGAGCGGAATAGACCGGCCCGAAATGAGAAGCGAACGGCATCATCACGGCAACTAAATCAGCTTCAGTGCGCTCGTGCACGGGCCAACTGAATACGCGAGGCCGAGGAGTGCCCCAGACCTCTTCGTGCAGCACACGGTAGAGATCCACTTCCTTGACGGCCCAATGCGTGCGATTGAACTCCCAATCCTCAATCTCCAGATGAGTACGCAATTCAGAGACTCTCTCGCTTGGTATCTGCGGCACTGAACTGCTAGGAACGAAGCGAAATACGTAGTCTCGCCCAGAAGGCGCGAGCCGTTCGATGTTTCCCACCTGCGCTACTTGGCGGACTTCTGAGTCTTGAAGTTCAGGAAGCGCCAAGGTGGGCAGATACTGAAGACGCTCAGGGCGCAATGTGCCATCCGGGGAGACGTAGCTCTTCGCCGATTCGCCCGTATATTCAAGGATACGGTCGCGTGGTAAGCGCCCATCGATGCGCCCTATAAGAAGGTTGTACACCAGTCCACCCGTCCCGCTCGATCGAGATTTATCACGCCCCAATGAGTGGAAGACGTCCACTCATAGGAGCCGGTGCGTCCACTGTTCACCCATGCATGACCAGGGAGTCGCGGCGTGAGAAACTTCGAACCAGAACTCGTATCACCGTCGACGCACAGCAGCCGCCGCAGGCCTCGACGAAGATGCGCAAAGCCCTCACCGAAGTCGCTAAGCAGCGACGATGCCGGTCAGCGCTACGGCGGGGGGGAGGTCCCGGCCCAAGGAGCGAATCTCCTCGGCGTACGCGGTCAACGCCTCGCGGAGGCCCGACGCCACCTCGGCCTCGCTCTGGCCGAGGGCGACGACCCCGGGGACGTCGGGCAGGTAGGCGCCCCAGCCGCCGTCCTCGGCACGCTCGTAGACGACGACGTACTCCGTCATCTCAGCTCCTCCAACCCGCTCGCCTTCCGGATGCTCGCCAGCGTCCCCGTCGGCACGGTCGCGCTCGGCTTGCCCGCCACCACGATACGAGCAACCTCGCCCGGCTTGCCCCACACCTCGTGCGAACCACGCTGACGCAGCACCGCCCACCCGGCGGCGAGCAGGGCACGGCGGACCTCACCGTAGGTCTTCGGCACGGCCCGGGACCCTACCCAGACCACAGGACAGCGGGGCTCCGCCCCGAACCCCGGGCCTCGACGTCTGGGAGCACGAGGAGACGAGGCGTGGTGCTCCCATCCGCATCGGCCGCCGGAGGCTGCCACACCGGTGCCGGCCGCCGCGAGGCCGAAGCCGCTGCGCGGTGGCTGCGCCAGCCTCGCCCCGACCGACACCGGTGCGGCAGGGCACAGCCCGGCCGACGCGGATGGGAGCACCACCAGGGGAGGCGACCTCACGCGCCGGCCCAGGAGTACAGCAGCGAAGTACAGCAACGACCCCGCCACCAGGCGGCGTCCGGCGACCCTCAGCAACCCTCTGACCTGGTCCGCGACCCTCATCGACACCCGTGCCAGTGCTTTGCAAGCAGGGGGTTACGGGTTCGAGTCCCGTCGCCTCCACCCAGGTCAGAGGCCTGTTTACCTCGTCCGCAGGACCCGCGAGGACCCGAGTACAGCTGTGAGGTACGGCGACGGCCCGTCACGGCGGCTGATGACGTCCGGGTGACCGTCGTCGGCGCCGACCCGGCATGCCAGGGTATGGGGGTGATCGTGGCCATGCAGGACCCTCGTGAGCTGATCAGCGCGTCGTGACCTCGCTTCGTGACGCGCTCACGCCGGCCGAGCTGGACTACCTGGCCGGACAGCGACTGGGCCGGCTCGCGACGGTCGGGCCCGACGGCGCACCGAACGTCGTCCCGGTCACCTACCGGCTGCTGGAGGACGAGGGCGCTGTGGACATCGTGGGCGCCCGGCTGTCCCGGAGCCAGAAGTGGCGGAACGTGCTCCGCGACGGTCGGGTGGCGTTCGTCGTCGACGACCTCGCGACCGTCGACCCGTGGTACCCGCGAGGCATCCAGCTGCGCGGGACGGCACAGGCCGTCACGGCCGACGGCCGCGAGTCCATCCGGCTCACGCGACGCGGGTCGTTGCCTGGGGGCTCGACACGCACCCGTACACCCGCACCAGCCGGGACCTGGAGCCGGCCGCTCATCCCCCGCGGGCGACGCCCGGATGAGAGCGGTGCGGTCGACCGGGCCGTCCGCGCCAGGGTCGGTCCGGTCACCGCTGGTGCACGGCGTCCGGATCGGCGGTCAGAGCTGCCGCGGTGCAGCGGGCCAGCAGGTCACGCAACTGCTGCTGTTCGATCGGGTCGAGGGCACCGGCCAACGCCGCCTCCACCCGCCGGACGCGGACATCGGCCGCCGCGTACGCGAGACGCCCCTCGACCGTCACCGTCGTCTCGACGACGCCCGGATGCCTCGGGTGCGGTGACCGGGCGACGAGTCCCCGCTCGACGAGGCGCGCCAGGACGGAACTCATGGTCTGGGCGGTCACCTGGCAGCGGCGGGCCAGCTCGGACGAGGTGATGCCGGAATGGTGCTCCAGCACGAGCAGCACGTTGTACTGGGCCGTGGTCAGCCCGACCGCGCGGACGGCGCGTTCCTTCGCGGCCTGGCTCGCCTGGTCCGCCCGCTTGAGGACAGCGAGCAGGCGCTCCTCGTAGGCGGGCACACGAGGAGCGTAGTCGGTCCACGTATCAGATGTCTGATATAAATCAGACATCTGATACCCGATGAGAGGTCCGTCGTGCGCCACCCTCGAGTCCTGCTCCCCGTCGTCGCCGCCCTCGGCGCGACCGCCCTCGCCCTCGCTGTGCCTGCGACCGCCGACCCCGGTGTGACCGGGGCACCCGAACCCGACCCCGGGCGGGATCGCGGGTACGTCATCGACGGCCGTGACGTCTTCCCCGAGGGGATCGCCGCCGACTGGCGTTTCGTCTACGTGACGAGCAAGGCGGACGGCACCGTGTACCGCGGCGCTGTCGACGGCACGAGGCTGCAGCCCTTCCTCCGGGGCGGCGACGACGGCCGCACCACCGCGACCGGCATCGCCAGCGCCGGTGGGCGGCTCCTGGTCGCCGGGGCCGAGACCGGCCGGCTCTTCGTCCATGACGCCCGCACCGGTGACCTCGTGGTCGCCTACACCGTGCCCGACCCCGAACGGGCGTCCTTCGTGAACGACGTGGTCGTGGCGCCGGACGGCGACGCCTACGTCACCGACTCACAGCGGCCCGTGGTCTACCGGATCCCCGCGGAGGAGTGGGCGGGGCAGCCCACTGCTGACGCGAGAACCCTGGAGCCGGCCATCCAGCTGCCGCCGGAGACGTACGGGGAGGGCTTCAACGCGAACGGAATCACGGCCACCCGGGACGGTCGCGCCCTCATCGTGGTCTACAGCAACTCCGGGGCGCTGTACCGGGTGGACCTGGGATCCGGCGCCGTCACCGAGGTGGCCCTCGACCGGCCGCTCGTCAACGGCGACGGTCTGGTCCTACGGGGGCGCACCCTGTACGCGGCCCGGAACTTCGACAACCTCGTGGTGAGACTCTGGCTGTCGTCCGACGGCACTCGCGCCACGACCGTCGCCGAGCGGACCTACCCCGGGGCCGACGTCCCGACCACCCTGGCCGTCAGCCGCGGACGCCTGCTGGCGGTCAACTCGCAGTTCGACACGTTCTTCTCCGGAGCCCCGCTGACCAGCGAAACGTTCACGGTCAGCAGCCTGCCGCTGCGCTGAACCCGACCGGCGGCGCCAGTGCGCCGCCGGTCACCGACCGGGCCGAGGGCGACCTCGGCCCGGTCGGTGGCGCGCGGTGAGCAGTGGCGACCCTCATGCGGAGGTCGCCACCCCGTGCGGGTCCCGCGCCGACGGCTCGAAGCGCTCGACGACGTCGCCGTCCACGACCACCACGCCGTAGGCGTTGTCGAGGACGACCGGCGTGTCGAAGGACGTGATCTCGGGGGCGCGGCCCACCTGGGCCTCGATGATCGGCACGGCCTCGGCGTAGAAGGCCTCGGCCTCCGCCCGGCTGCGCCACAGGTAGACCCCGTAGCCGTAGCGCTCGTCCCAGTTGAAGACGATGTACTTGCGAATGCAGCCGCGGCGGCCGCGGTACCAGTCCACCGTCTCGAGGACCTCGGCGGTCGCCGTCTCGCGGTCCAGGCCGGGCCGCAGCGGGAACTTCGAGAAGACCGTGATCATCCAGTCAGGGTAGGCCGGAGCCCCGCCCTCAGGAGTGGGCCGTTCCGCCCCCGTTGGTCGCCCCCGGCTTCGTCCCGGGCTCCGCGTCCGCGACGTCCGTCTCCGGGCGCTGCTCGTCGCCCCCGGGCTCGGCATCCGGGGACGTCGGCGGGTACGTCGGGTAGGGCTGCGCCCACGGGTCCGACTCCGCCTGCCGCCGCTTGACGACGACGGCCACGACCGCCGCCACCGCGGCCAGCAGCGACAGCACGCCCACGACGCGGCCCGCGCGACCGCGCCGGCGGGACGCCTTCCGCTCGGCCTTCTGCGCGGCCCTCTGCTCGGCCTTCGCGGCGGTCGCGGCCTGCTTGGCGGCCGCCTTGCGGGCCTTGGCGACGCGCGTGCCGGCCGCGGCCCCGCGCTCGGCCGCCGCGGCGGCCGA
>JBHJOJ010000075.1:0-5704 GCA_050329835.1 Kineosporiaceae bacterium | reverse complement strand
CCCGCGGGACCGGGACGGGCGCCGCGCACGCCGCGACGGCGCCCGCCGCTGCGAGGACCGCCGCGAGGGCGAGCCGGGCTCTGGTGCCCATCGGGGGAGGACCCTAGGCGACCGGGCCGCGGACCGCCCGGGCTCCGGCCCCGGGGGGTCCAGGACGACGTGTCACCATTCCGGGCGTGCGCAGCCACCCGCCGGCCGGGGCGACCGCCACGCGGGCGGATCTCGACAAGACGCCGCAGGACGTCGCGGCCATGTTCGACGGCGTCGCGCGGCGCTACGACCGGACGAACTCGCTGCTGTCCCTGGGGGCGGACCGCCGCTGGCGGCGCGCGGTGGACCGGGCCGTCGACCTGCGGCCCGGCGGGACCGTGCTCGACCTCGCCGCCGGCACCGGGACGTCGACGCTGCCGTTCCGGCGCGCCGGGCGGAACGCCGTCGGCTGCGACTTCTCCCGCGGGATGCTCGCCGTCGGCAAGCGCCTGCGTCCGGAGCTGCCGCTGGTCGCGGGGGACGCGGTGCGGCTGCCCTTCGCCGACGCCGCCTTCGACGCCGTCACCGTCTCGTTCGGGCTGCGCAACGTCGTCGACCCCGACGCGGCCCTGGCCGAGATGCTGCGCGTGACGAAGCCGTCCGGGCGGCTCGTGGTGTGCGAGTTCAGCCACCCCACGTGGGCGCCGTTCCGCCGGGTCTACGACGGCTACCTGGTGGGTGTGCTGCCCGCGGTGGCGCGGCGGGCCTCGAGCAACGCCGGCGCCTACGACTACCTCGCCGAGTCCATCCGGGCCTGGCCGGACCAGGCCGAGCTGGCGGCGCGCATCGAGGCCGCCGGCTGGACCGGGGTCGAGTGGAAGGACCTCACCCTCGGCGTCGTCGCGCTCCACCGCGCGACCCGGCCCGGCACCACCCTGGCCTGAGCCGGCCCGCGCTCACCGGCGCAGCCGGTCCGGGGCGAGGGCGGCGACGGTGCCGGGCGTGAGCGGCGGCGGCGTCCCGGTGACCAGCGCTGCCAGCAGCTCGCCGATCGCGGGCGCGGTCTGGACCCCGTACCCGCCCTGACCCACGCACCACACGAACGCCGGGAGTTCGGCCACGCCTCAGCGTCCCATGATCGAACTCATGCCACGGCAGCCCTGTGGCGGCAGGACGCTGCCGTCACATGAGGTGGATCATGCGCCCGGGGGGCCCGGCGCGGCCGGGAGTCCGGTGAGATCCAGGGAGACGTCCCACAGCCGCCGTGCGGCGTCCGGGTCCCGCGCCCGGCGAACCGGTTCTCCTCCACCGCGAGCTCGGTCGACGACGCCCCCGGGTGCGCCGCCAGGGACGCGGTCCGGTGCGCGGCCGGTCGCTAGGCCCGATCCTCAGGCCGTGCCGAGCCGGTAGGCGACGGTGTTCCGGTACTCCCCGCCGGGCCGCAGGACCGTCGAGGGGAAGTGCGGGCGGTGCACCGAGTCCGGCAGGTGCTGCGGCTCGAAGCACAGTGCACTGCGCCGCCGGTAGCGGCGCCCGCCCTTGCCGGTGAGGCTGCCGTCGAGCTGGTTGCCGGCGTAGAACTGCAGCCCGGGCGCGTCCGACAGCACGTCGAGCACCCGGCCGGTCCGCGGGTCCGCGAGCCGCGCGACCGGGCGGACCGCGCCCGGCGGGGCGTCCGGCAGCCAGGTGTGGTCGTAGCCCCCGCCCGCGGCGAGCTGGGGGTGGTCGTCGTCGATCCGGGCACCCACCTGCACCGGGGTCCGGAAGTCGAAGGGGGTCCCGGCCACCGTCGCGATCTCGCCGGTCGGGATCTGCTCGCCGTCCGTGGGCACGAACCGGCCCGCCGGGATCGTCAGCTCCCCGTCCAGGACCGAGCCGTCCCCGGCGAGGTCGAAGTACGAGTGCTGGGTGAGGCCCACGACCGTGGGCGCGTCGGTGACCGCCGTGAGGTCGAGCCGCAGGGCCCCGTCGGCGGTCACCGTGTACCGGGCCGTGACGTCGAGGGTCCCCGGGTAGCCCTGGTCGCCGTCAGGGCTGGTGTGGCGCAGGACCAGAGCCGGCCCGTCGGCGCTCGCCTCGGTCTCGGCTCGCCAGACCACGGCGTCGAAACCCCGGGCGCCACCGTGGAGCGAGTGCCGGCCGTGATTGGCGGCGACGCGGTGGGTCCGGTCGTCGAGGTCGAAGGCGGCCCCGGCGATCCGGTTGGCGTACCGGCCGACGATCGCACCCAGGTACGCCGGGTTCGGGCGGTACCCGGCGAGGTCGTCGAAGCCGAGCACGACGTCGCCGGGGCGGCCGCCGGCGTCCGGTGAGACCAGCGACACCACGATCCCGCCGTAGGGCGTGATGCGCGCCTCGACGCCCTGCCCGCCGCGCAGGGTGACGAGGTCGACCGGCGTGCCATCGACCTCGCCGAACCGGGACCGTGCGATGTCGCCGGGGGAGGCGGTCACGGTCCGGCACGGTAGACCACCGCCCGGTGCGGGCCCCCCGCGGCGGGCGCCGGCCGACGGCGTACGCTGGCTCGTGAAATGGTGCACAAGCCGGTGGCCTTTGCCGTCGAGGTACTGGTGAGGAGGGTGCAATGACCACCCGGCAGGCCGATGTCGTGGTCGTCGGGGCCGGCCCCGCGGGCTCGGCCACCGCGGCCTCCCTGGCCCGGGCGGGCCTCGACGTCGTCGCCCTCGAGAAGTCCGCCTTCCCTCGCGAGAAGGTGTGCGGCGACGGCATCACCCCGCGCGGGGTGCGCGAGATGGTGGCCCTCGGCGTCCCGCACCCGGAGGCGGCGGGCTGGATCCGCAACAAGGGCCTGCGCCTCGTCGGCCGGGGCCGCAGCCTCGAGGTGGACTGGCCGGACCTCACCGGGGTGCCGAGCTACGGCCTGGTGCGCCCGCGGCAGGACTTCGACGAGGTGCTCGCCCGCCACGCCCAGAAGCTGGGTGCCACGGTGCTCGAGCGGCACTCCGTGACGGAGACGCTGACGGACCCGGCCGGCCGGGTCACCGGCGTCCGCGCCGCCATGCTCGACGCCGCGGGCCGGCGCACCGGCGACACCCTGACCGTCACCGCCCCGGTGGTCGTCGCTGCCGACGGCAACTCCTCCCGCCTCGGCCTCGCCCTCGGTCTGCCGAAGCGGGACGACCGCCCGCTCGGCGTCGCCGTCCGGACGTACTACACCTCGCCCCGTACCCACGACGACTACCTGGAGTCGTGGCTGGAGCTGTGGGACGGCGAGCCGCGCCGGTCGCGCCAGCTCCCGGGATACGGGTGGATCTTCGGGGTCGGCGACGGCACCAGCAACGTCGGCCTCGGCATCCTCTCGACGTCGAAGGCCTTCGGGCAGGTGGACTACCGGCGGCTGCTCCAGCGCTGGCTGGCGACCCTGCCGCCGGAGTGGCAGTTCACCGAGGAGCACCAGGTCGGCACCATGCGCGGCGCGGCGCTGCCCATGGGCTTCAACCGGACACCGCACTACCACCGCGGGGTCATGCTGGTCGGCGACGCCGGCGGCATGGTCAACCCCTTCAACGGTGAGGGCATCGCCTACGCCCTGGCGAGCGGCCGGATCGCCGCCGACGTCGCGATCCAGGCCCTGGCCAAGGACGGCGCGGCCCGCGAGCGCGCCCTCGCCGCCTACCCGCGCGCGGTCGCCGCCGAGCTGGCGCAGTACTACGCGCTGGGCCGGATCTTCGTCCGGATGATCGGCGACCCCCGGGTGATGAACCTGTTCACCCGGATCGGCATGCCGAACCCGCTGGTCATGAGATTCGCCGTCAAGCTGCTCGCCAACATGTACGAGCCCCGGGGCGGCGACGCCCTCGACCGGCTCCTCGCCACGATGACCCGACTCGTCCCGGTCCGGACCGACCGGGCGCTGCCCCCGGCGCCGCCTCCGGGCGCGGCCGGTCGGGACAAGCCCTCCCCCGTCGTTAGGGTGCGCGCGTGAGCCCGTACGTCCCGCTCGTCATGGTGCTGGCGCTCGGCGCCGGCTTCGCTGCCTTCTCGGTTGTCGCGTCGGCGCTCGCCGGGCCGTCGCGCTACAACCGGGCGAAGCTCGACGCCTACGAGTGCGGCATCGAACCGACGCCCCAGGCCGCCGGCGGCGGCAAGGTGCCGATCCGGTTCTACCTCATCGCGATGCTCTTCATCATCTTCGACATCGAGACGGTCTTCCTGTTCCCGTACGCGGTGGCGTTCGACGCGCTCGGGCTGTTCGCGGTCGTCCAGGTGATCATCTTCGTGGGGGCCGTCGGCGCCGTCTTCGTCTACGTCTGGCGCCGGGGAGGGCTGCAATGGGACTGACGGCCCCGACGACCGCCCTGATGACGGCACCGCCCCGGCCGTTGCCCCCCGCCACCCGCCCCGCCCACCGCTGAGGAGCGCCCCATGGGGATCGAGGAGAAGCTCCCGTCCGGCTTCCTGCTGGCGAACGTCGAGCAGGTCGTCGGACTGATCCGCAAGAGCAGCGTGTGGCCGGCGACGTTCGGCCTGGCGTGCTGCGCCATCGAGATGATGTCGACCGGCGGACCGCAGTACGACATCGCCCGGTGGGGGATGGAGCGGTTCTCCGCCACCCCCCGCCAGGCCGACCTCATGATCGTGGCGGGCCGGGTGAGCCAGAAGATGGCCCCGGTCGTCCGCCAGGTCTGGGACCAGATGCCCGAGCCCAAGTGGTCCATCGCCATGGGCGTCTGCGCCTCCAGCGGGGGCATGTTCAACAACTACGCGATCGTCCAGGGCGTCGACCACGTGATCCCCGTCGACATCTACCTCCCCGGCTGTCCCCCGCGGCCCGAGATGCTCATCGACGCCATGCTCAAGCTCCACGCGCAGATCCGGGGCGAGAAGCTCGGCGCGCACCGGGTCGCCGCCGAGGCGGAGGCCGAGGCGGAGGCGCTCGCGGCGCTGCCCACCTCCCGGATGCGCGGGCTGCTGCCCTCGGGGGTCGAGGGGGGTGCGGCGTGAGCGATCCGACGCCCCCGTCGGCCGCGCCGGCCCGGCCCCCCGCCACCGCCGACCCGGCCGACGCGGTGCCCGAGGGGCACGGCGACGGCGGGGTGGTGCCCGCCGGCACGCCCACCCCGACCGTGGTGGCCCGCCGGCAGGGGATGTTCGGCGCGGCCGACGGCGGCGACACCAGCGGCTACGGCGGGCTGCGCCGGCTCACGGTGCTGCCCGGCGCCGCCTCCCGGCCCTACGGCGGCTGGTTCGACGCCGTGGCGGACGCCCTGGAGGCCTCGTTCCGCGCCGACGGCCGGGACTGGGACGGCCCCGACGGCCCGGTCGAGAAGGTCGTCGTCGACCGCGGCGAGATGACGGTCCACGTCCGGCGCGCGCACCTCGTCGAGGTCTGCCGCCGGCTGCGGGACGAGCCCGACCTGCGGTTCGAGCTCAGCACGGGGGTGTCGGGAGTGCACTACCCGGACGACGCGGGCCGCGAGCTGCACGCCGTGTACCACCTCCGGTCGGTGACCCACGGCCGGCGGCTGCGGCTCGAGGTATCGTGCCCGGACGCCGACCCCCACGTCCCCTCGACCGTCGACGTCTATCCGACGCACGACTGGCACGAGCGCGAGACCTGGGACTTTTTCGGCATCGTGTTCGACGGTCACCCGGCGCTCACCCGGATCGAGATGCCGGACGACTGGCCCGGGCACCCGCAGCGCAAGGACTACCCCCTCGGCGGCATCCCCGTGGAGTACAAGGGCGCCACGGTCCCGCCGCCGGACGAGCG
>JBHJOJ010000074.1:0-8794 GCA_050329835.1 Kineosporiaceae bacterium | reverse complement strand
CGGCGCCCGCGCCACCGGGCCGGTGCGCGCCGCCGCCCACGTCTGCACCGCGGCGAGCTGCCTGGCCTCCGGGGGCGACCGCGTCCTCGCCGGGCTCGACGACCGGCTCGCGGACCTGGGCGCCGACGGCGAGGGCCTGGCGGCCAAGCGCGTCGGCTGCCTCGGGCTGTGCTCCGCCGGTCCCCTGGTCCGCCTGCCGCGGACGGGTGAGCTGTGGGAACGGGTGGGCCCGGACGACGGCGAACGTCTCGACTCCCTGGTCGCCGCGCTGCGCACCACCCCCGACGGCGCCACGCCCGCGGCCGAGACCCGGCCGTTCTTCGCCCGGCAGGTCCGGGTGGTCACCGAGAACTGCGGCACGGTCGACCCGGAGAGCCTCGACGACTACCGGGCGGCGGGCGGCTGGACCGCTCTGGAGCGGGCACTGCACGACTCCACCCCCGCCCAGGTCCTCGACGAGGTGACCCGCAGCGGCCTGCGCGGGCGCGGCGGCGCCGGCTACCCGACCGGCCTCAAGTGGGCGACCGTGGCCAAGGCGGTCCCGCGCGGCGGCGGCACCCTCAAGTACGTCGTGTGCAACGCCGACGAGGGCGACCCGGGCGCCTTCATGGACCGCAGCGTGCTCGAGAGCGACCCCCACCGGGTGCTCGAGGGCATGGCCCTGGCCGCCTACGCCGTCGGCGCGAGCCGCGGCTACGTGTACTGCCGCGCGGAGTACCCGCTGGCCGTCTCCCGGCTGCGCACGGCGATCCGCCTCGCCCGTCGCGCCGACCTGCTCGGAACCTCCGTCCTGGACAGCCGGTTCGACTTCGACGTCGACGTCCGCCTCGGCGCCGGGGCGTTCGTCTGCGGCGAGGAGACCGCCCTCATGGCCTCGATCCGCGGCGGCCGCGGCACCCCTCGGCCACGTCCGCCGTACCCGGCCGAGGCCGGCCTCGACGGTGCCCCGACCCTCATCAACAACGTCGAGACCTTCGCCGGCGTCCCCTGGATCGTCGGGCACGGCGGCGACGCCTACGCCGCACTCGGCACCGGGCGCAGTCGCGGGACCAAGGTGTTCGCCCTCGCCGGCCGAGTGGTCCGGACCGGGCTCGTCGAGGTGCCGATGGGCGTGACGCTGCGGGACATCGTCATGGACATCGGCGGCGGCGTGCCCGGCGGCCGCCCGGTCAAGGCGGTGCAGACCGGCGGGCCGTCCGGCGGGTGCATCCCGGCGGATCTGCTCGACATGCCGGTGGACTACGAGTCGCTGCGTGACGCCGGGTCGATCATGGGGTCCGGCGGGATGATCGTCATGGACGACACCTCGTGCATGGTCGACGTCGCCGCGTACTTCATGGACTTCTGCCGGGACGAGTCGTGCGGGAAGTGCGTGCCCTGCCGGGTCGGCACCACCCAGATGTGGACCCTGCTCAACCGGATGACGCACGGCACCGGCACCCGCGCCGACCTCGACCAGCTGGAGCGCCTGGGACGGGTGGTGCAGGCGGGAAGCCTGTGCGGGCTCGGCCAGTCGGCGCCCAACGCGGTGTTCAGCACGCTGCGCTACTTCCGCGACGAGTACCTCGCCCACGTCGACGACCGGCGGTGCCCGGCCGGGGTGTGCGACATGTCCGGCGCCGCGGAAGGGGACTTCTCGTGACCGTCCACACCCTGACGATCGACGGCCGGGACGTGGCCGCCGAGGCCGGCCGCACCGTCCTGGACGTGGCCCGCGAGCACGGGATCCCGATCCCGACGCTGTGCCACCTCGACGGGCTGAGCGACGTCGCCGCCTGCCGGCTGTGCGTCGTCGAGGTCGACGGCTCCCCCCGGCCGCAGCCCGCCTGCATGACCGAGGTCCGCGAGGGCATGGCCGTGGTGACGGTGAACGAGCGGATCGAGGAGCACCGCCGCACCGTGCTGGAGATGATGTTCGCCGAGCGGAACCACGTCTGCGCGGTCTGCGTCGCCAACAACCACTGCGAGCTGCAGGACCGGGCCCGCGACGCCGGGATGCGCCACGTCGACCTGCCCGCGGTCGAGCCCTCCCTCGACGTCGACGCCAGCCACCCGCTGTTCGCGATCGACCACAACCGGTGCATCCTGTGCACCCGCTGCGTCCGGGTGTGCGACGAGGTGGAGGGCGCCCACACCTGGGACGTCGCCGGTCGCGGGCTGGACGCCCGGGTCGTCACCGACCTCGGCACCCCGTGGGGCGAGTCGACGACCTGCACCAGCTGCGGCAAGTGCGTCCAGGTGTGCCCCACGGGGGCGCTGTTCGAGAAGGGCCGCTCGGTCGCGGAGGGGTCGAAGGAGCGCCGCCGGTTCCTGCCCTACCTGCGTGAGCACCGGTCGACGGAGGTGACCCCATGACCGCTCCGACGTCCCGGCGCCGGCTGGCCACGGTCTGGCTCGAGGGCTGCTCCGGCTGCCACATGTCGTTCCTCGACCTCGACGAGCGGCTGCTGGAGATCGCCCAGCTGGCCGATCTCGTGCACTCGCCGCTGGTCGACCTCAAGGAGTTCCCGGAGGGCGTGGACGTCTGCCTGGTCGAGGGGGCGGTGTCGACCGACGCCGACCTCGAGCGGATCCGCCGGGTGCGGGCGCGCACCAGGGTCCTGGTGTCGTTCGGCGACTGCGCGGTGACGACGAACGTGCCGGGGATGCGCAACCCGATCGGCGTTCGCCCGCTGCTCGACCGCGCCTACGTCGAGACCGCCACCCTGCGCCCCGGGCCGCCGACCGAGGTCGTCCCCCGGCACCTGCCGAAGGCCCTGCCGGTGCACAAGGTCGTGGACGTCGACGTGTTCCTGCCGGGCTGCCCGCCCTCGGCCGATCTCATCCACGCCACCCTCGTCGACCTGCTGACCCGCGACCCCGACGCGGCGGAGCCGCTGCCGGCCCGCGGCCGGTTCGGCGCATGAGCCGGGCCGGGCGGGCGGACGGGCCGGCGAGCGGACGGACGAGCGCGAGAGGAGCGGCAGCGTGACGCGGACCATCACCATCGACCCGGTGACCCGGATCGAGGGCCACTCGATGATCACGATCCGGCTCGACGAGGCCGGCGAGGTCGCGGACGCGCGGTTCCACATCACCCAGTTCCGCGGCTTCGAACGGATCGCCGACGGCCGCCCGGTCCACGAGATGCCGTCGCTGATGGCCCGGATCTGCGGGATCTGCCCGGTCAGCCACCTCGTGGCGTCCGCCAAGGCCTGCGACGAGATCCTCGCCGTGGAACCTCCACCGACGGGCGCGGACCTGCGCCGCCTCATGAACCTGGCGCAGATCGTCCAGTCGAACGCGCTGAGCTTCTTCCACCTGTCCGCCCCGGACCTGTTGCTCGGCTTCGACCACGACCCGGCGACCCGCAACGTGTTCGGCATGGCGGCGGCCGGGTCGTTCCTCGCCACCGACGGGATCGCGCTGCGCCGCTTCGGCCAGCAGGCGATCGAGCTGCTCGGCGGCAAGCGGATCCACCCGGCGTGGGTGGTGCCGGGCGGGGTGGACGCGCCCCTGTCGCCCGACACCCGGGACGCCATCCTGGCCGGGATCCCGGAGGCGGTCGCGGCCACCGAGCGCGCCCTCGACTGGTACACCGGCGAGGTCGCCCGGTGGGAGGCGGAGGCCCGGGTCTTCGGTGACTTCCCGACCGCGTTCCACGCGCTCGTCACCCCGGACGGCGAGGCGGAGCACTACGACGGCCTGCTGCGGGTGATGGCCGCCGACGGCTCGTGGCTGGCGGACCGGGTCGACCCGCGCGGGTATGCCGACCTCATCGGCGAGGCCGTCGAGCCGTGGACGTTCCTCAAGTCGGTGTACTGGAAGGACCTCGGGTACCCGGACGGGATCTACCGGGTGGGCCCGCTGGCCCGGGTCACGGTGGCGGACCGGATGGGCACGCCGCGGGCCGACGCCCGCCTCGAGGCGTTCCGGGCCCGGGTGGGCCGGGTGCCGACGACCTCGTTCGCCTACCACGAGGCCCGGCTGGTCGACACGCTCTCCTGCCTGGAGCGGATGGAGTCGCTGCTGCGCTCGGACACCATCACCTCCCCCCGGGTGCGCGCGGTCGCCGGGATCAACCGCACCGAGGGGATCGGGGTGTCGGAGGCACCGCGCGGCACCCTGCTGCACCACTACCGGGTGGACGACGACGGGCTGGTCCGGTGGGTCAACCTCGTCATCGCCACGGGGCACAACAACCTCGCCATGAACGCCTCCGTCACCCAGGTCGCCCGGGCCTTCGTACGGGGCGGCGACGGTGCGACCATTCCCGAGGGCATGCTCAACCGGGTCGAGGCGGTGATCCGCTGCTACGACCCGTGCCTCAGCTGCTCGACCCACGAGGTCGGGCGGATGGCGCTGGACGTGCGTCTGGTCGACGCCGCCGGCACGGAACTCGACAGGAGGACCCGATGACCCCGAGGCCGCTGGTGATCGGCTACGGCAACCCGCTGCGCCGCGACGACGGCCTGGGCTGGCACGCCGCCTCCGTGCTGGCCCTGTCCCGGCCGGGCGGGGCCCGGGTGCTCCAGCGGCACCAGTTGACCCCGGAGCTCGCGGTCGACGTCGCTGCTGCCTCGGAGGTGGTGTTCGTCGACGCCCGGCCCGCCGACGGGGCCGGGATCCGGGTCGAGGAGGTGACGCCGGAGTACGGGGCGCTGTCGTGGACCCATCACCTGACGCCGGGCGAGCTGCTGGGGCTGGCGTCGCTGTGCGGTCACGCCCCGCCGCGGGCCTGGCTGGTCAGCGCGCCGGTGACGTGCACCGAGCCGGGCGAGGGCCTGACGCCGCCCGAGCAGGAGCTGCTGCCGCAGGTGCTGGCCCGGGTGGCGGAACTGGTGACACCGACCGCGCCGGCGGCGACCGGCTGACAGTCGGGCGACGGCGCCCGGCGTTCGTCGGACGCCGGTTCGGCAGACGCACCACGAGAAGGTCGGCAGATGCACCACAAGCCACTCGACAACGACGTCCAGGTCAGGGCGCCGGTCGACGCCATGGCGCTCACCTCGCGCGTCATGTGACCTGCCGGCATCGCCGGGCGCTGCGGACAGCAGCCCGGTCCGCGGCCGGGTGGGCGCGGTCGGTCGGGACCTTGGACACGATCCGCGCCGGATCGAGTGGCGCAGGCTGGGAGCGGCCGCGGGAAGGAGGTCCATCGTGCCCGCAGTCCGCGACCTCCTCGACCGGTTCCGGCCCGGCGGCACGCCGGGCGCGGCGGCGGGGGCCGCGGTCCCGGCGGAGCCCGGTGCCCGTCGCGAGGCCGAACTGGGGCCGGTCCTCGGCCGGCTCGCGGACACCGAGGCCCGGTGCGACGCCATGCTGGCCGAGGCGTCCGCCCGAGCCGCGGACATCCGCGCCCTGGCTCGGCGTCAGGCCCGTGACCTGGACGCCGAGACCGCACGCCGCGCGAGCAGCGCCCGGGCGGAGGCGGCCGCCCGGGTCCAGGCCGAGCACGACGAGCACGCCGCGGCGGACCTGGCGGCGGCACGGGCAGCGGCCGAGGACGTCCGCCGGCGCAGCGCCGCGGGCATGGATCGACTGGTGGGCCGGGTCGTCGCCCGCGCGCGTGACGACGCCCTCGCTGCCGCGGCACCGCGATGAGCGCCGGGTGGGTGGCGGCCACGGTGCGGGCCCGCGCCCTGGCTCGGCGGCGGCTCGGTCGGGCCGGAGTGCGAACCGTGGCGACGGCCGAGGACCTCGGGACGGCCCTGCGCGCCCTGGCCGCGGGTCCCTACGGCCACGACGTGCGCGACGGGATGGGCGCCGCGGACGCCGAACGAGGGGTCGCCGGAACGCTCCTGTGGCATCTGCGGGTGCTGTCGGGCTGGCTGCCCGCCGACGGCGTGCGGCGCCTGCGCGCCCTGGCCGCCTGGTTCGAGATCGCCGACATCGACGCCCTGGTGGACGAGCTCGAAGGGGCCCCGGCCACACCGCCGTTCCGGCTGGGGGCCCTCGGGACGGCCTGGTGGCGGCTGGCCGGGGCGGGTTCGCTCGCGGACCTGCGCGACCGGTTGGCGGGCACGCCGTGGCGCGATCCCGGCGGGCAGGAGGCGGTGGCACTCCAGCTGGGCCCGCGGCTGGTGTGGGCGGAACGCGTCCGGACGACGGTCCCCGAGGCGTCGTCCTGGGCGGCCGGGGCGGTGGCGCTGCTCGTCGTCCGCCGGCTGGCCGGCGGGCGACCGGCTCCGTGGTCGGACGACCACCGCCGGCTGATCGACGGTCAGTTGGGCGGCCGCTGGCAGGACGCCGGCACGCTCGGGCAGCTCCGCGCGATCGTCGCCCGGCCCGCCGCCTGGGCGCTGGACGGCGTCGCCGGTCCCGAGGACCTGTGGCGTGCCGAGACGGCCTGGTGGCAGCGGGTGGACCGGGACGCACACGCGCTGATGACGGGGTCCGGGTTCGGGGCGGCACCCGTCACGGGGGCGGTCGCCGCCCTGGCCGTGGATGCCTGGCGGGTGCGCGCCGCGATCGACCTCGCCGCCTCGGGGGCGCCGCCCGACCAGCGCCAGGAGGTGCTCGATGCCGTCGCATGAGCCGTCGCACGAGCCGTCGCACGAGGCGTCGCACGAGCCGTCGCACGAGGCGTCGCGCCGTCGGCCGCGGGTCCCCGCTCCGGTCCCCATGGTCCGGATGGCGCTGGTCGCCCCGGTGGGCGGCCTGCGCCACGCCCTGGCGCACCTCGCCGACGCCGGCGTCGTCGAGCTCGAGGACGGCAGCCGCCGCGGCGACGAGACCCACGGGCCCGCCGCGCTCGCCCTGCAACGGGCCGGAGGCGCCGGGGGCACCCCCCCGGCGGTGGCGCTCAGCGTCGATGCCGTGGCCGCCGCCCGGATCACGGCCTGGGAGGACGCGGGCCGCGTCGACCTCCTCGGGGGCGAGGCCGCCCTGGAGGATGCCGCCGCCACCGCCGTCACCCGCGGCCGCGCCACCGCACTCGCGGGCTGGTGTCCCGGTGACGAGGTGGCCGGTCTGCGGCAGCGTCTCGCCCCGCACGGCGCCGCGGTCGTCGAGCTGCCCCGCCCGCCGGGCGTGCAGCCCCCGACCCGCCTCCCGTCGAGCCCCGCGTCGCGCCCGTTCAGCCCGCTCGTCTCGACGTACGCCACGGTCCCGTACCGCGACCTCGATCCCACGGTGCCGGCCGGGATCGCCTACGTCCTCATGTTCGGGATGATGTTCGGCGACGTCGGGCACGGCCTCCTGCTCGTCGCCGCCGGGATCGCGGTGGCGTTCGGGTGGCCGCGGCGGCTGTCCCGGCTGCGGCCCCACTGGCCTCTCGTGGCCGGCGCCGGCGCGGTCGCCACGGTGTTCGGCGTCCTCTACGGGGAAGCGTTCGGCCCGACCGGCCTCGTCCCCGTGCTGTGGCTGGCTCCGTTGGAGGAGCCGGTCCCGCTGCTGGCCGCGGCGGTCGGCGTCGGGGCGGTGCTGTTGGCCGGGGCCTACGCGCTCGGCACCGTCAACCGGTTCCGGGAGGGCGGGTGGCGGCCGGCCGTCTACGACCCGTCGGCACTGTCCGGCGCCGCGCTCTTCCTGGGCGCGGGGCTCGCGGCGGCCGGCTGGTACCTCGGCGTCGGCGCGGTGGTCACCGCCGGCCTGGTCCTGGCGGTGACGGCGCTGGTCGTCGCCTACCTCGGCCTGGTGGCCGCCGCGGGCGGCGGTGCCACCGGGGCGGTGGAGGCGGTCGTCGAGCTGTTCGACATGGTGGTCCGGCTCGGCTCGAACGTCGCCTCCTTCGCCCGGCTGGCCGCCTTCGGTCTCACCCACGCCGCCCTCGGTCTCGTGGTGTGGCAGGCGACCACCGCCCTCTGGGACCGCGGCGGGGCGGCGCTCGCCGGTGCGATCGCCGTGTTCGTGGTCGGCAACGCGCTGGCGTTCGGGCTGGAGGCGCTCGTCGCCGGGATCCAGGCCCTGCGCCTGGAGTACTACGAGCTGTTCTCCCGGATCTTCAACGCCGAGGGCCGGCCGTTCCGCCCCTTCCACATCCCCGCCGCCACCCCGGCACCCGCGACGTCCCGCACGACCACGGCCCGCGCACCCCAGGAGGTCCCATGACCACGTCCCACACCCGGCGGACCCTGGTCCTCCTCGGCGCGGCGCTGGGCGTCGCGGTCGCGCTGCTCGTCGGGCTCGCCGTCGTCGCCGAGGCCGCCGTGGCGGCGACCACCCCCGGCACCGACCCCACCACCACCACCGACACCGCGGAGGCGGGCGCCGGGGGGACCGCCCTGCTCGCGGCGGCCATCGCGGTCGCCGGGTCGTCCATCGGCGCCGCCATCGCCGTCGCCTACACCGGTGCGGCCGCCCTCGCGGCCATGAGCGAGCGGCCCGAGCTGTTCGGCCGGTCGATGGTCATCGTCGGTCTCGCCGAGGGGATCGCGATCTACGGCCTCATCATCGCGGTCATCCTCATCGGGCGGGCGTGACGTGACGTCCCCCCTCGGCACGTCCTCCGCCGGCCCGCTCACCGTCGGCGCCGTCGCCGTGGTCGGGGCGGCGCCGCTGGTCGAGGGGTACGCCCTCGCAGGTGCCCGCGTCATCGTGGCCGACACGCCGGACGTGGTCCGGCGGGCGCTGCGGGAACTGCCGGCGGACGTCCTCCTCGTCGTGCTCACCGCCGACGCCGGCGAGGCGGTCGCCGACCTGCCGGCCGGGCGTGGCCCGCTGCGCGTGGTGATGCCGCGATGACCACCGGGACGGGCGTACCGCGCGGGGCGGCGGCGGACGAAGGGCTCGCGCCCGTGCGCCAGGCGCTGCTCGAGGCCGCCCGCGCCGAGGCCGACGGGATCGTCGCCGACGCCGAGCGGGCCGCCCGCGA
>JBHJOJ010000073.1:0-6848 GCA_050329835.1 Kineosporiaceae bacterium | reverse complement strand
GACATCCCGCGGTACTCGGTCAGCACCGCGGCGGACGACCGGGTGAAGAGCTCGGTGAGCTCCGCGACGGCGGCCGCCTTCTCCTCGGTGGGCATGTCGGTCCTCTCGGGTCGGCCAGGGGTCGGCCGCCGGTGGACCCGGACATGAGGAACGCCCCGGCACAGGGCACGGGGCGGCGGGATCCGGGCGACGAGCGCCCGGCGGTGCCGTGTCACGTGCCTGCGCGGGCCGCCCGGTCGCCCGGGGCCTTCGATCGCCCGGGGGGCCGGGCGACGACCAGCGGTCTTCGGCTCCGGCGAGAGTACGGGCCGACCCCGGCGGCCGCCAAATCGCGCCCGGGACCCGGCTAGAACTCGAGGATCTCGTCCGGGGGCGGCGCCTCGACGCTCACGGGCTCGCCCCACTCGCGGTAGTCGACGGTGACCGTCGCGGGCTGCGGGTCGGACACGGTGAGCTCCGACCGGACCGGGAGGTCGCCCGGCCCCACCCAGACCTCGACCGACTCCAGCCCGGGCGACGTCACCGCCGCCCCGGCCACGTCCGTCAGCCGGTACCGCGTGGCCGACACCCCACCGACGTCCTCCGTCCCGACCACCTCGAAGTCGCCCGACGTCCCCCACACCTGCCACGTCGACTCCGGACTGACGTACTCGGTGCCGACGGCGCCGGTCATCCCCAGCTCGTCCCCGCCGGCGATCGGGATCCACCCGCCGGTCTCGGGCAGCCGCACGTAGGCCTCGGTGGGCGACAGCACGAGGATCCGCGAGACCAGGTCCCCGCCCTCGCTGCCCACCGTCGTCGTGACGTCGGCCCGGTAGGGGTCGCTGAACTGCACGACGCCCTCGGCCGAGAGGGACGACTCCTCCAGCGTCGACTCCAGCGTCACCCGGGCACCGCCCGCGGCGGCCGCCGCGGCCAGCACCCGGTCGGCCAGCTCGGCACCGGGGACGACCTCACCGGTGCCGGCCGGCGGCGGAGCCTCCTGCGAGGGCGCGGCGGAGCCCGGACCGGAGGGCGACGGCTCGAGGGAGGAGCCGGCCGCCGCGGACACCGACCCGGCGGCGCCCGGCCCGGACGGCGAGCCCGAACCCGCCGCGCCGGTGTCCGGCTCGTCGCCGGTGCTGCACCCGGCGAGGGAGAGGGCGGCGACGGCGAGGACCGCGGGGACGCGCAGGGAGGGACGGCGGGTCACGCCGCGGAGTATGTCCCATCCACCCGGGTGGATGGCCCCGCGCGGGACGGCCACCCGAGCGCGCCGGTCAGCTCGCCTCGGCCGTCACCGGGGCGGCCGGGTCCACCGGGATGCCGGGGCCCATCGTCGTCGTCACGGTGAGCTTCCTGAGGTAGCGGCCCTTGGCGGCCGACGGCTTGAGCCGCTGGACCTCGTCGACGGCGGCCGCGAGGTTCTCGATCAGCTGGTTCTCGCCGAACGACGCCTTGCCGATGATGAGGTGCAGGTTGGCGTGCTTGTCGACCCGGAACTCGATCTTGCCGCCCTTGATGTCGGCGACGGCCTTGGCGACGTCCATCGTCACCGTCCCGGTCTTGGGGTTGGGCATCAGACCGCGCGGCCCGAGCACCTTGCCGAGGCGCCCGACCTTGCCCATGAGGTCGGGGGTCGCCACGACGGCGTCGAAGTCCAGCCACCCGCCCTGGATCCGCTCGATGAGGTCGTCGGTGCCGACGTGGTCGGCGCCCGCCTCACGGGCGGCCTCGGCCCGGTCGCCGGCCGCGAACACGAGCACCCGGGCGGTCTTGCCGGTCCCGTGGGGCAGGTTGACGGTCCCCCGGACCATCTGGTCCGCCTTGCGCGGGTCCACGCCGAGCCGCATGGCGACCTCGACCGTGGCGTCGTACGACGTGGTCGACGTCTCCTTGGCCAGGCGCACGGCGTCGGCGGGGGCGTAGAGGGCCTCGCGGTCGATCTTCTGGGCGGCCTGCTGGTAGGACTTGCTGCGCTTCACGTCTCTCTCCTCCTGGTTGTGGTCGTCGCGGGCCCTTGGCCCTGCCACTCGGGGGCGTGCGGGTGGTCCCCGCGCCCGCCCCGGGCCTCACTTCTCGACGGTGATGCCCATGCTGCGGGCGGTGCCCGCAATGATCTTGCTGGCGGCCTCGACGTCGACGGCGTTGAGGTCCTGGAGCTTGGTCTCGGCGATCTGCCGGACCTGGTCGGCCGTCAGCGTCGCGACCTTGCTGCTGTGCGGGGTCGCGGAACCCTTGTCGACGCCGGCGGCCTTCTTGATCAGCTCTGCGGCGGGCGGGGTCTTGGTGACGAAGGTGAACGAGCGGTCGTCGTACACCGTGATCTCGACCGGCACGACGTTGCCGCGCTGGGACTCCGTGGCGGCGTTGTACGCCTTGCAGAACTCCATGATGTTGACGCCGTGCTGGCCCAGCGCGGGGCCGATGGGCGGCGCCGGGTTGGCCATGCCGGCCTTGATCTGGAGCTTGATGAGGCCGGTGACCTTCTTCTTCTTGGGAGGCACGAGGGGTCCTTCGAGAGGGGTGGGCGGGGACGGGGAGGGCTCGTCAGAGTTTGGAGACCTGGTCGAACGAGAGCTCGACCGGGGTCTCGCGACCGAAGATCGAGACGAGCACCTTGAGCTTCTGGGAGGCGATGTTGATCTCGGAGATGCTGGCCGGGAGGGTGGCGAACGGGCCGTCCATGACGGTGACGGACTCGCCGACCTCGAACTCGACCGTGGCGGTCTCGGCGTCGGCGGCCGCGGCGGCCCCGGTCTCGACCGGGCGCTGCAGGGTCGGCGCCAGCATGGACACCACCTCGTCGGTCGTCAGCGCCGTGGGGTTGTGCGCGGAGCCGAGGAACCCGGTGACGCCCGGGGTGTGACGCACCACGGACCAGGCGTTGCCCTCGTCGTCCATGTCCATCCGGACCAGGACGTAGGAGGGGATGCGCACCCGGCGGACGGTCTTGCGCTGGCCGCCCTTGAACTCGGTGACCTCCTCCATGGGGACCTCGACCTGGTGGATGTTCTCCTCCTGGTGGAAGGTCCGGGAGCGGCTCTCGATGTTCTGCTTCACCCGGTTCTCGTACCCGGCGTAGGAGTGGACGACGTACCACTCGCCGGGCATGCGGCGCAGCTGTGCGCGGAACTCCGCGACCGGGTCGACCTCGGCGTCGGGCGGCGTGTCCGGCTCGGCGTCGACCTCGGCGTCGGGCCGCGCGTCCATGCCGTCGGCGCCGCCCGGGCCGTCGTCGGTCGCGACGGCGTCCTGCAGCGCGATCTCGTTGTGATCGGTCATTCCCTCAGTCCCTACGTCGTGCCCTCGGTCGTGGCGGTCCGGCGGATCGGTCCGGGTCGGCGTGTGGTCAGACGTCGCCGCCGAAGACCCACAGCACGAGCCGGGCGAACCCGAAGTCGAGAATCGACACGTAGATCATGATGGCGACGACGAAGACGAGGACCACGCTCGTGTACGCGAGCAGCTCGTCCCGGGTGGGGCGGACCACCTTGCGCAGCTCGGCGACCACCTGCCGGAGGAACAGGAGGATGCCACCGAGGAACCCCCGGCCGCCGGGTTCCCGCGACGGGGAGTCCCGCTCGGTGTCACGGGTCTGGGTCACCGGTCCGCCTCTTCCTGTGGTCTCCGCCGGACGCCGCCGGACGCTGATGCGACCCGGACGGCGCGAGGCCACCCCGCGAGTCGGGGCGGCCGAGCAGGGCAGGAGGGACTCGAACCCACAACCGCCGGTTTTGGAGACCGGTGCGCTGCCAATTGCGCCACTGCCCTAGGAGCCACCCGGCCCGCCGCGCACGGCGACGCAGGCGGATGGACGCCAGGGATACAGCATACGTGCCCCGGCGGACCGCGGTCGACATCGGCGTCGGCACGGCGGTCGAGGCAGCCGCCGGGAGGGGGCGGCTCGGGCAGGATGGCCGCATGACGCTCGCCGCAGCCGACCGCCAGCCCGCCACCGCGCGCCTGTCGTCCCGGGCCGCCGGGATCGCGGAGTCCGCGACCCTCGCCGTGACGGCGCGCGCCAAGGAGCTGCGGGCCGCCGGACGACCGGTCATCGGCTTCGGTGCCGGCGAGCCGGACTTCCCCACCCCGGCCCACGTCGTCGAGGCCGCCGCCGCGGCCTGCACCGACCCGGCCATGCACCGGTACACCCCGGCGGCGGGCCTGCCCGCGCTGCGCGAGGCGATCGCCGCCAAGACGCGGCGCGACTCCGGGGTCGAGGTCGCCCCCTCGCAAGTGCTCGTGACCAACGGGGGCAAGCAGGCGGTCTACCTGGCCTTCGCCACGCTGCTCGACCCGGGCGACGAGATCGTGGTCCCCGCGCCGTACTGGACCACCTACCCGGAGGCGATCCGCCTCGCCGGGGGGGTCCCGGTGGAGGTCGTGGCGGGGGCCGACCAGGGCTACGTCCCCACGGTCGACCAGCTGGAGGCCGCCCGCACCCCGCGCACCAAGGCCGTGCTGTGGGTCTCCCCCGACAACCCGACCGGGGCGGTCGCCGATCGGGCGACGGTCGAGGCCGTCGGCCGCTGGGCGCTCGGGCACGGCCTGTGGGTCGTCACCGACGAGATCTACGAGCACCTGGTCTACGACGGCGCCGAGGCCCCGTCGGTGCTCGCCGTGGTGCCGGAGCTCGCCGACACCTGCCTCGTGCTCAACGGGGTCGCCAAGACGTACGCCATGACGGGCTGGCGGGTGGGTTGGCTCATCGGGCCCGCGGACGCGGTCAAGGCCGCGTCGAACTACCAGTCCCACATGACGTCCAACGTCTGCAACGTCGCCCAGCGGGCCGCCCTGGCCGCGGTGGCGGGCCCCCTCGACGCGGTGGCCGCCATGCGCGAGGCCTTCGACCGGCGTCGCCGCACCATGGTGTCGATGCTGTCCGCGATCGACGGCGTCACCTGCCCCACCCCGCTCGGCGCCTTCTACGCCTACCCCGACGTCACGGGGCTGCTGGGCCGGCCGCTGCGGGGGCGGACCGCGGCCACGTCGGCCGAGCTCGCCACGCTGCTGCTGGAGGAGGCCGAGATCGCGGCCGTCCCGGGCGAGGCCTTCGGCCCCGGCGGCTACCTCCGGTTCTCCTACGCCCTGGGGGACGACGACCTCGCCGAGGGTGTCGGCCGCTTCCAGCGGCTCGTCGCGGAGGGCTGAGCCGGCGTGCGCCTGGCGGTGGCCGGCGGGACCGGCCTGGTCGGGCGGCTGGTCGTGGCCGAGGTGCTGCGCCGCGGGCACGCGCCCGTCGTCCTGGCGCGGTCGACGGGGGTCGACCTCACGACCGGGACCGCCTCGACGGGTGCGACGCCGTGGTCGACGCCTCGAACATCGTCACCGGATGGCGGCGGCCGGCCCGGTGTCCGTCGTGCCGCGGATGCGGGTGCAGCCGGTCGCGGCGCGCGAGGTGGCGGCCCACCTCGTCGGGCTGGCCGAGGTGGCGCCGTGACGACGTACGCGCTCGCCGTGCTGGAGCAGTCGGTCGACTTCGTCCGCGCCGGACTCGCGGCCGTGCGGAGCACCCCGTCCGGCTGACCGGTGCCGTGCGGACGACCGGCGGGTCCACCGGGTGGTGGACGCGGGAACCGGACATCCGGTCCTGTCGCCGCCGCCGGCCCCTGAGCAGGCTGGCGGCATGACATCGCTCGGAACGCTCGACCTGCCGGCGGACGCCGTCGCCGTCCGGGTCCGGGGGCTGCGCAAGACGTACCGGGTCTCCCGGGGCGTCACGAAGGCCGCCGTCGACGGCATCGACCTCGACATCGCCCGCGGCGAGATCCTCGCCCTGCTCGGCCCCAACGGGGCCGGCAAGACGACGACCACCGAGATCCTCGAGGGCTTCCGGCACCGCGACGGCGGGCAGGTGTCGGTCCTGGGCACCGACCCGGCCCGCGCCGGCCTTGACTGGCGGGCCCGCCTCGGCATCGTGCTCCAGAGCACGAAGGAGGAGGCGGACCTGACGGTGTTCGAGTTCGTCGCCCACTTCGCGCGCTTCTTCCCCGCCCCCGACGACCCCGGCACGGTCATCGAGCGCGTCGGCCTCGCCGACAAGCGCAAGGCGCGCATCGCCTCGCTGTCGGGTGGCCAGCGCCGGCGGCTCGACGTCGCTCTCGGCGTCGTCGGGCGCCCCGAGCTGCTGTTCCTCGACGAGCCGACCACCGGGTTCGACCCCGCCGCGCGGCGACAGTTCTGGGACCTCATCAACGACCTGCGAGGGGACGGGACCACGATCCTGCTGACGACGCACTACCTCGACGAGGCCGAACGGCTCGCCGACCGCATCGCCGTCATCGCCGACGGACGTCTGGTCGCCTGCGCGCCGGCCGGCGAGCTGGGTGGAGACCTGAGGGACAGCAGCTTGGTCACGTGGCATGACGCCCAGGGCCGCTCCGGCACGGAGCGCACCACCGCGCCCACCGAGGTCGTCCTCCGCCTCGCGCGGGAGCACGGCGGCGAGATCCCCGGCCTCCAGGTGCACCGGATGTCCCTGGAGGACGTGTACCTGTCCCTCGTGGGCGCCGCATCGGCCGGTGGCGACGCACCCGACGGCGCAAACCCCCGCGCCGATCTGGAAGGAGCTGTGGCATGAACCTCGCCACCGTCGTCGCTGCCCGGTCCCAAGTGGAGATCAAGCAGTACTTCCGCCAGCGGGAGTCCTTGATCTTCAACTTCCTGTTCCCGGTGATCCTCCTGGTCATCTTCGCGAGCGCCTTCGGGAGTGCGGAGATCCCCACGGGTCCCGGTGAGTCGATCACCTTCGCGCACTACTTCCTGCCGGGGATCGTCGCCGTCGGGGTGTTCCTGTCGAGCTTCCAGGCGCTGGCGATCGAGATCGCCCTGGAACGCGACACCGGTGCTCTCAAGCGGCTGCGCGG
>JBHJOJ010000072.1:0-15927 GCA_050329835.1 Kineosporiaceae bacterium | reverse complement strand
GGGCCGCGTCCCGGCGGCCGTGCCGGCCGCGCCGCCCGGTGCGGGGCCGGGGCCCTCCCCGCCGGCGCGGACCGGACGCACCCGGACGATGCGCCGGGACCGGCGATCACCGGCGGGCTCCGCACACCGGCTGAGTCGGACGAGTCCGACCGGACGGCTCCGGCGTGGTCCGTCCGACCATGGCGCGCCGGAGGGGCAGCGCAGGGACGGAGAGGAAGGCCATGATGTCGCGGGATGCCCGACACGCTCCGCAGGGGGGCCCGACACGCGCCTCGCGGGAACTACAGGACAGGACGCGAATGGACGCACAGCAGGACTCGGCGATCATGACCGGCGAGGACGACTTCGACATCGTCATGCGCGGTTACCGGCGGGACCAGGTCGACGACTTCGTCGCCCGCACCCGGTCGGAGCTCGGCGACCTGGAGCAGCGCCTCTCGGTCGCCCGCCGGGAGACCGAGAGGGTGCGCAAGGAGCTCGCGGCCGCGCGCAGCGAGCTGGACGCCGCCCGTGAGACCACCAAGCCCGCCCACACCGCGGTGAGCGAACGGCTCTCGCAGATCCTGCGGCTCGCCGCGGAGGAGGCCGACCAGGAGCGGGCCACCGCCGAGTCCGCCATCACCGACATGCGGGCGGCCGCCGCGACCGAGGTCCAGCGGCTGCGGGACGAGGCCGCCGCGGAGAGCGAGCACCTCGTGACGGCCGCCCGGGAGCAGGCCGAGCGCGACCGGACGGGGGCCCGCGACGAGGCCACGCGGCTCATCACGACCGCCCAGGAGGAGTCCCACCGCGCCGTCACCGCCGCCAAGGAACAGGCGCACCGGCTGGTGTCCGCCGCCGAGCGGCGCGCCGTGGCGGTCACCGACGTCGCCAACCGCCGCCTCGCCGCCCTCACCGAGCGGCACGTCCACACTGTGGAACGGCTGTCCGAGATCCGGGAGACCCTCGTCGGGCTACTCGCCGACGAGGCCGTGGGCGGGTCGCTGGAGGACGAGGTGGACCGGCTCGGGGCCCTCGACGACGCGGCCCCGGAGGAGGCGTCGCGGCTCCTGCCGTCAGCCACGCCACCGGCCGTCCTGGCCGGGGAGGGGACGCGGGTCGCCGCGGCAGGAGCGGCCACCGTGGCCGGCGCGGGCGGGGTCCCGACAGCCGGGGAGGCCGAGGCGGCCGCCGACGACCCCTCCGACGGGCCGGACCCGGACCGGGCAGCCTCGGCGGACCCGGAGGCGACCTCCGACCCGACACCGGTCCGGGCCGTCGCCGTCGTGGCCGAGGTCGCCGACGGCGGGTCCGCCGCGGACACTGCCGGCGACGCCGGCACCGACGCCGCGGGCGGGTCCGAGGGCAACCCCGAGGTGGGCGACGCCCCTGCTGCCGACACCCCTGCCGGCGACACCCCCGACGCGGGCACCGAGGCCGTCGACGCCCCGGCTGCCGACACCCCTGCTGCCGACACCCCTGCTGCCGACACCCCTGCTGCCGACACCCCTGCCGGCGACACCGGGGCGGAGGACACCGGGGCGGAGGACCCGGCAGCCGGCGAGGAGTCGGCTGCGGCGTCCCTCGCCGGCGTGGTGGACCCGGCGGCGACCGTTCTCGAGCCCGACCCCGAGCCCCGGTCCACGCGTCGCCCGTCACGCGGCGGCGCGGTCCCCTCGCGTCGCTGAGCAGCCGGCGCTCCTCGGAGCCCGCCGTCCGGCCCGGGCCGGACGGCGGGCTCCCACGGGCCGGTCATCGCGACGCGCGCGACCTCGCCGTGGCGAACAGGACGAGAGTGGCCGCCATCGCGAGGTTGAGGCTCTCGGCGCGGCCGCGGATCGGGATCCGGACCACGTCGTCGGCGGCGGCGAGGGCGTCCGTGGCCAGCCCCCGGCCCTCGTTGCCGAGCAGCCACAGGTGGGGCCCGGCGAGCGGTCCCGCGCCGGCAGCGGCAGCGGCTGCGGTCTCGTCGAGGTCGGTGTCGCCGCCGGCGTCCGTGGCGAGCAGGCGGACCCCGGCCGAGCGCGCTGCCCGGACGAGCTCGTCGAGGTCGACGTCGGGCACCACCGGCAGGTGGAAGAGGCTGCCCGCGGTCGAGCGGACCGTCTTCGGGGCGTACGGGTCGGCGCAGCCGGGGGTCAGGGCCACCACCGAGGCGCCCGCGGCGTCGGCGGCGCGGACGACGGTGCCGACGTTGCCCGGGTCCTGCACCTCCACCAGCACCGCCCCTGCCGTGACGGGTCCGAGGCCGACCCCGGCCGCCCCGCGCCGGGGCGGGACGTCGACGACGGCGACGACGCCCTGGGGCGTCGCGGCGTCGGAGATCGCCCCCACCACGGCGGCGGACGCCTCCCGGACCACGGACGGCGGCGCGAGGCGGGTGAGGTCCGGGTCGCGGGCCAGAACCTCCGCCGTCGCGTAGAGGGCGCGGACCCGGTACGGCGCCCCGTCGGCGGCGGCCCGGAGGAGGTCGCGGACGGCGCGCGGCCCCTCGACGAGGAACCGGCCCTGACGGCGGCGGCCCTGCCGAGTGGCCAGGGACGCGGCGGCCCGCACGGCCGGCGACCGGGGCCCGGCCCCGGGACCGTCGACGACGTCCCGGGGCGCGGCGCCGGGGTCAGGCGGCAGCGGTTCCGGGCCGGGCCGGAAGGGCGTCGGCGGCCGTGCGGACGAGGGCGGCGAAGGCGGCGGAGTCGCTGACGGCGAGCTCGGCCAGCATCCGGCGGTCGACCTCCACCCCGGCGGCCTTGAGGCCCTGGACGAACCGGTTGTACGTGAGCCCGTTGGCGCGGCAGGCGGCGTTGATCCGCTGGATCCACAGCCGCCGGAAGTCGCCCTTGCGGGCGCGGCGGTCACGGTAGGCGTAGACGCCGGAGTGGGTGACCTGCTCCTTGGCCTTGCGGTACAGCCGCGAGCGCTGGCCGCGGTAGCCGCTGGCCTGCTCGAGAACCTCGCGGCGCTTCTTCTGGGCGTTGACGGCGCGCTTCACACGTGCCATGGGGGACCTCCTGGTCGGTCGGGTCGGGGCTCAGCGCCCGAGCAGCTTGCGCGCCTTGCGGCGGTCGGCGGCCGAGACCTCGACGTCGACGTGGAGGCGGCGGGTGCGCGTCGACGGCTTCCACTCGAACTGGTGCCGCCGGTTGGCGCGCTCGCGCATGATCTTGCCCGACCCGGTGACCCGGAGTCGCTTCTTGGCGCCGCTGTGCGTCTTCTGCTTGGGCACGGCGTGCCTCCTTCCGTGGGTGTCGGGCTCGGCCGAGCCCGGTTCTGTGGTGGCGCCGCCCGGGGGCGGCGCGGTGCAACGGTGCGGCTGTCGGTCCGGGGCTCCCCGGCTAGGCCTCGGCGGTGACCCGCGCGGGCCGGTCGGCCGCGGGCTGCTCCCCGGCCTCGCCGGCGCGCGCGGCGTTCGCCGCGGCGGTGGCCGCGTCGCGCTGGCGCCGCAGCTCGGCCTTGGCCTCGGACTTCTTCTTGTGCGGGGCGATGACCATGACCATGTTCCGGCCGTCCACGCGCGGCGACGACTCGACGCTGCCCAGCTCGGTGACGTCCTCCGCCATCCGCTGGAGCAGGCGTAGACCCATCTCGGGACGGGACTGCTCGCGTCCTCGGAACATGATGATGACCTTGACCTTGTCCCCACCCTTGAGGAACCGGACGACGTGACCCTTCTTGGTCTCGTAGTCGTGCGGGTCGATCTTGAGCCGGAGCCGGATCTCCTTGAGAACGGTGTTGGTCTGGTTGCGGCGCGCCTCGCGCTCCTTCATCGCCGACTCGTACTTGAACTTTCCGAAGTCCATGAGCTTGGCGACGGGCGGGCGGGCCTGCGGGGCCACCTCGACGAGATCCAACTCGGCCTCCTGCGCCAGGCGCAGGGCGTCCTCGATCCGGACGATGCCGACCTGCTCGCCGTTGGGGCCGACCAGTCGGACCTCCGGCACGCGGATACGGTCGTTGATGCGGGTCTCGGTGATGTGCACTCCTGGGGTCTGGTCGTGACCGGCCGGACCGTCCCGGCCGCGACCGCACGCCGTGGCGGTCATACCCCCTGAGGAACGCCGGACGGCCGCCGCGGCTTCCCGCAGGACCGGACCCGGCCGGCGCCGTGACGCCGCAGGTGGGAGGAGACCTCCGCTTCGTTGCCTCGCCGCGTTGCCGCACCGAGGTGGTCCCGGGCAGGGTACCAGGGTGAGTCAGCCCGCCTCCGCCGCCGACACGGCCGCCCGGGACATCGCGGACGTCCCCGCGGTCGAGATCGTCACGACGGCCGCGGTCCACCTCATGTCCGCGGCGGCCGTCAAGTGCGGCCTGGCCGAGGGGGAGGACGCCGGCGACCTGATGGACCTCGACGAGGCGCGGACCCTCATCACGGCGCTCGCCGGTCTCGTCACCGCGGCGGCGCCGGACCTCGGGCCGGTGCACGCACGGTCCCTGCGGGACGGGCTGCGGTCGCTGCAGCTGGCCTTCCGGGAGGCGTCGGTGCTGCCGGACCCCCCGGGCGAGGGGCCGGGCGAGCGGCTGACGGGGCCCGTGGTCCGCCGGTGAGCACGCCCCTGCCGCCGCCCGACGAGGGCGCGGCCGAGGAGTTCTGGGCCCGCTACCTCGCCGCGGCGGGTGGGCCGCCGTCCGGGCGCTGGCAGGACCTCGTCCAGTTCGGCGACAGCGTCGAGCTGGCGGAGGAGCTGGTCGGGCTCGTGCTCCACGGCCCGAAGCGGGCCACGGCCGGCTCGGTGGCCGAGTACGAGGCCGAGGGCGTCCCGCTGCCGGTCGCCGGCGACCGGTGGATCGCGTGCGACGGCCGCGGCCGGCCCCGCGCCGTGCTGCGGACCACCGACGTCCGGGTCGGCCCGCTGTCCTCGGTCGACGACGCCTTCGCATGGGACGAGGGCGAGGGCGACCGGACCCGGGCGGACTGGCTGCGCGGCCACGAGGCCTACTTCCGCCGGGTGCTGCCGGGGCTGGGCGTGGCGTTCCGCGACGACCTGCCGGTGGTCTTCGAGCGGTTCGAGGTGCTCTACGCGGAGGAGTGACCGTCGCCGGCGACCCGCAGGGCTTCCTCGAGGGTGAAGGCCTCCGCGTAGAGCGCCTTGCCGACGATGGCGCCCTCGACGCCGGCGCCGGTGAGCGTGCGCAGCGCCCGGACGTCGTCGAGGGAGGACACCCCGCCGGAGGCGACCACCGGCGCCGGGGTCCGGGCGCACACCTCGCGCAGCAGGTCGAGGTTCGGGCCGGTCATCGTGCCGTCCCGGCCGACGTCGGTGACGACGTAGCGGGCGCAGCCGTCGGCGTCCAGCCGAGCCAGCGTCTCCCACAGGTCCCCGCCCTCGCGGGTCCAGCCCCGCGCCGCCAGCGTGGTGCCGCGGACGTCGAGGCCGACGGCGATCCGGTCGCCGTGCCGGGCGATCACGCGGCGGGTCCAGTCCGGGTCCTCCAGCGCCGCCGTCCCGAGGTTGACGCGCGCGCACCCCGTGGCCAGCGCCCGGCCCAGCGAGGCGTCGTCCCGGATCCCGCCCGACAGTTCCACCTGCACCCCCAGGTCGGTGAGCCGGGCGGTGACCTCGGCGATGACGACGGCGTTGGTCCCCCGCCCGAACGCGGCGTCGAGGTCGACGAGGTGCAGCCACTCGGCCCCGGCCCGCTGCCAGGCGAGCGCGGCGTCCAGCGGATGGCCGTAGGCCGTCTCCGACCCGGCCTCGCCCTGCACCAGACGCACCGCGGTCCCCGCCGCCACGTCGACTGCCGGCAGCAGCACGAGCGGCGGGGTGTCGGGCACGACCGGTAACCCTATCGGCCCCCGGGCGGCCTCGCGGGCGGGCGCCTCAGCGCAGCGAGCGGACCCAGGTGTCGAGCAGGTGCAGGCCGGCGTCGCCGGACTTCTCCGGGTGGAACTGGGTGCCGGCCAGGGCGCCGTGCTCGGCCGCCGCCACGAACGGGACGCCGTGCTCGGCCCACGTCACTCGGGGCGCGGGCAGCACCGACCCCCCCTGGTCCCAGTCGAGGCACCGCACGGCGTAGGAGTGGACGAAGTAGAAGCGCTCGGTCTCGACCCCGGCGAACAGCCGGGACCCGTCGGCCGGCGCGACCGTGTTCCATCCCATGTGCGGCACCCTCGCCCCGGCCGTGCCGGGCAGCCGGGACACCGTCCCCGGCCACTGCGCCAGGCCCGTCGGGTCGCCTGCGCCCTCCTCGTCGGAGGCCTCGAACAGGGCCTGCAGCCCGACGCACACCGCCAGCACCGGCCGCCCGCCCGCCAGGCGCCGCTCGATCACCCGGTCGCCGCCGAGGGCGCGGATGCCCTCGACGACCGCGGCGAACGCCCCGACCCCGGGCACGTAGAGGCCGTCGCCCTCCTCGGCGGCCCGGGCGTCGGCGGTCACGGTGACGTCCGCGCCGACCCGGGCGAGCGCCGCAGCCGCCGACCGGACGTTGCCGAACCCGTGGTCCATGACGGCGACGACGGGTCCGGTCACAGCGTCCCCTTCTCGCTCGGGACGCCCGTCACCCGCGGGTCCGGCTCGGCCGCCGCCCGGAACGCCCGCGCCAGCGCCTTGAACTGGGCCTCGACGACGTGGTGCGGGTCCCGCCCGGCCAGCACCCGGACGTGCAGGCCGATCCGGGCGTGGAAGGCGAGCGTCTCCAGCACGTGCCGGGTCAGCGACCCGATGTAGTGGCCGCCGATGAGGGCGTACTCCTGGCCGGGAGGCTCGCCGGTGTGGACGCAGTACGGCCGGCCGGACAGGTCGACCGCGGCCATCGCGAGGCACTCGTCCAGCGGCACCGTCGCGTCGCCGAAGCGCCGGATCCCGGCCTTGTCGCCCAGCGCCTCGCCCAGCGCCTGCCCCAGGACGATCGCCACGTCCTCCACCGTGTGGTGGGCGTCGACCTCGACGTCGCCGGCGGCCCGCACGGCGAGGTCGCACAGGCTGTGGCGGGCGAAGCTGCGCAGCATGTGGTCGTAGAACGGCACCCCCGTCGACACGTCGTGGCGGCCGGAGCCGTCGATGCCGACCTCGACCGTCACGTCGCTCTCGCCGGTCACCCGGTGCAGCCGGGCGGTCCGGACAGCTGAGGTGGTCACGCGGTCACCGCCTGCGCGGCGGGCACGATCACGGTCCGGTCCACCGTCACGAGGTCCTCCAGCGCGGCGACGAGGGCGTCGGTCTCGGCACGGGTGCCGGCGGTGAGGCGCAGGTGACCCGGCAGCCCGACGTCGCGGACCAGCACCCCCCGGTCCAGCAGCGCCCGCCACGCCGCCGGGGCGTCGGCGAACCCTCCGACCAGCACGAAGTTGGCGTCGGACGGGACCGGCCGCAACCCCAGGCGTCCTGCGGCCGCCGTGATCCGCTCCCGCTCGGCGACCGTCGCGGCCACGGTGGCCAGCATGTCGTCGGCGTGGCGCAGCGCCGCCACGGCTGCCGCCTGGGTCAGGGACGACAGGTGGTAGGGCAGCCGGACGAGACGCAGCGCGGCGGTCACCCGCGGCTCGGCCACGAGGTACCCGAGGCGCGCGCCCGCGAAGGCGAAGGCCTTGCTCATCGTCCGCGTGACGACGAGCAGGGGGTGGTCGGCGAGGAGCGTCACCGCGCTGGGCGTCCCGGGGCGGGCGAACTCCCCGTAGGCCTCGTCGACGACCACGACCGCCCGGGGGGCCGCCGCCAGGACGGCGCGCACCACCGCGAGGTCGAGCGCGGTGCCCGTCGGGTTGTTGGGAGAGCACAGGAACACCAGGTCCGGCTCGTGCGCGCGGACCTGGGCGGCCGCGTCGGCGGCCGTGAGGCCGAACGGGTCGGGCCCGTCCCACGGCCCGCGGGCCCCCCGGACCCACCCCGTGGCTGTCACCCCGGCGATCTCGCCGTGCATGGAGTACGACGGCACGAAGCCGAGCGCCGTCCGGCCGGGCCCGCCGAAGGCGAGGAACAGGTGCTGGAGCACCTCGTTCGACCCGTTGCCGGCCCACAGCCGGTCGGCGTCCAGGGTCACGCCGGTGACGCGGGCGGCGTAGCGGGCCAGCTCCGCGCGGAGCTCGGTGAACTCGCGGTCGGGGTAGCGGTTGAGCCCCCGGACCTGCGCCGCCAGGGCGGCGGCGACGGCGGCTGCGACGCGGGCCGGCACCGGGTGCGGGTTCTCGTTGGTGTTGAGCCGGACCGGGACGTCGATCTGCGGGGCCCCGTACGGGACGTTGCCGCGCAGGTCGTCGCGCAGCGGCACGTCGGGGAGCGCGAGGTCGCCGGGCACCGGATCAGGGTAGGCGGGCGGCAGGGGCGTCCGGACCCCGCTCACCCCACCCGGGCGGTGACGGCCTCGCCGTGGGCGGGGAGGTCCTCCGCGTGGGAGAGGGTGACGACGTGCCCCGCCACCCCGGCCAGGGCCTCCCGGTCGTACTCGACGACCTGGACGCCCCGCAGGAACGTGGCGACCTGCAGTCCTGCCGAGTGGCAGGCGCAGCCCCCGGTGGGCAGGACGTGGTTCGACCCCGCGACGTAGTCCCCCAGGCTCACCGGGGTCCACGGCCCGACGAAGACCGCGCCGGCGTTGCGCACCCGCAGCGCCCGCTCCCGGGCGTCCCCGGTGTGGATCTCCAGGTGCTCGGCGGCGTAGGCGTCGACGACCGCCATCCCGGCCTCGAGGTCGTCGACCAGCACGATCGCCGACTGCGGCCCGGACAGCGACTCGGCGATCCGTTCGTGATGCTTGGTCCGCGGCGCCCGGTCCGACACCTCGGCGGCGACCGCCCGGGCCAGGGACTCCGACGGCGTCACGAGGACCGCCGCGGCCAGCACGTCGTGCTCGGCCTGGCTGACGAGGTCGGCCGCGACGAACGCCGGGTCCGCGGTGTCGTCGGCGAGGACGGCGATCTCGGTGGGTCCCGCCTCGGAGTCGATCCCGATCAGACCGCGGAGCAGCCGCTTCGCGGCTGTCACGTAGACGTTGCCGGGCCCGGTGACGAGGTCCACCGGGGGGCAGTCCTCGCCGTCCGGTCCGCCCGCGTAGCCGTGGGCGAACATCGCGACCGCCTGGGCACCACCGACGGCGTACACCTCGTCCACCCCGAGCAGCGCGCACGCCGCGAGGATCGTCGGGTGCGGCAGCCCGCCGTGCTCGCGCTGCGCCGGGCTCGCCACGGCGACCGACGACACCCCGGCCACCTGGGCGGGCACGACGTTCATCACGACGCTGCTGGGGTAGACGGCCCGGCCGCCGGGGACGTAGAGGCCGACCCGCTCGACCGGGACCCACCGCTGGGTGACCGAGGCGCCCGGGGCCACGTCGGTGCGGTGCCCGGCCGGCAGCTGGTCGGCGTGGACCGCCCGGACCCGGCGGACCGCCTCGGTCAGGGAGTCGCGGACGCCGGGGTCCAGCCGGTCGAGGGCTGCTGCGAGCTCGCCCGGGGGGACGCGCAGGTGGGGCGGGCGGACCCCGTCGAAGCGCTCCGTGAGGTCGAGCAGGGCCGCCGCGCCCCGCTCCCGGACGTCGTCGCACACCGGGCGGACGACCGCCAACACCGCGTCGACGTCGGTCGCCGCCCGCGGCACCACGCCGCGCAGCCGCCGGTGGTCGAGCCGCTGTCCGCGCAGGTCCATGGTCCGCAGCACAGGAGAAGTCTAGGAAGGCAGCGTCGTGCTCCGTCTTCACCCGGCTGAACCCACAGGGTGGACTACGGCAAGCCCGGCAGGAGGCTCGACGTCATCGAGGCGCTGCACTCGGCGGCGGCCCGCCCTCGCCGCCGGCGGGAGCGTGAGAACGGCGGGCGCACCTTCTCGGATCACGCTCGCGGGCCGGGCCAGGATCTGTACCGGTGGCGCATCAACGAGGTCCTCGCCCGGCATGACGAGCGATGGCGGATGGCAGGCGACGGATCCGAGCGCGGCCGCCTGGTCGAGGTCACGGGAGATCCCCGGGACGACCTCGTCCACCGGCTGATGACCCCCGCCGCTCGCGAGTCCACGGACGACGACGGGCCGTCGGACAGGGATCGCACGGGCGTGGCGCATGCCGTCGAGCTGTTCCGGGCCCGCGACGCGACGCGGGAGACGAAGCGCAGCGCCGTCTTCGCCCTTGCCCGGGTGCTCGAGAACCGTCGGAGCCTGCTCAAGGATGTGCTGCTGAGCCAGGACGAGGACGCCCTCTTCCAGATCGCCAACCAATTCGATGTCCGCCACGCCAATGGACGACAGCGCGACGACTACGCAGAGGAATTCCTCGACTGGATCTTCTGGTGGTACCTGGCCACGGTGGAGCTCACTGACCGCGTCCTGGCACAGCGGGCTGCCACAGTCGCGCCGACGACGTGATGGCCACCGGTCCCGGCGTGCCCGATGTCCCGACCTTCCGACTCCACGCCTGGGCCGACGAATCGATGATCGACGATCCAGGTGCCCCTGCCTCGTACCTCATGGCGGCCGTCGTCTGCGATCCCGTGATCTGCGACTCCGTGGAGGCGCGGCTTCGGGGCCTGCTCCGCCGCCGTCAGCAGCGCCTGCACTGGCACGACGAGAGCGACCCACGGCGCGGACTGATCGTGTCGGCGCTTGCGGACCTCGATCTGGCGCATCTCGTGGTGGTCGGGTCGCCGGTGGCCCGCACCAGGCAGGAGCGAGCGCGCCGACTGTGCCTCCAGGCCCTACTCCAGCGTCTCGACAAACTTGGAGTGACCAGCCTCACGCTGGAGACGCGCGGCGCGACCGGCGACCGCCGCGACCGGGAGACGGTTGCGCAGTTGCTGGGTCGACAGGCCATGTCGCGAGGACTGCGCGTACGGCACGGGGCCCCGCGGGCCGAGGCCATGCTGTGGACTCCCGATGTCGTCGCCGGCGTGGCGCGTCTCGCCGTCAGGGGCGGTGACGTCACCCACCTGCGTGCCCTCGGCGCGGTGGAGGAGATCTGGATCGACATCACGTGAGCCGGACAGCGCAAAGGCCGGGCTCCCGTCGTCCGGCGGGGCGTCCCGGCCTTGCTTCTCATCCCCCCGTAGGAGGCGAGCTGTGATCAAGAATACTGCATCGATGTCCTGCGGTGCACACGAGTGATGGCGGCGGCCATCGCCGCGTCCCACCTCGTCACGCCACCGCGCGGGAGATCACGGCCCACGGCGGACACATAGGCTCGCGGCATGGCCCGTGCCCGCACCGACGCCCCCTCCCCCGCCACCCCGGCGACCGCCGCGCTGGGGCGGGCGGGCGTGGCGTTCACCGTGCACGCCTACGACCACGATCCCCGGGCCGTCGCGGCGGGCAGCTCGTACGCCGGCGAGGCGGCCGCCGCGCTCGGGGTCGACCCGGCACGGGTGCTCAAGACCCTGGTTGTCGACGCCGACGCCGCCGGCCCACGGGGCGGACCGGGGCTCGCGGTCGCGGTGGTCCCCGCCGCCCGGCAGCTCGACCTCAAGGCGTTCGCCCAGGCGCTCGGCGGCCGGCACGCGACCCTGGCGGAGCCGACCGCCGCCGAGCGGGCGACCGGGTACGTCGTCGGCGGGATCTCGCCGGTCGGCCAGCGGCGGGCGCTGCCCACCGTCGTCGACGCCTCGGCGGCGGCCTGGCCGACGGTCCTGGTGAGCGCCGGGCGCCGGGGTCTGGAGATCGAGCTGGCACCGCCCGACCTGGTCGCCGTGACACGGGGGGTGGTGGCCCCGATCGCGCGATCGTAGGTCGCCTACGCTGCACCGCGTGGTCCGGCACGTGCCGCTGTTCCCGCTGGGCAGCGTCCTGTTCCCGGGCCTCGTGCTGCCCCTGCACATCTTCGAGCCCCGCTACCGGACCCTGGTGCGCGACCTGCTCGCCGAGGCGCCCGAGAACCGGGTGTTCGGCGTGGTCGCCATCCGCAGCGGGCACGAGGTCGGCCACGGTGCCGCCCGGGCGCTCTACGACACCGGATGCCTGGCGCGGGTGCAGACGGTCCAGGAACTGCCCGACGGGCGGTTCGACATCACCACGGTCGGCACCAGCCGGTTCCGCCTGCAGGCGGTGGACTGGCCGCGCACCGACCGGGACGGCGTGCCCACCGGCCGCCCCTACCTGCGGGCCGGCGTCGAGACCCTCGACGAGGGCGACGGCGAGGCCTCGGGCCTGCTGGCGCAGGGCGTGCGCGCGCAGTTCGCCCAGTACCGGGAGGCCCTCGGGGTGTCCGCGGTGAAGACGCAAGACCTGGACCCGCGGCTGCTGTCGTACGTGGTGTCGTCGGCGATGCTGCTCGACCTCGCCGACCGGCAGCAGCTGCTGGAGGCGAAGGACACCACGGACCGGCTGCGGCTGGCCCTGCGGCTGCTGCGGCGGGAGGCCGTCATGCTCCGCGAGCTCGGCGCGGTCCCGGGGACCGACGCCGCCCGGATGCAGCCGGGGGTCAACTGACCCCGGGCCGCATCCGGCGGTCACCAGGCAGTCACCAGGCGGTCACCAGGCGGTCGCCAGGCAGTCACCAGGCAGTCACCAGGCGCAGTGGATGTGGGTGGCGTGCCCGGCGTCGCCCGGGCCCAGCACCTCGTTCGCCCCGGAGGCGCGGCAGCTCTGCATGACCCGCGACACGTGCGGGTTCGAGGCGCTCACGAGGGTCCCGTTGATCGACCCGATGTCGAGGGCCCGGCCCGCGTAGTGGTAGGACGTGGCGGAGTGGCTGCCGCCGGCGAACTCGGTGATGCGGACCCGCCAGGCACTGGCGATGTACGACAGGCCCTGGAGCATCGGCTTGCTGAGGTACACGGACCCGCCGGGGGCGGTCCCGTAGCTGCTGCGCCGGGCGGGCAGCCCGGCCGCGGTCTGGTGGATGTTCCGCAGCGCCGTCGCGTCGTCGACCACCCCGCTCTGGTGGTAGTCGTCGAACGTCACCCGGCCGGACTCGAGGAGGTCCAGAGCGATCGACGAGCACCCGCCGGCGGGGCAGTCGGCAGCGGCGGGCGCGGCGGTCGCCGTGCCGGTGACCACGGCGAGGGCGAGCGTGGCGACGAGGGTGGCGGTGGCGCGGACCGCCTGTCGTGGGGTCACCGTGACTCCTCCGGTAGGGGAAGGGGCGGCCACCGTAGGCTCACGTCACCGGCGTCGGACCCGGACGGACGGGCGGACCTCCGGCGGCGGGACGGGCAGCGGCCCGGGAGTCAGACGCCCGGGCGCCCGTCGCCCCGCCGGCCCGGTCCGAGGCGTGACGCCAGGAGGTCCCGCGCGGTGTCGGCGGCCACCACCAGGGCCGTGACGAACGGACCCACGAGGAGCGCCGGCGGCGAGCCCAGCGCGAGGTCGGTGACGGCCGGCGGGCCGCCGGGCGGCGGTGCCGGGGCCGCCACGGCGGCGTCCAGGGCCAGGCCCACCGCCCACGCCGCCAGCGCGCCGGCCAGCGTCCCGACGAGGACGCCGACGAGGCACCGCACGGCGGCGGCGTCCGGGACCGCCGGGCGTCCGCCCACCCACAGCACGGCGGTCAGCAGGCCCGCCGCGGCGGTCAGCGTCGCGAACCAGGCGTCCTGCGAGCCAGGGGCCTGCAGCGCCGGGAGCGCCCCCGTGACGGCCGACCGGCCGCCGGGGGCCAGCACCCACCACAGCACCCCGACGACCGGCCCCGTCGCCAGCGCGGCCGCCGCGCAGCCCGGTCCCGTCAGACGACGCAGGACGGCCCCAGGAGCGCCTTGAGGTCGCCGAACAGCGCCGGGGACGCGTCGACCCGGAGGTGGTCGTCGAGCCGCATCAGCGTGGCCTTGCCGGGCTGGGTGAGCCGGAGCCGGACCTCCGTCGCCCCGGGGTGGGTCCCGAGGACGTCCTTGAGGCGCTCGACGACCGGTGGCGTGCACCGCTCCACCGGCAGGACGATGACCACGGCCGGCCGGTCCGCCTGCGCCGCGATGTCGGGGATGGTGACGTCCTGGGCGCGCAGGCTCACCGAGTCGTCGGACCGGTTGACCTCGCCGCTGACGACGACGACCGTGTCCTCGGCCAGGACGGGACCCACGACGGCGTAGACCTGGGGGAACACGAGCACCTCGACCGAGGCGGTGAGGTCCTCGAGGGTCACGACCGCCCAGGGCTGACCCGCCCGCGACATCTTGCGCTGGATCGCGGTGACGAGGCCGGCGACGGTCACCCGGGGACCTCGGCGGCCCCAGCCGTTGCCGCCCGGCTCCGGCACCGGGGCCGCGCGGGGCTCCTCGCCGGTGACGTCGGCGACCGAGCGGTCGGCCAGGGTGCCGAGGACCGCCTCCATCCCGCGCAGCGGGTGGTCGGAGACGTACAGCCCCAGCATGTCCCGCTCGCGGGCCAACCGTTCCCGCTTGTCCCACTCGGGCAGTGCGGGCACGCTGACGGCGAGCGCGGACGCGCTCTCGTCCTCCCCGCCGAGCCCGGCGAACAGGTCGAACTGCCCGTCCGCCTGCTTGCGCTTGAGCGCCACCGCGGCGTCGACGGCCTCGTCGAAGCAGGCCGTGAGGGAGCGCCGGGTGTGGCCCAGGGAGTCGAAGGCGCCGGCCGCGACGAGGGACTCGATCGTCCGCTTGTTGCAGACCACCGCGGGCACCTTGTCGAGGAAGTCCGCGAAGTCGGCGTACGCGCCGCGCTCGGTACGCGCCGCCACGATCGCGTCGACGACGGAGCCGCCGACGTTGCGGACCGCCTCCAGCCCGAAGCGGATGGCGTCGCCGACGGGGGTGAAGTCGCGGGCGGACGTGTTGACGTCGGGGGGGAGCACGTCGATGTGCATGCGCCGGCACTCGGCGAGGTAGACCGCGGACTTGTCCTTGTCGTCGCGCACGCTGGTCAGCAGCGCCGCCATGTACTCGCAGGCGTAGTTGGCCTTGAGGTAGGCGGTCCAGTACGAGACCAGCCCGTAGCCCGCGGTGTGGGCCTTGTTGAAGGCGTAGTCCGAGAACGGCAGCAGGATGTCCCACAGGGCCTTGACGGCGCCGTCGGAGTACCCGTTGGCGCGCATTCCGGCCGCGAAGCCGTCGTACTCCTTCTCGAGGACCTCCTTCTTCTTCTTGCCCATGGCGCGACGCAGCAGGTCCGCTTTGCCGAGGCTGTACCCGGCGACCTTCTGCGCGATGGCCATGACCTGTTCCTGGTACACGATGAGGCCGTGAGTGGTATCGAGGATCTCGGCCAGCGGCTCGGCCAGCTCGGGGTGGATCGGCTCGATCGCCTGCAGCCCGTTCTTGCGCTTGGCGTAGTTCGTGTGGGAGTCCGCGCCCATCGGCCCCGGCCGGTACAGGGCGAGCACCGCGGAGATGTCCTCGAAGTTGTCGGGGCGCATGAGCCGCAGGAGCGACCGCATGGGACCGCCGTCCAGCTGGAACACCCCCAGGGTGTCCCCGCGGGCCAGCAGCTCGTACGTCGTCGGGTCGTCGAGCCCCAGGGACTCCAGCTCGAGCGGTGCCTTGCCGTTGCGCTCGACGTTGCGCAGCGCGTCGTCGATGACGGTGAGGTTGCGCAGGCCCAGGAAGTCCATCTTGAGCAGCCCGAGCGTCTCGCACGTCGGGTAGTCGAACTGCGTGATGGTGGCGCCGTCGGCCTCCCGGCGCATGACCGGGACGTGGTCGAGCAGGGCGTCGCGGCCGATGATGATGCCGGCGGCGTGCACGCCCCACTGCCGCTTGAGGTTCTCCAGCCCGCGGGCGCGGTCGACGACCTCCCGCACCTCGGCCTCGGCGTCGTAGAGCTGGCGGAACTCCGCCGCCTCCGGGTAGCGCTTGTGCTGGGGGTCGAAGATGCCGGAGAGCGGGATGTCCTTGCCCATGACGGCGGGAGGCATCGCCTTCGTCAGCCGCTCGCCGAGGGAGAAGGGGTGCCCGAGGACCCGGGCGGAGTCCTTGATCGCCTGCTTGGCCTTGATGGTGCCGTACGTGACGATGTAGGCGACCCGGTCGTCGCCGTAGCGGCGGACGCAGTACTCGATGACCTCGCCGCGGCGGCGCTCGTCGAAGTCGATGTCGATGTCCGGCATCGACGCGCGCTCGGGGTTGAGGAACCGCTCGAAGATCAG
>JBHJOJ010000071.1:0-7831 GCA_050329835.1 Kineosporiaceae bacterium | reverse complement strand
CCCGGCGCCCGGCACGGCCTCCCGGCCGGCCCGGGCGCTGCGGGCGCTGCGGGCCTACGTCGCCCTCACCAAGCCGCGGATCATCGAACTGCTCCTCGTCACGACCCTGCCGACGATGCTGCTGGCGGCAGGCGGCCTGCCGCCGGCCGGGACGGTCGTGGCCACCCTCGTCGGCGGGGCGCTCGCGGCCGGCAGCGCGAACGCCTACAACCAGTACTTCGACCGCGACATCGACGCCGTCATGACGCGCACCCACCACCGGCCGATCCCCAGCGGGGCGGTCGGCCCGCGGGCCGCCCTCGCGTACGCGACCGCGCTCGGGGCGGTGGCCACGGCGCTGCTGTGGTGGGCCACGACGCCGCTGGCCGCCGGGCTCGGCGTGCTGGCGATCCTGCTGTACGTCGTCGGGTACACGCTGATCCTCAAGCGGCGCACCCCGCAGAACATCGTGTGGGGCGGCGCCGCGGGATGCATGCCCGTCCTCATCGCCTGGGCGGCGGTCACCGGCGGGCTGTCCCCGGCGGCCGGGGTGCTGTTCCTCGTGGTCTTCTTCTGGACCCCGCCCCACTACTGGCCGCTGTCCCTGCGCTTCCGCGACGACTACGCCGCGGCGGGCGTGCCGATGCTCCCGGTGGTGGCCCCGCCGCGGGAGGTCGCCCGCCAGGTCCTCGGCCACACGGGCGCGATGGTCGCGGCGACGCTGATCCTCGTTCCGGTTGCGGGTATGGGGTGGGTCTACTCGGTGACCGCGGTCGCGGCCGGGGCGGTGTTCGTCGTCGCGGCAGCGGGCTTCGCCCGGCGGCTGCGCCGCGGCGAGCCACCCCGGGCGATGGGGTTGTTCCACGTGTCCATCTCGTACCTGACCGTCGTGTTCGTCGCCGTCGGGATCGACGCCCTGGTGCGCTGAACCGGCGTTCCCCGGCGCGGTGCGCCGCGCGGGAGCGGGGCGCACCGAACTAGGCTCGCCACCGCAGCCCGGTCCCCGTCCCCAGGAGCCACGCCGTGACGACCAGCCCCCCGGCCACCGCCCGCACCCTCGACCCGCTGGACCAGCCCCTGCGGTGGACGGACCTCGACCGCCGCGCGGTCGACGTCGGCCGGGCGCTGGCGATGGACGCCGTCGAGGCCGTCGGCAACGGCCACCCCGGGACCGCCATGAGCCTCTCCCCGGTCGCCTACCTGCTGTACCAGCAGGTCATGCGGCACGACCCGGCCGAGCCGGACTGGCCGGGCCGGGACCGGTTCGTGCTGAGCGCCGGCCACAGCAGCCTCACCCTGTACGTCCAGCTGTACCTCTCCGGCTACGGCCTGGAACTGGACGACCTCCGCCACCTGCGCAAGTGGGGCTCGCGCACCCCGGGCCACCCCGAGCACGGCCACACCGCCGGGGTGGAGACGACGACCGGCCCGCTCGGCCAGGGGCTCGCCACGGCGGTGGGCATGGCCGCGGCGGCCCGGCGGGAGCGCGGGCTGCTCGACCCCGACGCGCCGGCGGGCGGATCGCCGTTCGACCACACGATCTGGGTCATCGCCTCCGACGGCGACATCCAGGAGGGCGTCACGTCGGAGGCGTCGTCCTGGGCCGGGCACCAGGGTCTGGGCAACCTCGTGGTGGTCTACGACCAGAACCAGATCTCCATCGAGGACGACACCGACATCGCCCTGTCCGAGGACACCGCCGCCCGGTACGAGGCCTACGGCTGGCACGTGCAGACGGTGGACTGGCGCGGCGGGCGCGACGCCTCCGACGGCACCGGCTACACCGAGGACGCCGGCGCCCTGCGGGACGCCCTGCGCGCCGCCCGGGACACCCGAGACCGCCCCTCCCTCGTGGTCCTCAAGACGATCATCGCCTGGCCGGCGCCGAACGCCCGGAACACCGGGAAGGCACACGGCGCAGCGCTCGGCGCCGACGAGGTGCGGGCCACCAAGGAGCTGCTCGGCCTGGACCCCGGCACGGCGTTCGACGTCGCCGACGACGTGCTCGCCCACGCCCGCGAGGTGGTCGACCGCGGGGCCCGGCTGCGCGAGGCCTGGCAGGGCGACCTCGACGCGTGGCGGGCGTCGGCCCCGGCCGACCGGGTCGACCTGCACGACCGGATGTCCCGGCGCGAGCTGCCCGCCGGCTGGACGGACGCGCTCCCGACCTTCCCGCCCGGCAAGGCCGTGGCCACCCGGGCGGCGTCCGGCCAGGTGCTCGCGGCACTGGCGCCGGTGCTGCCGGAGCTGTGGGGCGGCTCGGCGGACCTCGCGGGCAGCAACAACACGACGATGACGGGCGAGCCCAGCTTCGTGCCGGACCGGTGGGCGACCGCCATGTTCCCCGGCCACCCGTACGGCCGGACGCTGCACTTCGGGATCCGCGAGCATGCCATGGGGTCGATCCTCAACGGCATCGCGCTGCACGGCGGCACCCGGCCGTACGGCGGCACCTTCCTGGTGTTCAGCGACTACATGCGGCCCGCGGTGCGCCTGGGCGCCCTCATGCGGCTGCCGGTCGTGTACGTGTGGACCCACGACAGCATCGGCCTCGGCGAGGACGGGCCCACCCACCAGCCCGTCGAGCACCTGACGTCGCTGCGCGCGATCCCGCAGCTCGCGGTCGTCCGGCCGGCCGACGCCAACGAGACGGCCGTGGCCTGGCGGGTGGCGCTGGAGCGGGCGGAGGCGACCGGGCTCGCGCTCAGCCGGCAGAACCTCCCGGTCCTCGACCGGTCCGAGGGCAGCGGCCTGGCCGCCGCCGACGGCGTCGAGCGGGGCGCCTACGTCCTCGCCGAGGCGGCCGGCGGCGAGCTGCCGGACGTCCTGCTGCTGGCCACCGGGTCCGAGGTGCAGATCGCGCTCGCCGCGCGGGACCTGCTGGCCGGCGAGGGCGTCCGGGCCCGGGTGGTCTCGATGCCGTGCTGGGAGTGGTTCGAGGAGCAGGACGCGGCCTACCGGGACGCCGTCCTGCCGCCGGCGGTGCGTGCCCGGGTGAGCGTCGAGGCGGCCGTGACGCACGGCTGGCACCGCTGGGTCGGCGACGCCGGGCGCAGCGTGGGGATCGACCACTTCGGCGCCAGCGCCGACTACCAGGACCTGTACCGCGAGTTCGGGCTCACGGGCGAGGCCGTCGCGGCCGCCGCCCGGGACTCCCTGGCCGCCGTTCGCGGTTGACCCGAGCGAGCCACCGCACCCGACCGACGCCGAGGCATCCAGCGACCGGAGGAACCGTGACCGAGCCCGTCCCCGCCACCCCCCTCGCCGAGCTGGCCCGCCACGGCGTCAGCGTCTGGCTCGACGACCTGTCCCGCGACCTCGTGCGCTCGGGCGACCTGGCCGGCCTCGTCGGCCGGGGCGTCGTCGGGGTCACCAGCAACCCGACGATCTTCGCCGCCGCCCTGGCCAAGGGCAGCGCCTACGACGAGCAGATCGCCGGGCTCGCCGCCCGGGGCGCCGACGTCGAGCAGGCCGTCACCGAGATCACGACCACCGACGTCCGCGAGGCCTGCGACGTCCTCGCGGACACCCACCGGCGCACCGGGGGCCAGGACGGCGTCGTCAGCCTCGAGGTGGATCCCCGCCTGGCCCACGACACCGCCGGGACCGTCGAGTCGGCGCGCACCCTGTGGGGCATCGTCGACCGGCCGAACCTCATGATCAAGATCCCGGCGACGGACGCCGGGCTGCCGGCCATCACGTCGGTCCTGGCCGAGGGGATCAGTGTCAACGTGACCCTGATCTTCGGTCTCGACCGCTACCGCCGGGTGGTCGAGGCCTGGCTCTCCGGCCTCGAGCAGGCCCGGGCCGCCGGGCGGGGACTGTCCGGCGTGGCCAGCGTCGCGTCGTTCTTCGTCAGCCGGGTCGACACCCTCGTCGACGCGCGCCTCGACGCCCTGGGCTCGCCCGACGCGGCCGCGCTGCGCGGCCGGGCGGCGGTCGCCAACGCCCGCCTCGCCTACCGGGTGTACGAGGAGCTCATCGCCTCGCCCCGGTGGCAGGAGCTGGCCGCCGCCGGCGCCCGGTCGCAACGCCCGCTGTGGGCCTCGACCGGCGTCAAGGACCCCGCGTACCCCGACACCAAGTACGTCGTCGAGCTGGTCGCGCCGGACACCGTCAACACCATGCCCGCCGCCACGCTGAGCGCCGTCGAGGACCACGCCGAGCTGGCCGGCGACACCGTGCGGGACACGTACGGCCCCGCGCGCGAGGCACTCGACGCGATGCAGGGCCTCGGCATCGGGTACGACGAGACCATCGCCCAGCTCGAGCGGGAGGGCGTCGACAAGTTCGTCGCCAGCTGGGACGAGCTGCTCACCACCGTGCGCGGGGAGCTGGACCGGGCGGCCGGCGCGGCGGGCTCGCGGTGAGCGCCACGGCGGCCGGAGCGGACCCGATCACGGGCCCGGTCCGGACTCTCGTCACCGACCGGGTCGCCTCGCGCATCGCCTCGCAGGACCCCGGGGTGTGGGGCGAGCCCGCCCGCGACGAGGCGTCCCGGCGACTCGGGTGGACGACGCTCCACCGGACGTCCCGCGACCTGGTCGAGCCCGTCCTGCGGCTGCGGGACGAGCTGCGCGGCGAGGGCGTCGACCGGGTGGTCCTGTGCGGGATGGGCGGGTCGTCCCTGGCACCCGAGGTGATCTGCGCGGGCGCGGGGGTGGACCTCGTCGTGCTCGACGGCACCGACCCCGGGCAGGTCCGCTCGGCGCTGGTCGACCTCGACCGAACCGTCGTCGTGGTGTCGAGCAAGTCCGGCGGCACCGTCGAGACCGACAGCCAGCGGCGGGCCTTCGCCGAGGCGTTCACCCGGGCCGGGATCGACCCCGCCCGCCGCCTGGTCGTCGTCACCGACCCCGGCTCGCCGCTGGAGGACACCGCCCGCGACGGCGGGTACCGGGCGGTCTTCGCGGCCGACCCCGGCGTCGGCGGCCGGTACAGCGCGCTCACCGCGTTCGGGCTCGTGCCCTCCGGTCTGGCCGGGGCGGACGTGGGGCGGCTGCTCGACGAGGCAGCCGCCGTGGCGGACTCCCTCGCCGCCGACCACCCCGGGAACCCGGCCCTGCGGCTCGGGGCCGCCCTGGCCGCGACACCGGACCCCAACCTCGTGCCGCGCGACACGGTCGTCCTCGTCGGCTCGCCCGACGACGGCCTGCCCGGGCTCGGCGACTGGGCCGAGCAGCTCATCGCGGAGTCCACCGGCAAGGAGGGCCGCGGCCTGCTGCCGGTCGTCACCGGGCCCGGCGCCCCCGAGGCCACGTCGCCGCCGGGCGACTGCCTCGTGGTCCGGACCCGGGCCGGCAGCGGAGGCCTCGACGTCGAGGGCCCCGTCGTCGGACCCGACGCGGCGGAGGTCGTCGTCGTCGGGCCGCTCGGCGCCCAGTTCCTCCTGTGGGAGTACGCCACCGCCGTCGCCGGGCGGCTGCTCGGCATCAACCCCTTCGACCAGCCCGACGTCGAGAGCGCCAAGGCGGCGGCGCGGGAGCTGCTCGACACCCCGGCCGGCGCGGACCCCGCAGGTCCGGAGGGCGGCGACGTGGGCGTCACCGCCCTCGGACTCGACGTCGGCGCGGGCGACGTGGCGGCGGCCGTGGCGGCCCTGCTCGGCCGGGTCGGCGACCGCGGGTACCTGGCGGTCATGGCCTACCTGGACCGCGGCGCCCATCCCGGGTTGCCGGCCGTCCGCGACGGACTGGCCGACCGGACCGGGCGGCCGGTGACGTTCGGCTGGGGGCCGCGGTTCCTGCACTCGACCGGGCAGTACCACAAGGGCGGTCCGCCCCGGGGGGCGTTCGTCCAGGTCGTGGCCGGCGCCGGGTACGTCGCCGACGAGGCGGTGCCCGGGCGTGACTTCACCTTCGGCCGGCTCGTGGCCGCCCAGGCCGCGGGCGACGCCCGGGTGCTCGCCTCGCACGGGATGCCGGTGCTGACGCTCGCCGTCCGCACCCCCGCGGGGCTGCAGCAGGTCGTGGCTGCGCTCTCGGGAGCCCTCGCGTGACCGCCGTCCCGGCCGCGCCGGCAGCCGGTGCGGTCGCCGCGCCCGCCGGTGCCGGCGGCGCCGCCGGCGGCCACCGCAATCCCCTGCGCGACCCGCGGGACCGGCGGCTGTCGCGGATCGCCGGGCCGTGCAGCCTGGTGATCTTCGGGGTGACCGGCGACCTGGCCCGCAAGAAGCTCATGCCCGCGGTCTACGACCTCATGCACCGGGGCCTGCTGCCGCCCGGGTTCGCCCTCGTCGGGTTCGCCCGCCGGGACTGGGACGACCAGGACTTCAGCCAGGTCGTCCACGACGCCGTGCAGCAGTACGCCCGGACCCCGTTCGACGAGGCGGTCTGGCAGCAGCTGCTGACCGGGGTCCGGTTCGTCCAGGGCAGCTTCGACGACGACGCCTCGTTCGACCGGCTCGCCGGCGTCGTCGACGAGCTCGACCGCCAGCGCGGCACCCGCGGCAACCACGCCTTCTACCTGTCGATCCCGCCGGCGTCGTTCCCGGTCGTCTGCAAGCAGCTGGCGCGGTCCGGCCTCAGCGAGCAGCGCGACGGCAGCTGGCGCCGCGTCGTCATCGAGAAGCCCTTCGGGCACGACCTGCACAGCGCCCGCGAGCTCAACGACGTCGTCGAGTCGGTCTTCCCGGCCGACTCGGTGTTCCGGATCGACCACTACCTCGGCAAGGAGACCGTCCAGAACCTCCTGGCGCTGCGGTTCGCCAACCAGCTGTTCGAGCCGATCTGGAACAGCAACTACGTCGACCACGTCCAGATCACGATGGCCGAGGACATCGGCATCGGCGGGCGCGCCGGGTACTACGACGGCATCGGGGCGGCCCGCGACGTCATCCAGAACCACCTGCTGCAACTGTTCGCGCTCACCGCCATGGAGGAGCCGGTGTCCTTCGACGCCGACGACCTGCGGGCCGAGAAGGAGAAGATCCTCTCCGCGGTGCGGCTGCCCGCCGATCTCGCCGCCACCACCGCCCGCGGCCAGTACGCGGCCGGGTGGCAGGGCGGGACCTGGGTCAAGGGCTTCCTCGAGGAGGACGGGATCCCCGCGGAGTCGATCACCGAGACCTACGCCGCCATCACCCTCGAGGTCGACACCCGCCGCTGGTCCGGCGTGCCGTTCTACCTGCGGGCGGGCAAGCGCCTGGGCCGGCGGGTGACCGAGATCGCAGTGGTCCTCACCCAGGCCCCCAACCTGCCCTTCGAGAAGACCAGCGGCTCGCCGCTCGGCCGCAATGCCATCGTCATCCGGATCCAGCCCGACGAGGGGGTCACCCTGCGCTTCGCCTCGAAGGTGCCCGGCACCGCCATGGAGGTCCGCGACGTCACGATGGACTTCGGGTACGGGCACTCCTTCACCGAGTCCAGCCCCGAGGCCTACGAGCGGCTCATCCTCGACGTGCTGCTCGGCGACCCGCCGCTGTTCCCCCGCCACGCCGAGGTCGAGCTGTCCTGGCGGATCCTCGACCCGATCACGCACTTCTGGGCCTCCCACGGCCGGCCGGAGGCCTACCCCTCGGGCACCTGGGGGCCGCCGGGGGCCGACGCCATGCTGGCCCGCACCGGGCGCACCTGGCGGCTGCCGTGATCCTCGAGCTGCCCGGGACCACCACCAGCGCCATCAACCGGCGCCTCGTCGAACTCCGCTCGACGGGCGGCGCGGTCGCCCTCGGCCGTGTCATGACCCTCGTCGTCGTGGTCGACAACCGTCGCGCCGAGGACGCCATCGCCGCCGCCATCGAGGCGAGCCGCGAGCACCCCTGCCGGGTGCTCGTCCTCGTCCAGGGCGACGGCGCGGGCGCGGCGCGCCTGGACGCCCAGCTCCGGGTGGGCGGGGACGCCGGCGCGGGCGA
>JBHJOJ010000070.1:0-5161 GCA_050329835.1 Kineosporiaceae bacterium | reverse complement strand
GCCTCGGCGCCGCTGCGTCGGGCCCCGCTCCGGCGACCCGGACGGTGCGGTCGGCCAGCGCCTGCAGGGACGGGCGGTGGGAGACCACGAGCACGGTGCACCCGTCGCGTCGGGCGTCCGTCAGCAGCCCGGCCACCCGCTGCTCGGTCCCGGCGTCCAGGTGCGCCGTGGGCTCGTCGAGCAGCAGCAGCCGCGCCGGTCGGAGCCGGACCCGGGCCAGGGCCAGGCGCTGGCGCTGGCCGGCCGACAGCCCGTGGCCGCCGGTGCCGACCCGGGTGGCCCAGCCGCCGGGCAGCTCCGCGACCACCTCGTCGAGCCCGGCCGCGCGGGCCGCGGCGGCGACGTCCGGGGTGACGTCGGGGTCGGCGTCGGGGTCGGCGTCGGTGACGGGACCCGTCCCCGCGTGGCGCCACGCGGTGACGTTGTGCCGCAGGGTGCCGGGCAGCAGGGCGGGCCGTTGCGGCAGCCAGGCGACCTGAGCGTGCAGGGCGTCGAGGTCGAGGTCGGCCACCGACAGGCCGCCCACCGTCACGTGTCCGCGGGCGTCCCGGCCGTCGCAGGCCAGCACCCCGAGCAGTGCCAGCACCAGGGAGGACTTCCCGCAGCCGCTCGGCCCGGCGAGCGCCACCACCTCGCCGGGCGCCAGGTCGAGGTCGATCGGCGCGGAGAAGCGGCCGTCGCGGCCGCGCACCGCGAACCCGCGCACCGAGACCGCGTGCCGGGCCAGGTCCGGGACCCGGCCCGGGCGTTGCGCGGCGCGATCGTCGCCCGGGTCGACGAGGCGCAGCACCCGGTCCAGGGCGGCCAGCCCGTCCGCGCCCGCGTGGAACTCGGCGCCGACGCGGCGCAGCGGCGCGAGCACCTCGGGCGCGAGGACCAGCACCGCCAGCCCCGTGGCGAGGTCGAGCTGGCCGTAGGCGAGACGGAAACCGACGCCGACCGCCACCAGCGCCACCCCGATGGTCGTCAGCAGCTCCAGCACGAACGCCGACAGGAAGGCCACCCGCAGGGCGCGCATGGTCGCCGAGCGGTGGCGCTCGCCGAGATCCTGGACCAGGCGGGCCTGGTCGCGGGCCCGGCCCAGCGCCCGCAGCGTGCCCAGCCCCGCGACCAGGTCGAGCACCTGGGTGCCGAGGTGCTGCATCCGCGCCAGCCGGTCGGCGGCCAGCGAGCGGGTGGTCCAGCCCACGAGGGCCATGAACAGCGGGACCAGCGGGACGACGACCGCCAGGGTGACCGCCGCCAGCGGATCCAGTCCGGCCACCACGAGCAGCGCGGCCGGGGTCACGACGGCCGCGGCCAGCAGCTGGGGCAGGAACCGCCCCAGGTAGGCCTCCAGCCCCGCCAGGCCGGACGTCACCAGGGCGGTCACACCGGCCGGGTCCCCGTCGGCGCCGTCCCCGGTCCGCGACGGGTGCGCGAACGCGCGGGCGACGACGGCCGCCCGCAGCTCGGCGACGGCGGCGAGGTGGGCCCGGGACGCGAGGCGCTCCTGCGCCCAGGCCACCCCGGCCCGGGCCGAGAGCACCGCCGCCAGCCCGGCGAGGGCCGGGGCGACCTCCGCGAGTCCCGCCCCGGACACCGACACCGGCGCCACGACGCCCGCCAGCAGCAGCGCCTGGGCCACCACCAGCCCCCCGAGCACGGCAGCCAGGCCGCCGGTCGCGGCGACGTAGCCGCGGACCGTGGCGGACCGGCGCAGCAGCCGGGGATCGACCGGCCTCATCCGCCGGCGGTCTCCCGGCTCCGGCCGTCGCCGTCCTCGGCGCTCCGGCCCGGTGCGGCCGGCGCGGGGGAGGTGGGCGCGGGGGAGGTGGGCGCGCCCAGCCCGCGCCGCCACGACTCGCGGGCGGTCCGGACCGCCCACGACAGCCCGGCCGGCGGCGGGATGCTCTCGGTGGAGATCCGCTGCCGGAACACCCAGTAGGTCCATGCCTGGTAGACCAGGACCAGAGGGGTCAGCAGGACGGCGATCCACGTCATGACGGTGAGGGTCAGGGTGGTGCTGCGGGCGTTGTCCACCGTCAGCGAGAGGGCCGGGTCGGTCGTGGACGGCAGGACGTCCGGGTAGAGGCTGCCGAACAGGAGGACCACGGCCGCGAGGATGCCGAGGCTGGTCGCGGCGAAGCCCGGCCCCTCGCGGTTCGCACGGGCGAACACCAGGGCGGCGACGAGCGCGAGCGCGGCGACCGCGAGGACCACCCATGTCCAGTCCGTGCCGTGAGCCAGCTGGGTCCACAGTGCGAAGGCCGCGGCCACGGCCACCGCCGGCACCCCGACGATCCGTGCGGTCCGCATCGCGCGGACCTGGATGTCGCCGCGGGTCTTGAGGCCGACGAACAGGGCCCCGTGGAACAGGAACAGCAGCAGGGTCGTCGCGCCGCCCAGCAGGGCGTAGGGGCCGAGCAGGTCGAGCAGGTCGCCGGTGAAGTGCCGGTTCTCGTCGATCGGCACCCCGGCGACGATGTTGGCGAAGGCGACGCCCCACAGCAGCGCGGGCACGTACGACCCGAGGATGATCATCCAGTCCCACCGTCGGCGCCATTGCGCGGACTCGATCTTGCCACGGTACTCGAAGGCCATGCCGCGGACGATGAGGGCGACGAGGATGAGCAGCAGGGGCAGGTAGAAGCCGCTGAACAAGGTCGCGTACCACTCGGGGAACGCGGCGAACGTCGCCCCGCCCGCGGTGAGCAGCCAGACCTCGTTGCCGTCCCAGACCGGGCCGATGGTGTTGACGAGGACCCGCTTCTCCTTCTCGTTGCGCGGCAGGAACGACATGAGCATGCCGACGCCGAAGTCGAAACCCTCGAGGACGAGGTAGCCGATCCAGAGGACGGCGATGATGACGAACCAGACGGTGCCGAGGTCGAGATCCATGAACGCGCTCCGGTCGCTCGTGCGGGCTGGTCAGTAGGCGAAGGCCAGCGGGCGGTCGCCGCTGTCACCGGAATCGGGACCGCCGTCGGGTCGGTCCTGGGACGAGTCGCCGCCGGGGACGTCGGCGGGCTGGGCCGCGGGCGCGCCCTCCATCGCGTAGCGGCGCATGACGCCGAACCACACGACCGCCAGGACCCCGTAGAGCAGGGTGAAGACGACCAGCGAGGTGGCGACCATCCAGGCGCCGTTGGGGCTGACGCCGTCGGCGACGAACATCCACACGCCGTCGACCCCGGTGGGGTTGGGGGCGACCACCCAGGGTTGGCGGCCCATCTCCGTGAAGATCCAGCCCATCACCCCGGCGAGGAACGGCATCGGGATGCTGACGAGCGCCAACCGCTCCAGCCACCGGGATCCGGTGGTCCGCCCGCCGCGCGTGAGCCAGAGGCCGGCGAACGCCAGCAGGGCCGAGAACACGCCGAAGCCCATCATCAACCGGAACGACCAGTAGGTGATGGCGAGGTGGGGGACGTAGTCGACGCCCTCGCCGTACCGCTCCTCGGACTGCTGTTGCAGGTCGTCGATGCCGGGGATCGTCGCGCCGAAGTCCCCGTCGGCCAGGAAGGACGTGAGGCCGGGCACCGAGAGCGACCACACGTCGTCGCAGTCCTGGGCGTCCAGGTCGCCGATGGCGAGGACGCTGAAGCCGGCGCCGTCCTCGGTCTCGCAGAGCGCCTCGGCCGAGGCCATCTTCATCGGCTGCTGGTCGAACATGAGCTTCGCCGAGACGTCGCCGGTGACGAACAGCGCGACGCCGGAGACCAGGACGGCCGCGAGGCCGAGGCGCATGCCGCTGCGGTACATGCCGGCGTCGCCGCCGGGACCCGTGCGTCCCGCCACCTCGTCGGCCCGGCGGCTGCGGATCATCCACCAGGCGGCGATGGCGGCGACGAACGTGCCGGCCGTGAGGAACGACGCCGCGATGGTGTGCGGGAACGCGCCGTACAGGGTGGTGTTGTTGGTCAGCACCGCCCAGAAGTCCGTCAGCTCCGCGCGGCCGGTCTCGGGGTTGAACCGCGCGCCGACCGGGTGCTGCATCCACGAGTTGGCGGCGAGGATGAAGTAGGCCGACAGGTTGACGCCGATGGCGACCAGCCAGATGCAGGCGAGGTGGACGCCCTTCGACAGCTTGCCCCACCCGAAGATCCACAGTCCGATGAAGACCGACTCCAGGAAGAACGCGGCGAGCGCCTCGATCGCCAGCGGGGCCCCGAAGACGTCGCCGACGAACCGGGAGTACTCGCTCCAGTTCATGCCGAACTGGAACTCCTGGACGATGCCCGTGACCACGCCGATGGCGAAGTTGATGAGGAAGAGCTTGCCGAAGAACTTCGTCAGCCGCAGCCACCGCTCGTCTCCGGTGCGCACCCACAGCGTCTGCATGATCGCGACCAGCGGGGCCAGGCCGATCGTCAGGGGGACGAAGAGGAAGTGGTACACGGTGGTGATGCCGAACTGGAGCCGGGCCAGGTCGAGTGCCTCCACGGCGGGTCCTCCGTCGATCGAGTTTTACACACGGTAGAGCGAGCTGGTCACCCGCGGCGACCCGGGGCTTGATCGCGAAGGTACGGTCGGCGTGTCGCGCCGGACCGGGACCATGGACCCAGGTCGCGGGTTAGCCTCGTCGGCGGTGTACCTGTCCGCGCTCACGCTCAAGGGCTTCAAGTCCTTCGCTTCGTCGACGACCCTGCGCTTCGAGCGCGGCATGACGTGCGTGGTCGGGCCCAATGGATCGGGCAAGAGCAACGTGGTGGACGCCGTCGCCTGGGTGCTGGGGGAGCAGGGAGCCCGGTCGCTGCGGGGCGGGTCGATGGCGGACGTCATCTTCGCCGGGACCGCGGGCCGGCCGCCGCTGGGCCGGGCCGAGGTCTCGGTGACGTTCGACAACAGCGACGGGTCGATCCCCGAGGGCGCCGGCGAGGTCACCGTGACCCGCACCATGTTCCGCTCCGGGGGCAGCGAGTACGCGGTCAACGGCCGCTCCTGCCGCCTGCTCGACATCCAGGAGATGCTGGGCGACGCGGGTCTGGGGCGGGAGATGCACGTCCTCGTCGGACAGGGCCGGGTGGACGCCGTCCTGGCCGCCACCCCCCAGGACCGGCGGCTGTTCCTCGAGGAGGCCGCCGGGGTCGCCAAGCACCGCCGCCGCAAGGAGAAGGCGATGCGCAAGCTGGCGGCGATGGACGGCAACCTCGTCCGCCTCGCCGACCTCACCTCCGAG
>JBHJOJ010000069.1:0-9440 GCA_050329835.1 Kineosporiaceae bacterium | reverse complement strand
ACCGGCAACGACCAGCTCAAGACCCACCTCCGCGGCCCGGGCCGGGTGCTGCGCTCCCGGCTGCCCGACCTGGTCCACCAGGAGATCTGGGCCTACCTGATCGTCCACCACGCGATCAGCGAGCTCACCGCGAAGGCCTCCGCGGCCGCCGACCTCGACCCCGACCGGATCTCCTTCACCCAGACCCTGCGCATGATCCGCCGGACCGCCACCGGGACGGCGGACATTCCCCCCTGAGGACTGGACAGCCCGGCTCCCGACCCACCTGGCCGAGATCGCCACCCTGCTCGTCCCACCACGGCGCGAGCGGACCTGCCCGCGCGCGGTCAAACGAACCAGACACAACAGCTACCGCGTCAAGAAGCGCGGTGAGCCAGCCAGCACCCGCCACCCAGCGCCCGCCACGATCAACATCCACCGACTGACACCCAGACCAGCAACATGATCAACTTAGGCTACGTGGCATTGCCCCTGGGAGCGCCCCCGTTCGTCACCGGCGAGGAGCATCGGGATCCCCTGGGATGTCAGCAGCAGCAGCAGGGCGTTCTTCTGCTGGCGGACGCGCAGCCGCTCGATCCCCGGATCGTCGGTGGGTCCCTCGACGCCGTGGTTCCAGGTGTTGTTGTCGTCGGACCCGTCCCGGTTGCCCTCGCCGTTCGCCTCGTTGTGCTTGTCCTGGAAGCTGACGGAGTCGGCCAGCGTGAAGCCGTCGTGGCAGGTGATGAAGTTGACCGACGCGAGCGGGCCCCGGCCGGGGTAGAGGTCCGGCGAGCCGACCATCCGGGTCGCCATCTCACCGGCCAGGCCGGCGTCGCCCTTGAGCCAGCGCCGGGCCGCGTCCCGGTATCGGCCGTTCCACTCCGCCCAGCGGCCGTAGGCGGGGAAGCTGCCGACCTGGTAGAGGCCCCCGGCGTCCCATGCCTCCGCGATGAGCTTGCAGTCGCGCAGGACGGGGTCGGCGGCGAGTGCCTCCAGCAGCGGCGGGTTGGGCAGGGGGGCACCGTCCAGCCCCCGGTCGAGGATCGATGCCAGGTCGAATCGGAACCCGTCGACGTGGTACTCCGAAGCCCAGTACCGTAGGCAGTCGAGAATGAAGCCTCGAACCACTGGGTGATTGCAGTTGAGCGTGTTCCCGGTGCCCGAGAAGTCGACGTAGTGGCCCTCCGGGGTCAGGAGGTAGTAAGTAGCGTCGTCCAGCCCCCGGAACGAGATGGTCGGCCCCCTCTCATTGCCCTCGGCGGTGTGGTTGAAGACGACGTCGAGCAGGACCTCGATCCCGGCGCGGTGCAACTCGCGGACCATGGTCTTGAACTCGTCGACCGCCATCCCGAGAGCGCCGGTGGCAGCGTATCCCGCCTTGGGCGCGAAGAATCCGACGGTGCTGTAGCCCCAGTAATTGTAGAGGCGGCGGCCGTCGACGAACCGACTGTTCTCGAACTCGTCGAACTCGAAGACCGGCAGTAGTTCGACGCAGTTGACCCCGAGCTGCCTGAGGTACGGGATCTTCTCGACGAGCCCGGCGTAGGTTCCGGGGTGGCTCACGCCGGAGGACTCGTGCCGGGTGAACCCCCGCAGGTGGGCCTCGTAGACCACGAGCTCGTCGGCGGGTATCCGCAGCGGCGCGTCGCCGCGCCAGTCGAAGTCGTCGAAGGCCAGTTGGGAGCGGTACTGGTAGGGGCGCTCGCGGTCGGGTTCCTCACCCCAGACCGACCGTCCCGACATCCTCTTCGCGTAGGGGTCGGCCAGGACGGACCCGGGGTCGTAGCGCCCGCCGGTCCCGGGGTCGGCGGGGCCGTCGACCCGGTACCCGTACTCCAGCGCCTCGTAGTCGAGGTCGAAGACCGTCATGGCCCAGACCGCGCCGATCCGGAACTCGGGCGGGAACGGCAGCTCGGCGTACGCTTCTCGCTCTCCGCAGCGGAACAGGACGAGGTGGACCGAGCGGGCGCCGGTCGAGTAGACGGAGAAGTTCACTCCGCCCGGCACGGACGTCGCGCCGAAGGGCAACGACCTGCCCGGGCGGACGCCGAAGCCCGCGATGGTGTGGGTCGGGAAGGAGTCGATGCGCTCCCGGGCGGCGTGGGGGCGGGCGGTGACACTCATGTCGGCCCGCCCTCCCGACGGCGCACCGCCGTGACGGCGTCGGCGACCGTGTCGCGGAACACGAAGGCGTCAGCGAAGCCCGTCACCGACATCACGGAGTGCAGCTGCGCCGAGACGCCGACGAGGGCGACGCGGCCGTCGACGCACTGGACCCACCGGTACAGCAGGAGCATCGTGCGCAAGCCCGCGCTCGACATGTAGCTCACCCCGGTCAGGTCGACGACGAGGCGTACCCCGGGCACCACCTCCTCGGTGATCCTCCCCGTGACCTCGTCGACGACGGAGCCGTCGAGGTCCCCGTCGAGCGCCAGGACGACGACCTCGTGGCGTTGGTCCCTGCTGATCAGCACGCCGGCGCCCCTCAGGCCGCCGGCCGGAGCCGGACCCGCACCGTGAGGGGGGTGGACGCGGCCGGCAGGGCCACCGTGAGACCAGCGGGGTCGAAGTCGTCGTGCGGGCGGCCGTCGACGGAGACCGACGCCAGTCGCACCCGTCCCGCAGGGAGCAGGTCCGGCGCGACGCGCAGCGTCCGGTCGGCTTCGGCCGCCGGCCGGAACCACAGGTCGAGCGGTTGCCGGCGGATGAGCAGATTCGTGTAGACGGCGGCCAGGAAACACAGCTCGGCCGAGTGGTACATGCTCATCGAGTGGCTGCCCTTGAGGCGCTCGGTGCCGAGCAGGTACGGCAGGCCGTTGGCGAGCACGTTGAAGTAGACGCCGCCCTCGTCGTGGTCCAGGAAGAAGGCGTTGTAGAAGGCGGCGGCCTCTCGGCCGCGCGCGAGGTGCTCCGGGTGGCCGTGGACGCCGGCCAGGACGAGGTAGGCGAGGATCGACTGCTCCTGCTGCCACCACGCCTTGCGGTCGTGCCAGGCGAAGCGGTGCCAGCGCTCGCCGTCCCGCCGGGTGCGCTCGACCACGTCGTACCAGCCGCCGCGCTGCCGGTCGCTGCCGACGGCGGGCATGATGTCGGCGATGTGGCCGGCCAGCTCCTCGTAGGCCGGCTTGGATCGCAGCGACCCCATTCGCGTGAGGTTCCATGCGATCTTCAGGTTGTGTCCGACGACCGCGCGGTCCTGCTGCCAGGTGTGCGTGGAGTCGTGCGTCCAGTCGGCGTGGAAGCGCTCGTTGACGAAAGGGCTGGCAGAGTAGTCGGGGAAATGGTCGACGATCGTGTCGAAAGTGCGTTCCAGCATCTCCGCGTGGCGCGGCTCTCCGGTGGCCAGGTACAAGTTGATGAGGTAGGCGGGGGCGTGGTCACCCACCGAGTTCCAGTTCTTACGGTCGGCGTTGACGCCGAGTGACTCGTGATGTGGCGACAACAGGATCGGGTCGATGTGCGAGTAGTACCCGCCGCCGTCATGGTCGCGGAAGAACCGGTCGAACAGCCGCAGGGTTCCGTCCACGTCTGTCGCGATGGCAGGATCCCCGGTCACTCGGAAGGTCTGGACAGGACCCGCGAGCGCGTATATCTGCTCGTACATCGGGATGGCTTCGTAGTCGTCGTCGAACTCCGAGGTGAGGAGCTTCGTCTCCCGGTCCCCGTCGATCCGCACGCCGTGGTACCAGTACGTGACGTTCTCGTCGTCATCGACGAAGCGCATGTGGTCGCGGAGGTAGGCGGTGCCGGCCTGTGCGACCTCCAGGTACCGCTCGTTGCCGGTCAGCATGAAGGCCGACGCCATGCCGTAGACGAGCCGGGAGATCGTGTCTGTCTCCTGCACGTGGCTCTCGGTCTTGTCGCCGCCGAGGCGCAGGACGGTCCGGTATCCCGTGTAGTCGGCCGGGCTGTCGCCGAACTGTGCCCGGGCGTAGAAGGCGGCCAGCTGGTCCAGCTGGGTGGTCCACCAGCCGGGTTCCTCGAACTGCCAGTCGCCTGGCCCCTGCCCGACGAGGACCATCCGCTTGGTCTCGAAGCGGTTCCCGGCGGCCTCCGGGTAGAAGACCCCGTGGAGGAAGACGTACGCACCGGGGCGGCACACGTCGGCGACGTGCGCACCGGCGTCCTGGTAGGGCTCGCCGAGATTGCGGACCATCTGCACCGAGGCCTCGCCCACCTCCTCGGCCACGAACCGCCGGCCGTCGACGGTGTCGATCTCCAGGACCCGGCGGTCGGCGTCGTAGGACCGGACGTACCCGGCGACCGTGTCGGAGGCGGTGAAGTCGAGGTCATTCGCCATTGGCGGGCCCTTCTGCGTCGGTTCGGGCAACTGCGGGTGCGGCGGCCGGTGCCGGCGGCGCCTCGTCCCGGTACCCCTGGCTCACCTCGACGACGACGTCGTCCGGGTCCAGGACCCAGACGCTTCGCCACCCCGGCAGGAAGCCGTCGAAGCTGATCGGTCCGAGGCTGACGCGCAGGTGGCCGACGGCGGTCTCGAGGAAGTCGTCGAGGTCGTCGGTCTGGAAGGCGAGGTGGCGGACCGTCCCGGCCCGCGCCGGCCCGTCCGCCAGGTCTGCCGCCCTGCCGGGTGAGGCTGCGACGGGGCCGTCGGCAGCGAACAGTTCCAGCAACACCTCGCCGCGGCGCAGGAAGAGGATCTCGCCGCCCCCGCCGAGGGGGGCGCGGCGCACCCGGCGGAAGCCGAACCACCGGACGTAGAACGCCTCCGTGGCCGCCTGGTCGGTGCAGTTCAGGGCGACGTGGGACCAGCGCAGGGTGGTGGCGCCCGCCGTCACCGGACACCGCCTTCGGGCCGCTGGCGCAGCAGGTGGACGAGTTCGCGGGCGAACAGGTGGGCGACGGGCCCCGCCCGGCCCGTCAACAGATCGCCGTCGAGGACGACGTCCGCGTCCACGTAGCGGGCACCCATGTTGCGGGCGTCCCCGACGAGGTTGTTGTGGCAGGTCACCGAGCGGCCACGGACGATGTCGGGCAGGGGGGCGGCCAACCACAGGCCGTGGCAGACGATCCCGACCACGAGGCCGCTCTCGGCGACGGCCCGGGCCAGCAGCCGCGTGGCCGGCGGGGTGGCGGTGACGTCCTCCGTGTACCGTAGTCGGTCGCTGACCATGCCGGAGGGGACGACGAGGGCGTCGTAGGCGAGGAGGCCGTCGCCCTCGAGCTCGCCGAGGTCGTGGGTGACCGCGATCGGTGCCCGGAACTCGTGCCCGGTGAACTGCAGGCTCGGTTGCCCCCACAGCCGCGAGACGAGGTCGACGCGGGCGCCCTCCTCGGCGAAGCGGCGCTCGTAGTAGAAGATCTCGGGCTCGTAGTAGTCGCTCTCCATGAGGATCGCGATCCGCCGACCGTCGAGGCCCCCGCCGGCGGCGAGTGCGAGGGCGGTCACGCGGGGACCGCCTTGACCAGGTCCGCGGCCTTCTCGGCGATGGCGGTGACGGCCGTGTGACAGTTGCCCGACGGCACGGACGGCATGACAGAGGCGTCGACCACACGCAGGCCGGCGACGCCGTGGACGCGTAGGTCGGGGTCGACCACGGCGAGGTCGTCGATGCCCATCCGGCACGAGCCGGCCTGGTGGTGGTAGCTGTCGGCCCGCTCCCGGACGAAGGCCTCCACGTCCCGGGGGTCCGCCACGTCCGGTCCGGGCAGCAGCTCCTCGCCCAGGTGCGGGGCGAAGGACGGGGCGGCGAAGACGTCCCGGGCCATGCCGACGGCCTGGATCAGGCGATCCAGGTCGGACCGGTCCCCGAAGTAGTTCGGGTCGACCAGCGGCGGCGCGAACGGGTCCGATGACGCCGGGCGGACGGTGCCGCGCGAGTTCGGGCGGACGACGCCGGGCAGGATGCTCACCGCGTCCGGGTGGTGGCGCCCCACGATGACGTCGAAGGGGACGTGGACGAAGGCGATCTGGAGGTCGGGGGCGGGCAACCCGGGACGGGACGCGGCGAACAGCGCCGATTCGGACGCGTTCTGCCGCCCGGGCTCCACCGCGGCCCGGGTGGCGCGGATGAGGCCGGTCAGGACGTGATTGTGGAAGTTGCGGCCGACGCCGGGCAGCGTGACCGCGACGTCGATGCCGAGTGGGCGCAGCACGCCGGGATCGCCGATGCCGGAGACCTGGAGCAGCTTGGGCGACTCGATCGCTCCGGCGCAGACGAGGACCTCACGACGGGCCCGGACCCGGTGCGTCCCGGGGTCGCCGCCCCGGGAGGTGACCGTACGCCCGGGGCCGTCCCGGCGCGCCGGTTCCTGCTGGCGGTAGACGACGCCGGTGCATCGGCCCTCCGCCAGGAGCAGGCGTGCCACCTGGGCGTCCGTCCGGAGGGTGACGTCCCGTCGGGCCAGAGCGGGCTCGAGGTAGGCGGCGAGGGCGCCGAACCGGCGCCCGTCCACCACGTTGAGCTCGTGCCAGGCCGCCCCGAGCATGTCACCGTCGTTGAAGCCGTCGAGCCGGGCGTGCCCCAGGTCGGCACAGGCTTCCAGGAACACGGCGGACAGCGGGTTCGGGTCGTGTCGCGCCGCGTCGGTCACCCGCAGCGGGCCGCCGGACCCGTCGCCGTCGCGCGACTCCAGGCGGGCGAAGTACGGCAGCAGATCCGCGTGGGACCAGCCGGCCGCCCCGGCGTAGGCCCAGGCGTCGAAGTCCGAGGGATGTCCCCGGACGTGCATCATGATGTACAGGTTGCTGCTTCCGCCCGGAGCCCGCCCCCGCGGCTCGGTGGTCCGGCGACCGCCGAGCGCGGGCTGCGGGACGCTGCGGTAGGACCAGTCGACCGGCGAGCCGAGAAGCGTGAACCACAGGGCGGCGATGTCGACCTCGGTGGGCAGGTGGGCGCCCCCGGCTTCGAGGACGAGCACGCTGACGCCCTCCTCCTCGCTGAGCCGGTGGGCGAGCACGCTGCCCGCCGTGCCGGCCCCGACCACGATGTAGTCGTACTCATCCATCGTCTCCTCCTGTCGTCGGCGCGGGCTCAGTCCGTGAACACGGGTGCGAACGGCACGGTGTCGTGCATGTTCGTCATGTAGGTGATGGCGCCGTCCGACGTCTCGAAGTAGTTCGCCACCTCGGCGTCCACCTGCACACCACGGGTGCTCGTCGCCGTGATGTGGGAGACGACGGCTGCCCGGTGCGCCTCGACGAGGACGTGCCGGGGATCGTTGCGGAACGACGAGTAGGTGCCGGGGAATCCCGAGACGATCGAGGCCAGTGCTGCGCGGCCCTCGATGCGTCCCGCCAGCTGTTCGTCCACGACGGCGTCGGGGGCGAACAGGGCGGCCCACTCCTGCCACCGTCCCGTGTTGGCCAATTCGTAGTAGCGGCGGATCAGGTCCCGGGTGGCGGTGGTCGACGCGTTGGGCATCAGCCGGACACCCGCTCCCCGTCGTCCGCCAGCTGCGACCAGAACTGGTCGAAACGGCTGGTCCCGTCGCCGAAGATGGCGCCGCGACCGACGACCACCCGGCCCTCGTGCCACTCGAGGACGTGGACGACATCGATGTCCAGCCGGTCGTAGACCGACCGGGAGCCCCGGCGGCCGGCGAGGGAGCCGACGTTGTGCGAGACGTCCGCGGACAGGGAGTCCGAAAGCATGATCGCCGTCCGGGTCATCGCGAAGCTGTTGCCGGTGCGGGCCCCGACGCGGCCCATGAACTCCAGGAAGCCGTCCAGCCCCTCCCACCACCCGGCCATCTGATGGTGACCGGGGACGAGCCACCGCATGTCCTCGGACCACCAGGTGGCGATCCGCGTGCGGTCCCCGGTGCCGAGGACCTCGTAGGCCGTCTCCACGTCCGCCGCGGTGACGGGCACGTCAGGCCGCCAGCCGCTCGGGGACGGGCTTGAGGCCGAAGACCGTCCAGAAGAAGCGGTCGACCGAGTGCTGGTCGGCGGTGTGCACCTGGACGCTCACCATCCTGCCGTCGACGACGTCGTAGGCGGTCGCCGTCGGGAAGGTGTAGTGGACGCCGTCCACGGAGCCGTGCCCCAGGTGGCGCTCGATGACAGTGCCGTTCTCCAGCTCGCCGAAATGGACGTCGTCCACCGTGATGCCGGCGCCGGCCAGGGCCGCGAAGAAGGAGATGACGGCGTCCGCGCCGGTGTGGGCCCCGGACAGCGGGTGGTGCCCGGGCATGCGCCACACGATGTCAGGGGCGAAGAGCTCCGTCCGGATCGCGTCGAGGTCTCCCGTGTTGAAGTACTCGTACATCTTGAGGACGAGGGCGGTGTTCGACATGCGTTTCTCCTGGGGTGCGGTGGTGGACGGGGTCGTGTGCCGGAGGTGGTGAGCGACGAGGGTTGAGCGTCGTCACAGGGATGGCGAGCCCGGCATGGGGCGCAGCTCGTCGACGACGTAGCGTGTGATGCGGACGCCTTCGGGGCCGCCCGCCGAGGGGATGACCCGCCAGGTCTGGAAGGCGTCGAAGCCGAGCCAGGTGCTGTGTGCGGCCGGTGGGTCCCAGATGCGGGCCTGCCAGTTGACGACGACGTCGACGGTGGCGCCGGGGGACCCCGGATCCGGCCTCAGCCGAACGGACGACACGGCGTGGACCTCGTCGAAGAATCGGTGGGTCACCGCCTCGTACCACTCGGAGAAGCCTGCGTGGCCGTGCTTGACGCCTTCCGGCAGGTGGAACTCCAGCCCCGCGTCGACCAGGAAGGGAAGGACGTCGGCCACGGGGATGTGCTCGTCCAACGCCTGGTACCAGCGATCCACCATGCGCCGGACGTCGTCGGTGTGCGGGACTGGAGTGGTGCGGAGGTCGGTCATCGGTCTCTCCTGTCGGTTCCGGACGTGGTCGGTTCCGGGTGGCGGCTCGGGTGCCGGCGTCTCAGCCGAGGTCGTCGGTGTCGAGGTCGATGACGACGGGGCCGCGGCCGGGGGACAGCGCGGCGTCCGCGGCGGCGGGGATGTCGTCGGGCCGGCGCACGGTGAGGCCGCGACCGCCCAGGGACGCGGCGAGCCCGGCGAAGTCGATCGCGGGTTCGCGCAGCGAGAAGCCGCCGGGGTGGGCGTGCGGGGCGACACCGTGCTCGCGCCAGTACTCGCCGATGTTGCGGTCCAGCAACTCGTAGCGATGGTTGTTGCACACCACCGCGGCGACGCCCACTCCGTCGCGAGCCGCCGTCCACAGCGCCTGCGGCGTGTACATCGACCCACCGTCACCGGTGAACGCGACGACGGTCCGGTCGGGATGAGCGATCTTCAGGCCCACAGCGCCCGGGATCCCGACCCCGAGACTGCCGCCGCGCGTGAGGTGATAGCTGCCCGGCCGGTCACCGGGCAGGTGGTGGGTGACGACGGGTGAGGCGGTGAGCGCCTCGTCGAAGACGACGAGGTCGTCGCCGGCCCGCGCGGCCAGGGACCGGCAGAAGCGGGCCAGGAGGCTGTCGGCGTGCGGGCCGTCGCCGCGCGCGGCGGCGCGGTCGCGGGCCCGGGCGA
>JBHJOJ010000068.1:0-12330 GCA_050329835.1 Kineosporiaceae bacterium | reverse complement strand
GGGGGGCCGGCGGGTCGTCGTCGGCCGCCACCGGCGTCGCGGCGGCGGGAGCCGGGGCGGCGGCCGCCTCGGCCGGCGCCCACTCGGTCTCGATCCAGCGGGTGTGGACGGTCATGGCGGAGCCGTCGGCCGGGGCGAACGCCGGGTCGTCGACGACGGCGCGGAAGAACGGCAGCGTCGTCGGCAGGCCCTCGACGGCGAACTCCGCGAGCGCCCGGCGCGACCGGGCGAGCGCCTCGGCCCTGGTCCGCCCGGTGACGATCAGCTTGCCCAGCAGGGAGTCGAACGCACCCGACACCACGGACCCGGCCTCGACGCCGGCGTCCAGCCGCACCCCCGGCCCGCCCGGCGGCGCCCACCGGGCCACCGCACCCGGTGCGGGCAGGAACCCGCGCGCCGGGTCCTCGCCGTTGACCCGCCACTCGATCGAGTGCCCGCGCACCGGCGGGTCGTCGTACCCCAGCGGCTCGCCGGCGGCCAGGCGGAACTGTTCGCGGACCAGGTCGAAGCCGGTGACCTCCTCGGACACCGGGTGCTCGACCTGCAGGCGGGTGTTGACCTCGAGGAAGCTGACCGTGCCGTCCGCGGCGACCAGGAACTCGCACGTCCCGGCACCGACGTAGCCGGCCCGGCGCAGGATGGCCTTGCTGGCGTCGTAGAGGCGGCGCTCCTGCTCGGGGGTGAGGAACGGGGCGGGGGCCTCCTCGACGAGCTTCTGGTGCCGCCGCTGCAGGGAGCAGTCCCGGGTCGACACCACGACCACGCCGCCGTGGGCGTCGGCCAGGCACTGGGTCTCGACGTGGCGGGGCCGGTCGAGGTAGCGCTCGACGAAGCACTCGCCCCGGCCGAACGCCGCGGTCGCCTCGCGGACCGCGGAGTCGAACAGCTCGGGGATCTCCTCCAGGGTGCGGGCGACCTTGAGCCCGCGCCCCCCGCCGCCGAAGGCGGCCTTGATCGCAATCGGGACGCCGTGCTCGCGCGCGAAGGCCACCGCCTCGCCGGCGTCGGCGATCGGTCCCGGCGTGCCCGGCGCGAGCGGCGCCCCGACGGCCGCCGCGATCGCCCGCGCCCGCACCTTGTCGCCGAGGGCGTCGATGGCCTCCGGCGGCGGGCCGATCCACACCAGCCCGGCGTCGATGACCGCGCGGGCGAAGCCGGCGTTCTCGGCGAGGAACCCGTACCCGGGGTGCACGGCGTCGGCGCCCGCCCGCGCCGCGACGTCGAGCAGCTTGCCGACGTCGAGGTAGGACTCCGCGGCCGTCACCCCGCCGAGGGCGTACGCGGCGTCGGCGGCGCGGACGTGGAGGGCGTCGGCGTCGGGCTCGGCGTACACGGCCACGCTGCGGAGCCCGGCGTCGGCGCAGGCCCGGGCCACCCGGACGGCGATCTCGCCCCGGTTGGCGATGAGGACCGTGCTGAACGAGGACATCGGATGCGCAGCCTAGACCTGCCCGTCACCACCCCATCCCCAGCAGGGCGTCCCGGGCGGGTACCGCCTCGACCCGGTCGGCCAGGGCGTAGCGGTGCGCACCCGCGTGGACCACGACGACCAGGTCCAGGTCCAGGTCGGCCAGTGCCGACCGGATCGACGGGGTCATCCGCGGCCGGTCGGTCCGTTTCACCTCGACCCCGATCCGTCGCCCGCCGACCTGGACGAGGAGGTCCAGCTCCGCCCCGCCGTGGGTGCCCCAGAACCACGGGTCCCGGAGGTCGAGCTTGAGCAGCTCCTCGAGGACGAAGCCCTCCCAGCTCGCCCCGACCTTGGGGTGCCCCTGCAGCTCGGTGCGCGACGACAGGCCCAGCAGCCGGTGGAGGAGACCGCTGTCCCGGACGTACACCTTGGGTGCGCGTACCTGGCGCTTGCCGATGTTCGCGAACCACGGCTGAAGCTGTCGCACGACGAGGGCATCCGTCAGGGCGTCCAGATGCCGGCGCACGGTCGGCTCGGAGACCCCCAGGCCCCTCGCCAGCTCGGCGCCGTGCCACGTCTGCCCGTGGTAGTGGGCGAGCATGGTCCAGAACCGCCGCATCGTCGTCGCCGGGGTACGGACCCCGAGGTTGGCCAGGTCCCGCTCGAGGAACGTCGCGATGTAGTCGTCCCGCCATGCGGCCGACGCCCTGTCGTCGGCCGCGAGGAACGCCGGGGGCAGCCCACCCCGCTCCCAGAGTGGATCGAGCCGATCCGCACCCACGTCCGACAGCCGGAACCCGGCGAGGTCGACCAGCGCAACCCGGCCCGCGAGGGACTCCGACGCCAGGCCCACGAGATCGGGCGATGCGCTGCCGAGGACGAGGAAGCGGCCGGGCCGGCGGTCGGCGTCCGCGAGCACCCGCAGCACCGGGAACAGGCCGGGCATCCGCTGCGCCTCGTCGATGACGACCGTCCCCGGCAGGGACGGCAGCGTGAGGGTGGGCTCGGCCAGCCGTGCCACGTCGCGCGGGTCCTCGAGGTCGAAGACGTGGGAAGGGTCCGGCTGGGCGACGACCCGGGCGAGGGTTGACTTGCCTGCCTGGCGGGGACCGGTGACGAGGACGACGGGCGCCCGTTCCAGGGCCGAGCGAACTCGTGCTTCGTCCGCGATGCGGGGAAGCCAACCGATCGACACCATGAAAATCTAACATCGCACGTCAGATTTTCGCAGTATTCGCCTCGTCCGACCGCGAGTCGCGTGCTGCGGCCGATGTAGGTGTTCCTCTCTCAGGTCGTTGCGCGGTGCAACGTGCACACCGCAACGATCCGTGAGGGGGAGGTCCGGCGGCGTCGGTCCTACGGCGTCGGTCCCGCGGGTGACGCCCTGGCACGACGGCCTCAGCGGTCGGCGACCCCGCTCGCCACCACCGACAGCGCTTGGGTCGCGATCTCCTGCTCCTCGTCCGTCGGCACGACCAGCGCGGCCACCGGGCTGTCCTCGACGGTGACGGGCGCCGGATCCCGGCCGTCCTTGTCCACCGCCTCGTTCCGGGCGGGGTCGAGGACGATGCCCAGGCCGTCCAGCCCGGCCAGCACCAGCTCCCGCACCTCCGGAGAGCGCTCGCCGACCCCGCCGGTGAAGGCGATGGCGTCCAGGCCGCCGAGGGTCACGGCGTACGCCCCCAGGTAGTGCCGGATCCGGTGGGCGTAGACCTCCAGTGCCAGCTGCGCCGCCTCGTCCGCGACGCCGGCCCGCGCGACCACCGCGCGCATGTCGGAGTCGCCGCACAGGCCCTTCATCCCGCTCGCCGAGTTGAGCGCCCGCTCGACCTCCTCGGCGCCCATCCCCGCCACCCGCGCGAGGTGGCCGAACACCGCCGGGTCGACGTCACCGGACCGGGTCCCCATGACGAGGCCGGGCAGCGGCGTCAGCCCCATCGACGTGTCGACGCTGCGCCCGCCGAGCACCGCGCACGCGCTCGCCCCGTTGCCGAGGTGCAGCACGACGACCCGGGTCTCGTGCAGGTCGACGCCCCGGTTCTCGGCGAGCCACGCCGCCGCCCGCCGGGACACGTAGGCGTGCGAGGTGCCGTGGAACCCGTACTTGCGCACCCCGTACCGCTCCTGCCACTCCCGGGGCACCGCGTACACCCGGTGGGCGGGCGGGATCGTCGCGTGGAAGGCCGTGTCGAAGACCGCGACCTGCGGCACGCCGGGGAAGCTCGCCCGCGCCGAGCGGATGCCCCGGGCGTTGGCCGGGTTGTGCAGCGGGGCGAGGACCGCCAGCCGGTCGATCTCGGCGAGCAGCTCGTCGGTCACCAGCTGGGGCCGCACCAGGTCGGCGCCGCCGTGGACTACCCGGTGCCCCACCGCGACCAGCGGGCCCCCGTCGAGGTGACCGGCGACCTGGTCCGCCACGGTCCGCAGCGCGGTGTCGTGGTCGGGCACGTCGGTGCCGATCCCGTCGACCTGGCCCCGGACCGCCGGGGCCGCCCGGACCCCGCCGGCCGGGTCGAGCAGCTGGTACTTGACCGACGAGGACCCGCAGTTGAGGACGAGGACGGTCACGCCTGCTCCTTCGACTGCTGGGCCTGGACGGCGGTGACGGCGATCGTCATGGCGATGTCGTCGACCGTGGCGCCCCGGGACAGGTCGTTGACCGGCTTGTTGAGGCCCTGGAGGACCGGGCCCACCGCCGTCGCGCCGGCGCTGCGCTGCACCGCCTTGTACGTGTTGTTGCCGGTGTTGAGGTCCGGGAACACCAGCACCGTCGCCCGCCCGGCGACGGGGGAGTCCGGGGCCTTCGTGCGGCCCACGCCGGGGTCGACGGCCGCGTCGTACTGCAGCGGGCCGTCGACCGGCAGGTCGGGGGCGCGCTCGCGGACCAGGGCGGTGGCGGCGCGGACCTTCTCGACGTCGGCCCCCGCCCCGGACTCGCCCGTCGAGTACGACAGCAGCGCCACCCGCGGGTCGACCCCGAACGCCCGGGCCGTGGCCGCGGAGGACACGGCGATGTCGGCCAGCTGCTCGGCGGTCGGGTCGGGGATCACCGCGCAGTCCCCGTACACCAGCACCCGGTCCGGCAGCAGCATGAAGAACACGCTGGACACGACGTCCACCCCGGGGACGGTGCGGATGATCTCGAACGCGGGGCGGATGGTGTGCGCGGTGGTGTGGACGGCGCCGGACACCATGCCGTCGGCCAGCCCGAGGTGCACCAGCAGCGTGCCGAAGTACGACACGTCCGTGACGACGTCCCAGGCCCGGTCCCGGGTCACGCCCCGGTGGCGGCGGAGCTCGGCGTAGACGTCGGCGAACCGCTCCCGCAGCGGGTCGTGGACGGGATCGACCACCCGGGCCGCGCTGACGTCCACCCCGGCCTCCGCGGCCGCCTGGGCCACCGCTCCGGGCTGGCCGAGCAGGGTGAGGTTGGCGATCCCCCGGCGCAGCACCCGCTCGGCCGCCGCGAGCACCCGCGGCTCGGTGCCCTCCGGCAGGACGATGTGCCGGCGGTCCTCCTGCGCCCGCTCGATGACGTCGTGGGTGAACATCAGCGGGGTGACGGCGGTGGTCGGCCGCAGCGAGATCCGGTCGAGCACCTCCTCGGCGGGGAACCAGGTGGCGGCGTGGGCCAGGGCCGCGTCGATCTTCCGGGTGGACCCGGCCCGCATCCGCCCGCGCAGCCCGGCCACCGTGGTCGCCACCTCGAACGTCGGCATCTCGGTGAGCAGGATCGGCAGGGTCGGCGGGAACCCGTCGACCAGGCGCCGGGTCGTCGGCTCCGGCTCGAACCCGCCGGTCAGCACGATGCCCGACGGGGTGGGGAAGGTCTCGGCCCGGGCCGCGGCGAGGGTTCCGACCAGCACGTCCGAGCGGTCTCCGGGGAAGATGACCAGCGCCTCCTCGCGCAGGTGGTCGAGCATGTGCGGCAGCGTCATCGCCGCGATCACCTGGTGCGCGGCGACCCGGCCGAGGTCGGCCTCGCGGCCCCGCAGCACCCGGGCCCGGGTGGCGGCGGCGATCTGGCGCAGGGTGGGTGCCGAGAGCAGCGGCAGGTCCGGGACCACCGACACGGTGACGTCGTCGAGGTGGCGGCGCACGGCCTCGCCCACGTGCCGGCGGACGTCGCGCACCGCCTCGGGCTGGACGCGGTTGGCCACCACCGCGACCACCGGCAGCCGGGCCGCGGCGAGGGTCTCCAAGGCGTGCTCGGTGGCGGCCGCGATCTCGCCGGCGTCCCGGTTGCCGGCCGCCCCGCCGTTTGACCGGCGCCCCGAGATGATCGTCGCCACCGGCGTGCCGAGGTCGAGGGCGATCGACATGTTGATGGCGAACTCGGTGGCCGCCCCGACGTCGGTGAAGTCGCTGCCGACGACGAGGATCCCGTCGTGGTCGTGGGCGAGCGCCCGGAAGCGGTCGACGATGATCTCCCGGGAGCCGGCCTCGTCGTGGTGCCGGTCGTCGTAGGTGACGCCGACGCAGTCCTCGGGCCACGGGCGCGACCCCTCGGGCAGGCGGCTGAGAAGCAGGTCGACGATGAAGTCGTCGGCGCCGTCCCGGGTCACCGGCCGGAAGACCGCCGGCCGGGCCACCCGGCGGGCCAGGGCGTCGAAGAGGGCCAGGGCGAGGGCGGACTTGCCGCTGTCGGCCTCCGTGCTCAGCAGGTAGAGGGCGGACGCCATGGCCGACAGGCTACGGTCGGGACCCGAGGGACTTGATCGCCCGGTGCCGGCGCGGCCTCGGCCCATGGGCCGGGCCGGTCTCCGGCAGGTCCCGCGCGGACCGACGCGCTCCCCGCAACGCCGCGGCGAGCGCCTGTGGATCCGACGTGCCGATCAGCCAGTAGGGCCGCGCCGATGCTGGGATCCTTCGCTCGACCAGCACGGCCGCCCGGTCGCCCCACCCCACCGTGGTGCCGAACCACGCGATCCTGCGCGAGCCCACCCGCAGCAGCATGTTCGCACGCTCGACGTGATCGACGATCACATCGACCTGACCCAGGTGGCGAGGATCGACCCGTAGGTAGGGGCCGAAGCTCGCGCGCTCGGCGGTGACCCGATTGTGTTTCCACAGGTTGCCCCACGGTCCCGCCCAGACGGCCATCACGATGAGGGCCGGTACCGGACCGAAGAGGACGATCACCCATCCGCGGTCGTCCTCCCACACCCGCTCGACCCATGCGATGGCGGCCACGATGGGGATCTGGACGGCGAGGAACGCCCACTCGAGCGCGCCCAGACCGCGCCGCTCCGTGAAGGGGAGCACGTGACCTTCCGGCGCCGGGCCCACAGCCGTTGACGCTCTCACGGCCGACACCGAGGACGCCATGGCCCGGGCTGTCCTCACGCCCGCGCCCCCCGTGCCATCCGTTCGGCTCCGGCATACACCGTCAACCGGTCGCCGCGGCTGAAGCCGGCCAGGGTGACGCCGAGCTCGCGCGCCAGGTCGACCGCCAGGCTGGACGGCGCCGAGACGGCGGCGACCACGGGGATGCCCGCCACGGCCGCCTTCTGGACGATCTCGAACGAGGCCCGTCCGCTCACCTGCAGCGCGTGGCCGCGCAGCGGGAGCCGTCCGCCCTGGACCGCCCACCCCACCACCTTGTCGACCGCGTTGTGCCGGCCGACGTCCTCCCGGACGCAGACCAGCGGCACGCCCGGTCTGCCCAGATCCACCAGCCCGGCGGCGTGGAGACCGCCGGTCCGGTCGAACCCCTTCTGCCGGGCGCGCAACCGCCCCGGCAGCTCGGCCAGCACCGCGACGTCGACGGTCACCGGGTCCGCGGCGACGTCCCAGCGCGCCCGGGCCCGGACCGCCTCCAGCGTCGCGGCCCCGCACACCCCGCACGCGCTCGACGTCACGGTGCGCCGCGCGGCGACCGGGTCGGGCAGCGGGACCCCGGGGGCGAGGACGACCTCGACCGCCGACTCCCCGGACTGTCGCTCCACCAGGGCGTCGGCCGCACGCCCGACCCCGACCACCCCAGTGGTGCACAGCCCGCACCGGAGGACCTCCTCACCGGTCGCGACGATGCCCTCGCCCACGCAGAAACCCAGCGCCAGGTCGACGTCGTGGCCGGGCGTCCGCATGACGACCGCCCAGGGCAGGGTGACGCCGAGGCCGTCGACCAGCCGGATCTCCAGCGGCTCCTCGACGGCCACCGCGTCCTGCGCCGGGGCCGTCGTCCAGCCGCCGGACGTGCTGTCCTGGTGCCAGCGCCGCGACGGCCGTCGCGCGACCGTGCCCACGGTGTCTACCGTGACAGGCACGGAGGTGGGCGTCGATGGCCGAGGCGACGGAGCACGGGCACCCGGCGGGCTCCGCGCGCGCGGAGCCCGAGGAGTGGGCCGGCGGCACGCCCGCCGTCACCAGCGCACTCGCCCGCGCGACCACCCGGATGGGCCCGGTCCGCGCCGCCCGGACCCTGCTGCGGCTCAACCAGGACCACGGTGTCGACTGCCCGAGCTGCGCCTGGCCGGACCCGCCCGCCGGGCACCGCTCCCGGGCGGAGTTCTGCGAGAACGGCGCCAAGGCGGTAGCACACGAGGGCACCACCCGACGGGTCGGCGCCGGGTTCGCGGCGACCCACCGCCTGGCGGACCTCGAGGACCGGGACGACCGGTGGCTGGAGGCGCAGGGCCGGATCGCCGGGCCGCTGGTCCGCCACCCGGGTGAGGACCGGTACCGGCCGATCGGCTGGGACGACGCCCTCGCCCTGATCGCCGAGCACCTGCGGGCGCTGCCGTCGCCCGACCACGCCGTGTTCTACACCTCCGGGCGGACCAGCAACGAGGCCGCGTTCGCCTACCAGCTCATGGTCCGCGGCCACGGCACGAACAACCTCCCCGACTGCTCCAACATGTGCCACGAGTCGTCCGGGGCCGCCCTCACCGAGACCCTCGGCGTCGGCAAGGGGTCGGTGACGCTGACCGATCTGGAGGCCGCCGACGTCATCGTGATCGCCGGGCAGAACCCGGGCACCAACGCCCCGCGGATGCTGTCCAGCCTGGACCGGGCGCGGCGGCGGGGAGCGGTGATCGTCGCGGTCAACCCGCTGCGCGAGGCCGGCCTGGTCGGGTTCCGCGACCCGCAGCGGGTCGGCACCCACCTCGGTGTCACGCCGACGACCGAGCTGGCGCAGCAGTACCTCCAGGTCCGCCTCGGCGGGGACCTCGCCCTGTTCCAGCTGCTCGGGCAGCTGCTGCTGGCGCGCGAGGCCGCCGCACCGGGGTCGGTCGCCGACGCCGCGTTCGTCGCCGGGCACACCGACGGGTTCGACGCCTGGGCCGCGCACGTCCGGGCGCTGGACCGGGCCGAGCTGCTGGCCGCGTGCGGGCTGGCGCTCGCCGACGTCGAGCGGCTCGCCGACCTGCTGGCGGGCAGCCGGCGCACCGTCGTCGCCTGGGCGATGGGCCTCACCCAGCACAAGCACGCGGTCGCGACGATCCGCGAGGTCGTCAACGTCCTGCTGCTCCAGGGCAACGTCGGCCGTCCCGGCGCCGGGGTGCTCCCGGTGCGCGGGCACTCCAACGTCCAGGGCGACCGGACGATGGGCATCGTCGAGCGACCGGCGGCGTGGTTCCTCGACGCCCTCGCCGCGCAGTTCCGGTTCGACCCGCCGCGCGAGCCCGGCCTCGACACCGTCGGGGCGCTGGAGGCGATGCGGGACGGGCGGGTGCGGGCGTTCGTCGGGATGGGCGGCAACCTCGTCCGCGCGGTGCCCGACACCGCGGTCGCCGAGGCGGCGCTGCGCTCCTGCGACCTCACCGTCCAGGTGTCGACGACCCTCAACCGGTCGCACGTGGTCGCGGGCCGGACGGCGGTGATCCTCCCGGTGCTCGGGCGCACCGAGCGCGACGTCCAGGCCGGCGGCGAGCAGCAGGTGAGCGTGGAGAACTCCCAGGGGCAGGTGCACGCGTCCCGGGGCCGGCTCGCGCCGGCGTCGCCGCACCTGCGCAGCGAGGTCGCCGTGGTGTGCGGACTGGCCCGGCGGCTGCTCGCCGGGCGGCCCGGGACGCCGGAGGTCGACTGGGAGGCGTGGCAGGGCGACTACCGGCTGATCCGGGCGGCGGTGGCGCGGGTCGTCCCGGGCTTCGACGGCTACGAGGAGAAGCTCGCCCGCCCCGGCGGGTTCCTGCTGCCCCACGGACCCCGCGACCACCGCCGGTTCGCCACCGCGACCGGGCGCGCCCGGTCACCGTGAACCCGCTGGAGTACCCCCGGGTGCCGCCGGGACGGCTGCTGCTGCAGACGATCCGCAGCCACGACCAGTTCAACACCACCGTCTACGGCCTCGACGACCGGTACCGGGGGGTGCGGGGCGACCGGCGGGTCGTGCTCGCCCACGCCGACGACATCGCCGCGCTGGGCTTCGCGCCGGGGGACGTGGTCGACGTGGTGAGCGAGTGGTCCGACGGCGAACGCCGGGCGCCCGGGTTCCGGCTGCTCGCGTACCCGACGGCGCGGGGGTGCGCGGCGGCGTACTTCCCCGAGGCGAACGTGCTGGTGCCGCTGGGCTCGCGGGCCGACGTCAGCCGGACGCCGACGTCCAAGTCGGTCGTCGTGCGGTTCGAGCGGCCGTGACCGCGCGAGGGACCGCGGCGACGCCGTGGGCCGCGGTCGTCCTCGCGGGCGGGCGGTCCCGCCGGATGGGCAGGAGGGACAAGACGGCGCTGAAGCTGGCCGGCCGGAGCCTGCGCGAGCGGGTGCTGGGGGCCGTTGCAGGGGCGGAGGAGGTGGTCGTGGTCGGACCCGAGGTCGGCCCGTCCGCCGGGTGCGACGGCCGGGTGGTCACGGTCCGCGAGAACCCGCCGGGCGGTGGTCCACTGGCGGCCGTCGAGGCGGCGCTGCCGCACGTCAGGGCGGAGGTCGTGGTCGTGCTGGCCGCCGACCTGCCGTTCGCTGCCGGGGTGCCGGAGGCGCTGGTCGCGGCGCTGGACGGGGCGAGTGGTGCGGACGGCGCGGTGCCCGTGGACGCGGGGGGGCGCCGTCAGCCGCTCGCCGCGGCGTACCGGACGGCGGCCCTGAGCGAGACCGTCGCCGGTGCTCGGCCCACCGCCGGACGGCCGTTCCGGGACGTCCTGACCCGACTCCGGGTGATCGACGTCCCGGCGGCGACGCTGCCTCGCGGGGCGCTGGTCGACGTCGACACCCCGGAGGACTGGCGGGCGGCCCTGTGGATGGCCCACCGGAGGAGCCCCGGAGCTGTGGACGACGTGTTCCGGGGGACCGGTGCTCCCTAGCGTCGCCGACGACCGCCCCGCCCGGGGCGGAGTGCGGGGGAGACGAGGTGGCGCGGAGGTGGGACCAGAACTCCAAGCACCTCGTCGCGGCCGGTCTCGGCGGGCTGCTCGAGCGGCTCGGGATCGAGGTCGGCGAGCGGCTGGAGCCGCGCACCGTCGAGCTTCCGGCGAGCACCCACCGGGCCGATCTCGTCTTCGCCGCCGGGGACGGCCGTGTCGTGCACGTCGAGGTCCAGCAGTCGCCGGACCCGGACATGGGTCGGCGGATGGTGGAGTACGCCGCCCGGATCGTCGGCGACGCCTCGAGAGCGAGCCCCGTCCGCGATCTCGTCCAGATCGTGTTCCAGGTCCGTGGCCGCCGGATGCCGTCCCGGTACCGCCTGGGCCGGCTGACGAACGACGTGGCCGTGGTGCACGTCCCCTCCACTCCACCGGCGGACCTGCTCGCGGTGCCGCCGCTCGCGCCGTTCGCCCTGGTGTCGGGTGGGGCCGCAGCCGCTCCGCAGGTCGTCGAGGTGATTGCGCGGACCACGGACCGCGAGGTGGTCCAGGCGATGTCGGTGTTGGCCGTCGATCTGGCGGAGGGGTTCCGCGATACTGTCATCGCCCTGCTGAGGAGGTCCACGATGATCTACCCGATCGAGGAAGTCTGGGCCGACATCGACCCCACCTGGCTGGGCGATGCTGTCCGTGAGCACGTCGCGCAGATCATCGAACCCGAGCTTCTCGAGAAGCTGAGGCCCAGGGTCGAGGCGGAGGCCCGAGCCGAAGCCCGAGCCGAAGCCCGAGCCGAAGCCCGAGCCGAAGCCCGAGCCGAAGCCCGAGCCGAAGCCCGAGCCGAGGCCCGAGCCGAAGCCCGAGCCGAGGCCCGAGTCGAGGCCGTGCGCGAGGTGCTCCAAGCCCGGTTCCCGGGTGTGGACAGCGATGCGGTCCGGCGGGTCGCAGCTCTTCTCGTGTCAGACCACCAGGATCACGCCGCGGGCGCGGCGCTCACCCTCACCGAGGACGACCTGCGGGAGCCGGCCGGCGACTGATGTTGGTGGACGACTTGCCATGATCCGACGGATTGGGTCATCGCGCATGATCACGACCATCAGGATCATGCACAACCCAATCTCCTGAATCATCGCCGCTGGACCTCATCGCTCGGGCTACGCCCTGATCTGCCTGGCACTGGTGGCGACGATGTCCGGGGCCGGGGTGTTCGGCGAGGGCCACAACTACCGGGAGGACGTCTCGGTGTGGTTCCGGTCGCTGGTCGTGCTGCAGCCGCAGGGCGAGCTCATGGCGCAGGCGCCGCCGGCGTTCCGGGCGCACGCGGTGAGCGGGATGCTGCTGTTCATGATCTGGCCGTTCACGCGGCTCATCCACGCGTTCTCGGCACCGGTCGGGTACCTGTTCCGGCCGTACGTCGTCTACCGGACGAAGGACTCGCTGCCGGCGTCGACCGCCCGGTCGCCGCGGCGCGGCTGGGAGCGCGTCGGCGGGTGAGAGGCGTCGAACTTCCAACGGAACCGGCTGCTTCGTTGGAAGTTCGGCGCGAACTCCCAACGTTCGCGACCCCCTACAGCGTGGCGAGCATCTCCGTCATCCGGGCGATCTCGATGCCCTGGTCGCCCTCGATCTCCGAGGCCAGGCGCCCGACCACCAGCTCGCCGCCCCCGCCGGCCTCGTACA
>JBHJOJ010000067.1:0-5713 GCA_050329835.1 Kineosporiaceae bacterium | reverse complement strand
CGGAGCGCGCGCTCCGCGCTGAAGGGGCGGCGGCGGGCGCGGGCCCGCGCGGCGACGGCGGGCCCCGCGGCGACCCACCACAGCGGGTTGAAGCCGGGGAAGGCGGCGAGCAGGGACAGCCGCAGCCAGGTCCGCGCTGCCGGAACGGCGTCGTCCTCGGCGCCCGGCTCCACGAGTGCCCCCGCCGGCGACCTCACCGGCAGGCCGAACGACGGGCCGACCGAGGGGCCGGCCGGCCGCGGCCAGGTCGTCGTCACGACCTCATGGTCACCCGGCGGCGCCGTCCTCGGAAGTCCGGCCCACACCCCGCCGGCCGAGGCGCTCGTGCCAGCGGGCGAGCTCGGCGAACGCGCGCCGCGTCTCCTCGCCCTTCCCCCACCGCTCGAGGCGGTCGGCAGCCACCCGGGCGGGCGTCCCGGCGAGGACCACGTGGTCCGGGTGGCGGCCGCGGACGACCGAGTGCGCCGCGACCACGGTGCCGGCGCCCAGGACGGAGCCCCGCAGCACCGTCGACCGCAGGCCGAGCCACGACCCCGGGCCGATCCGCACCGGCGTCATCGCCAGGCCCTGGTCCTTCACCGGGCGGTGCGGGTCGGCGTGCACGTGATCGAAGTCCGCCACGTAGGTCCAGTCGGCCAGCAGGGTCGCGTCCCCGATCTCGACGTCCAGCCAGCACGTGAGGCGGACGTCCGCGCCGAGGACCACCTTGTCACCCACCCGGAGCACGCCCTCGTGGGCGCGCAGCGCGCAGCGGTCGCCGACGTGGACGAAGGCGCCGAGGTCGAGCACGCCGCGCCCCGGCACCGTCTCGACGACCACGCCGCGGCCGAGCAGGACCAGGCCGCGGGTGACGACGTCGGGGTGGCGCAGCCGGAACAGCAGCAGCCGCCAGTAGCGCAGCAGGTGGCCCGGCCCGAAGGCCCGGTGCCGCCACACCCAGGCCAGCGCCTCCGGGCCGAGGTGGCGGTACTGGGCGGGGTGGCGGCCGTGGCGGAGGCGGTGCGCCCAGGCCCGCAGCAGCGGGGTCAGGGGCGGACCCCCGTGAGCGACACGTTGTAGAAGAGATCGTCCGGCAGCACGCGGTTGAGCACCCGGTCGACCGCCGAGGCGCGTTGCCAGGTCCGGTAGGCCGCCATCGCCCACGACCAGCCCAGCCGGTCCGGGTTGACGGCGGCCTCGAAGGTCCGGACCGGCCAGCCGATGACCGCGGCCAGCAGCTCCTCGCCGCCCGTCGTCACGTCCACGGCGCCCGCCCGCAGCGCCGTCCGCGCGAGTTCCCCGGGAACGAAGGTGTGGAGGTCGACGACCGCCTCCAGGGCGGCGGCACGGGAGGACTCGTCGAGCTCCTCCCGGGGCCTGGCCCACCGCTCCCGCAGCCGCGGCAGGTGCGTGAGACGGGTGGTCGCCGCCCACGTCCAGCGCCCGAGCCGGCGCGCGTAGGCGTCGCCGATCCGGCTCGGCTCGCCGGCGAACAGCAGCCGCCCGCCCGGGCGCAGCACCCGCAGGCACTCCCGCAGACCGGCCTCGACGTCGACGACGTGGTGCAGCACCGCGTGCCCGAGGACGAGGTCGAACGAGGAGTCCGCGAAGGGCAGGTCCTCGATGCCGGCCACCCGGCCGTCGACCTCGCCGGGGACGTCCGCCCCGAGCCGGCGGGCGTGGCCGAGGGCGGTGTCCACCATCCCGGACGACACGTCGGTGACGACCACCCGGTCCAGCCAGCCGGCCTGGCGGAGGTTCAGGGAGAAGAACCCCGTGCCGGCGCCGATCTCCAGCGCCGGGCCGAAGGGGCGGGGCGCGCCCGCCAGGGCGGGGCCGAGGGCGGCGGCGAAACGGTCCGCGGCGAAGGAGATGCAGCGGTCGTCGAAGGAGATCGACCACTTGTCGTCGTAGGTCGCGGACTCCCAGTCGTGGTAGACCACCTGGGCCAGGCGGGGGTCGTCGAAGGCGGCCGCCACGGGATCGGGCACGGGATCGGGCACGGCGTCCGGCCCGTCGCCGGGGGCGTCCTGGAGCTGCCGGTCCACGCCGTCCACGCCCGGGAGTCTGCCACCGCGGAGCGCACCGGGCAGACTGCGCCGGTGCGCTCCGACCCCCGCCCGTCCGCCGGCGCCGGCCCCGTCGCCGGCTCCGGGCCGGGGCACCGGGCGCCGGCGGCCGACCCCTACCGCCTGGGCGTGACGCTGGTCGACGGCGGGGTCGACGCCGCGGTCTTCGCCGCCCACGCGACCGGGGTGGAGCTCTGCCTGCCCGGCCCGGACGGCAGCGAGCGGCGCGTCCCGCTGCCCCACCGGGTGCACGGGGTCTGGCACGGCCACGTCCCGGGGGTGCGCCCCGGGCAGCGCTACGGACTGCGCGTCCACGGGCCCTGGCACCCGGTCGCGGGCCACCGTCACAACCCGCACAAGGTGCTCCTCGACCCCTACGCCCGGGCAGTGGTCCCGCCGACGCTGTCGCCCGCGCTCTTCGGCCATGCCGTCGACGACCGCCTCGCCGGCGACCCCGGCGTCATGAGCCGCACCGACTCGGCGCCGGTGGCCGCCTGGGGGGTCGTCGTCGAGGACGCCCATCCGTGGGGGGCCGACGCCCCGCCCCGCGTCCCGTGGGAGGACACGGTCGTGTACGAGGCCCACGTCAAGGGCCTCACCATGCGCCATCCCGGTGTCCCGCCCGAGATCCGGGGGACCTACGAGGCGCTGGGGCACCCGGCGGTGCTGGCCCACCTGCTCCGGTTGGGCGTGACGGCGGTCGAGCTGCTGCCGGTGCACGCGAGCCTGCCGGAACCGCGGCTCGCCGCGCTCGGGCTCACGAACTACTGGGGGTACAACACCCTCGGCTTCTTCGCCCCGGACCCCCGGTACAGCGCGGCCCGCCGCCGCGGCGAGCCGCCCGGCGCCGAGGTGGCGGAGTTCCGGACCATGGTCAAGCGGCTGCACGCGGCCGGGCTCGAGGTGCTCCTCGACGTGGTCCACAACCACACCTGCGAGGGCGGCGAGGGCGGGCCCACCCTGTCGTGGCGGGGACTGGACAACGCCTCGTACTACCGGACGAGCGGTCCCGGCTACGTCGACACCACGGGCACCGGCAACAGCCTCGACTTCGGCCACCCGGAGGTGGTCCGGGCGACCCTGGACTCGCTGCGGTACTGGGTGGGCGAGATGCACGTGGACGGGTTCCGGTTCGACCTCATGACGACGCTCGCCCGGCGTCGCGACGGCGAGTTCGACCCCGACCACCCGCTGCTCGTCGCGCTGCGGACCGACCCGGTGCTGCGCGGCGTCAAGCTCGTCGCGGAACCCTGGGACGTCGGGCCGGGAGGGTGGCGCACCGGTCGCTTCCCGATCCCGCTGGCCGAGTGGAACGACCGGTACCGGGACGGGGTCCGGGACTTCTGGCTGGCCGGGGCCAAGGCCGACCGGGCGGGCCACCCCGGTCCCGGGGTGCGGGACCTGGCGACCCGGCTCGCCGGGTCCGGTGACCTGTTCGACGCCGAGCGCGGGCCCCTGGCGTCGGTGAACTACGTGGCCGCGCACGACGGCTTCACGCTGGCGGACCTGGTCTCCTACGACGTCAAGCACAACGACGCCAACGGCGAGGGCAACCGGGACGGGCACGCCCACAACCTCTCGGACAACCACGGGCACGAAGGCCCCAGCGACGATCCGGAGGTGCTCACGCCGCGGCGGGCGACGCTGCGGGCACTGCTGGGGACCTGGGCGGTGTCGACCGGGGTGCCGATGCTGCTGGCCGGGGACGAGCTCGGCCGCACCCAGCAGGGCAACAACAACGCCTACTGCCACGACTCCGAGCTCACCTGGCTGGACTGGCGGCTCGCCCCCTGGCAGCAGGACCTGCTGGACACCGCCCGGTTCCTGCTCAGGCTCCGCAGCACCCACCCGGCCCTGCGGCGGCGCCGCTTCTTCACCGGCCGGCCGGTCCGGCCCGGCGCGGCGAAGGACCTCGCGTGGTTCACGGGCGACGGCGACGAGATGACCGACCGGGACTGGTTCGACCCCCACCGCCGGACCCTGGTCATGTACCTGCACGCCGAGGACGCGGTCGACGACGCCTCCCCCGGGGCCGCGGGGCCGCCGCGGCCGTCCCTGCTGGTCGTGGTCAACGGGGGGGCGCACGACCGGGAGGTCCTGCTGCCCGAGCGGCCGTGGGCGACCCGGTACCGGATGCTGTGGACATCGGCGATGCCGCGCCCGGGCTGGCCGGCGGGGCCCGCCGCCACGGTCGGGGCCGGCCCCAGCGACCTGCGGCCCGGCGACCGCCTCGTGGTCCGGGGCACGACGGTCACCCTCCTCGACGCCCAGCGGGACTGAGGGCCCGTCCCGTCGTTCTCGGGTGGGGGTGTGCCGTGGCGTCGGGACGGGCGCTGCGGTGGGCAGGGGTCGGGGGGCGGCACCCAGGTGATGGTGTCCCGCACGCTGTGCAGAACATACAAAATCCGAGGAGGGGTCGGGCGGTGGCCCGGACCGAGCGCCCGGACCGCCCGCGCAGCCCGCCCGGATGGCCAGGCGGCCCTGCTGCCCTGGGGTGGCCGGCTCCGGCCGGCCGGGAGTCAAGGCAGGTGGGCGGGCGCTGGCCGGTCGCCCACCAGGCTTCTGGTCGTCGTGCCGGCGACTCCAGGCCGGCACGACCGACGGACGACGGATCCGACCGACCCCGTGACGGCCGCCGGCACAGTGCCGCACGACGGCTCCGGGCGAGGACGTCGGGCGGCGACGAGCATCCCCGACGGGCTCCCGGAGGTGTCACCCCAGGGCCGGAGGTGCGTTACCCCGCGGCCTTCCTGCCACCGCCACCGCCACCGCCACGGATCCGTCCTGTGGTGACGGACAGGGCCCCGACCCGGGGCTGTCCGGCGGTCCGGGGCGATCCGGGCGGGTCCGACCCACCACCCGGCTCCCCTCGGATTTTGTAGGTTCTGCACAGCGTGCGGGACACCATCACCTGGGCGCCGCCCCCCGACCCTGCCCACCGCAGCGCCCGTCCCGACGCCACGGCACACCGCCACCCGAGAACGACGGGACAGGCTCCGAGGGACCGGTCCCGGCCGTCAGGCCTGGGGGCGGACCCGGGCCGCCACCGTCGCCGCCGCGACGGCGAGGCCTCCCGCGACGGCCCCGGCGACCACGGCCGGCGCCAGGAGGAGGTCCAGGCCTCCGCCGTCCCACACCGGGCCGGCGGCCACGGCGAGCAGCACCGCCACGGCCCCGGTGACGACCGGGACGGACCAGTCCGCCACGGGACTGCCGTCGCCGCGTCCGGCGGACACCCGACGGGTGCCGGTCGCGGCGGCCGTCGCGAGGGCACCCGCCACCACCGGGCCGGCCACCGCCGCCGCCGGGGCGCCCGCCAGGACGGCGGCAGCGCCCGCGACCAGGGCCGCCAGCCCGCTCCCGGCACCCCAGCCCAGCACCCAGAGGACCCACCAGGAGTCGAACGCCCGGCCCGCCGGGAGCGTGCCGCCCGGCGGCAGGGCGGACCCCGGACCCGGCCTCAGGACGACGGTGGGGCCGAGGGCCGCGAGCGCGACCACGACGGCCTGCGCGGGCGTGAGCCACGGCTGGGCGGCGGCGGCGCCCGCCGCGCCGGTCAGGCAGACGGCCACGAGCACGGAGCCCGCAAGCGCGAGGGACAGCCGGGCGGCGACCCGGACCCGGCGCGCCGCGACGACCGCGCGGGCCAGCGCGGCCAGGCCGGT
>JBHJOJ010000066.1:0-9072 GCA_050329835.1 Kineosporiaceae bacterium | reverse complement strand
GGGGGCGATGTGGGCGGCGTCCAGCAGGGAGGCGTGGGCGAGGGCGCAGACGGCGCAGCGGGTGGTGTAGGCCTGGATGACCCGGGCCCGGAAGACCGGCTGGTGCAGGCGGCGGCGGGCGGGACCCCGGCGTGCATGGCGTCGCGGATGGCCCGGTTCTCGGGGTGGCCGCCGTCGTCGCCCCGCCACTTGTACCGCACCAGCCCATCGGCGCCGATCGCGTCGTCGTAGGGCCGCCGTCCGCCCTCGGGGGTGTGGACGGTGCGGATGCTGAGCGCGTGGGGCAGGACGGCGGGCTTGCGGATGCCGCGCTCGCGGCGGCCGTGGCGTAGGCATGATCAGCGTGGCCCCCTCATGCGCACTCGGGGGAACGGTAGCGTAGAGAGCGCGGGAACGGTCTGCTTCAGAGTGCGGATACGGTAGCGTAAGTCCGTGGTCTACACCCGGCGTCTCGTCGACGACGAGCTCGACGAGCTGCTCGCCGGCCTGCCCGCCATCGCTCTCGAGGGCCCGAAGGGCGTCGGGAAGACCGCCACCGCGATCCGGCGCGCGTCGCGGGTTTTCTCGCTGGACGACGACGCGCAGCGGGCCACCGTAGCGACCGATCCGGCGATCCTGGACGACGCCGACGGCACGGTCGTCATCGACGAGTGGCAGCGTCACCCGCCCGTCTGGGACCACGTCCGCCGGCAGGTGGACGCCGGGGCGCCGCCGGGCCGCTACCTCCTGACCGGGAGTGCCTTCCCTGTCGAGGCGCCCGCGCACTCCGGCGCCGGGCGGATCGTGCCGCTGCGGATGCGACCGCTGTCACTGAGCGAGCGCCGACTCGCCGACCCCGTCGTCGGCCTCGCGGACCTCCTCACCGGGTCCCGGCCCCCCATCCAGGGGGAGACCTCGGTATCGCTCGGCGACTACGTCGAGGAGATCCTGGCGTCCGGCCTGCCCGGCATCCGGCCGCTCGCCCCCCGCCTGCGCGCCCGGCAGCTCGACGGCTACCTCGAGCGCCTGGTCCTGCGGGACTTCGTCGACCAGGGCCTCGCCGTCCGCCGGCCCGAGACGGTCCGTGCCTGGCTCACCGCCTACGCGGCCGCGACGGCGACCACGACCTCCTACAACGCGATCCTCCGCGCCGCCCCTGGCGAGGACGACAAGCCGGCCAAGACCACGACCATCGCCTACCGGGAGGTCCTCGCCCAGCTCTGGATGCTCGACCCGCTCCCGGGATGGGTGCCGACGCGCAACCGGCTCGCACGTCTCATGCAGGCACCGAAGCACCACCTGGCCGACCCGGCGCTGGCCGCCCGGCTGCTCCAGGCCGACCGGGACGTCCTGCTGCGCGACGGGCACCTCCTCGGCCGGCTGTTCGAGGGCCTGGTGACGCAGAGCCTGCAGGTCTATGCGGGACTCGCGGGAGGCCGGGTGTCCCACCTGCGCCAGGAGTCCGGCCGGCGGGAGGTCGACCTCGTCGTCGAGGGCCCCGGGCTGCGGGTTCTCGCCGTCGAGGTCAAGCTCACCCGGTCACCCGGGGACGGCGACGTCCGCAACCTGCTGTGGTTGCGCGACCAGCTCGGCGACGACCTGCTCGACGCGGTCGTCGTCACCGCCGGTCCGTACGCCTACCGCCGGCCGGACGGGGTGGCGGTGGTCCCGGCTGCCCTGCTCGGACCGTGAGCGAGGTCCTCGGTGACCCTGCGGGTGGAGCCGGTCGAAGGTCGCCCGGACGGCCTAGGTCCGCCTGACGAGACGGGGCGCGTCCGCCTCCCGGCAGAGCTGGGAGTCACAGTGTCGGGCAGGTCCCGCGTCATCGTTCGTCGCCTGCTGTGGGAGGCGGCTGTCGTCGCAGGGGGGTGAGGTCGCTGCGAAGCATCTCCTGGTCGTGGACGAGGGCGGGAGGCAGGCGGCGGACGATGTCGGCACCCGGCTGGTCGGGATCGGGCAGGTTCTCCACGAAGCCGGTGGCGATGAGCTCGTCGACCCGAGGGCGGGTCCCCATGCCGGCGGCCACGGCGTCGAAGATCTCCTGGGCGCGGGCGTGCCCGCGAGGGTCATCGTCGGTGTGCAGTCCGACCGCGTGGCGGACGACGTCGGCGAGGAATGAGTGCGCCAGCAGGGCAGCATGGTCACCGTAGGTGTTGTCGCCGACGTAGGCTTCCAGTTCCGGGAAGCGCCGACGCCGGTCCGTGAGGAACACGTCTTCGTCCGCGTCCGCTCGGAAGTTCCGCTCTCGCTCGACGACCTCGGCAAGGTGCGCGCCGAGGAGTCCTCGCACGTGGTGGCGGTCTTCGGGGGCGTCGGGCAGGTACACCAGGACGGCCGCCTTGATGAAGGCGTCGAGCTCGCGGTGACGCCCCCACTCCCGCTCGAAAAAGTCGAGCCAGTCTCTCAGCTCCTCCCTGTTCGGAGGTGCCTCGCCGAGCTCGCCCCGCAGGTCCGTCGTGTGTTCGCTGACGAAGAGCTCGGACACGTGGTCGCCGAAGCCTTCGGCCTCGATCTCCCGGCGTTTGGCCTCGTACTCCTCACGCAGGTCGGGACGCGCAGAGAGCAGCCGGGCCACCATCTGGTCGGCGAGGTCGGACGCCACGGGCCTCATGGCAGGTCCTCGCGTCCGCTTCGAGGGCTCGTGCCGTCAGGCGACCCTGTCGCGTGACGCGTACCGGCTCTCGGACCGCGTCGCTGTGATTCCTGCGGCGGCGCGGCAGTCATTGCCGTGTCGGAGGGGCTTGTCGTCGAAGGGGGGTGAGATCGTCGCGGACCGATTCCTGGATGGGGACGAGGGCCGGTGGGAGGCGGCGGACGATATCGGCGCCCTGTCGACCGGGATCCGGGAGGTTCTCGACGAAGCCCGTGGCGATGAGGTCTTCCACCCGGCGATCACTGCCGACGTGGTCGGCTATCGCCCCGAGGATCTCCTGGGCGCGAGCGTGATGGCGCTGGTCGCCACTCGTGTGTAGCCCGACCACGTGGCGCACGACGTCGGCGAGGAACGGCTGCGCCAGCAGCGTCGCGTGGTCACCGTAGGTGTTGTCCTGGACGTAGGTCTCCAGTTCCGGGAACCGACGGCGTAGCTCGGTGAGGAAGGCATCCTCGACGGGGTCGGCATGGAAGTCCAGGTCCCGGTTCAACGCACCGATGAGCTTCGGGCCGACGTCGTCGCGCAATTCCTGGTGCGGATCATATCGACCGGGCAGCCGCAGCAGTGCGCTCTCGATGAGAATATCCTGGTCAGGGGTTCGCCCGTACTCGGCCTCCAGGAACTCCCACATCCGGCGCCATAGTTGCGCGCCGCCCGGCCCGTGCGCAAGAAAGGTATCTCGGGCGGAAGAAGAGAAGTCGGCCAGAACATGAAGTGCAGCGTCCTCGCGCGGAAGTGAACCGGCGTCAGGGGCGTCCGGACCGGCGTCGCGACCATGGCGGGCGCCGGTCACGATGGCTTCGTAGTGCGGCCGAGCCTCCGGCAGCGCCTCAAGGAGACGATCCAAGAAATCTGCGTTCGATGTCACGATGCCTCCCTCAACAGCGACTCGAGTTCCCTCCGGAGCTTACGGGCCCAGTCCACGTCCGGCTCACTCGCTGACTTCTCGTACTGCCGGAGCCAATTCTTCAGGGCGCGCAACTCCCGTTCGACCTTGTCGCGATGGAACGTACCCTGTGTCGGTCGTCCGGTGCGGATCTCGTTCCGCAGGGCGGCCATGGTGGTGCCGTCGCCGATCCGGTCGGATCGCGTGGAGCCGTGCCAGAGATTGTCGACGATGTTCCGGAGTTTCCAGTGGCGGACCCGGGGCTGGGGGCGCGGGGGTTGTTGCGGGATGTCGGGGACCCGCCCGCCGCTGGGCCCCCCGCCGCCTGAGCCCCGTCCGCGGGTACTGGCGCCCTCCGCGGCCTGGGACAGCAGGATCCCCCCGACGCCGAGCGTGCCCAGCGCGACGAAGCCCGAGGTGAGCGTGGGGACGAGGATCACTCCGCCACCGGCGACCGCGACGGCGGCGACGGGCGGGAAGAACACCAGCGCGGCGAGCAGCAGGGCGATCCCCCCGACCAGCAGCAGGTCGCTGACGGCGTCGAGGGCGTGGGCATTGCGGATGACCCGGTCGTCGCCCTCCGCACCCCTCAGGGCGGCGGCCCCGACGACGACCCCGGCCACCACCGCCCCCGCGCCCACCGCCAGCCGCGCCGCCACCCGGACGGCCGGCTCGGCCAGGGCCAGGCGGGCCGCGGCGGGCAGCGCGCGAACCGCCACGATCGTCTGCCACGCCGTCCATCCCAACCCCGCCACCAGCAGCACCAGCAGCACGGGCAGCACCGCCGGCGACACCAGCAGGTCCTGCGCGCCCGCCGTCAGCGGGGTCGTCCCGACCCCGTAGTACAGGTAGCCGGGAGTGAGCAGGACCAGCCACACGAGGACCGGCCAGAACCGGCGCAGCAGGGCGCCGGTGCGCGGGCGGGACCGGCTCATCCGCAGCGCCGAGCGGAGCCCGATCCCCTGCCAGGCTGCAGGAGTGCGGGTGACGTCCAGCCGGACGCGCGCGTCCGCCACATCGGACACGAGGGCGCCCGCTCGCCCGCCGCCGGACCCGCCCGGCGCCGCGGCGTTCAGCGCCGCCCGCCTGGTCAGCACGAATCGCCAGGCGACGAACGCCGCCCACGGCGAGCGCAGGGTCGCGTACCTGGCCGCTTCGGGCCACTCGCCGAGGACCGCCGGCGACTCCGCGGCCAGCAGTACCTCGGGATGCGCCTCGCGAGAGGCCTGCACCCGGCGCAGGTCCAGCACGACAGCCGCGGCGAGGGCGAGCAGCGCCCACAGCCCGAGCGCCGGCTCGGCCCACCGGAACGGTGCGGTGACGGCGTCGCCGAGCAGGGTGCCCTGCGACACCACGACGTCGTAGTTCCCGGCCGCGTGGTCGGCGCTCACCAGCACCGTCGGCACCACGCCGAGGACCCGCCACGGCCCTCGCACCCGCACCAGGACGCCGACGCCGAACCCGGCGACGGCGCTCCACACCAGGTGCTGGTTGGTGCCCGCCTCGGCGGCGAAGCCGAACAACTCCGAGGACACCGGCGCGGGCAGCCAGGAGGTCACCGCCAGCCCGGGGGAGGGGACGAACGGCGGGCTCAGGCTGAGCGGCAGCAGCCACCCGCCGTCCACGGCGACGGCGCGGTCCGCGTCGTCGCCGAAGCGGAGCAGCGCCTCCAGCAGTCCGAACCCGGCCCCGATCCCCGCCCCGGCCACGGTGTGGTCGGTGATCCCCCACTGGCCGCGGGTCCGCCACCAGAGGGCCGCTGCGAGCAGGGGCAAGATCTTGGCGATCTCCTCGACGACCGGGTCGACGGTGTAGGACGCCGCCCTGACGGCATCGGCGACCCCGACGCCCGGGACGGCGGCGGCCCACACCCGGGTCAGGATGAACTGCACGGTGAGGACCGCGACCCCGCACCCGTACGCGCCCACGGCGACGGCGAGGAGCAGGGTGCCGATCCGCAGCGACCGCGACGCCGACCCCAGGACCGCCAGCTGGAGGACCCCCCAGCACGCGGCCAGGACCATCGCCAGTGCCAGCATCACGCCCCCTCCGGACCAGCCCATCCCATCGGAGGACTGGCCCGCCACGCCAGGGACCCGCGCCAGGCGGCGAGGTGCATGTCGAGTTGCATGCGGGCGCGACGTCGTCCTTGCACGTCAAGGGATGCCCACTGGCGGCTGCGGAGACGGCAGCGTAGGACGTGCGGAGACGGTCGGACTCAAGACGTGGGGAACGGGTAGAGGCCACGTCGACGTCCGCGGGCTGGTTTGGTCGGATCAGACTCGGGACATCGACGCTCAGGCCTCCCACGAAGGGGGGTTCAGGACGTGGCACCGGCGTGCGGAGTCCGGGCCGGTCGCACGCCGGTCGCACGCCGATCGGCGGCGGAGGGGCCGAGCCGCCGTAGAACTCGTCGACGCTGCGTGCCATCCGCTCCTCGGCGGCCCGGCGGTGCAGCAGGCCCAGGGCCGCACCGACGATCTCTCTCCGCCCTGCAGGCCCACCAGTTCGGCGTCCCGGCTCAGCCGGAGCCTTCCGTCGTGGTCTCCACCCGGTCGAGGACGACCTGTCCCTGCCGGAGCAGCCCGAGGACGGGGAGCGCGGCTCGGAGCCGGGTGGCCATGTCGAAGAGCCCGGACCGCAGGTACGGGTACGCAGCCATGACGGCGACCTTGGCGCCGAACTCGCTCTGGGCCGATTCGGTCAGTGTCGCGGGTTCGCTCAGCGTGTAGAAGGTGGCGACGTCGACCTTGTACTCCGCGTCCTGCGCGTGCAGCTGGAGCCGGGTCCTCACGACCACTTGGGAGGGGTCCCAGGCGAAGAGCACTGCGACCGACTGGGACTCCTCGCCCGACCCGACCGTCCGACGTCCGCCGATCTCGTGGTAGGAGACGTCCGACAGCTCGACGATGTCGAGGAACTCCAGCACGTCCCCGATCTCACGAGGCGACTCCGTCGCCGCTGTCTCCCCGGCCATCAGCTCGCCAGGGCGAGCGAGACGGCGCGCAGCGTGCCCGACGGCTCGACGGTGGTCACCGCGAGTCGACCGCTGAGGCCGCCCCCACCGCTCAACCGTCGGGCCGTCGCGAGGTGGCCGTTGATCCGGGCGCACTCATGGGTGTCCGGGTGGCGCATGCCGTCGCCTCGGCCGATGGTCTCCAGCCAGGTGTTGACGTCGTGCCACAGGTACAGGCCACCGGCTGCCGCGTTGTGGGGGGTCGGGAAGCCGCCGTGGCGCTCGCCGCGGATCCACTGGCCGACGTTCTGGGGCGTCACGCCGGCGCGGCGGGCGATCTCGGCCCGGGTGACGAGGTCCTCGTGCAGCCGAAGCACCTGGATCCCGTGGGTCTCCAGATCGGTCACCGCCCTCACGGCGGCGTCGAACGCCGAGCGGCCCGGGCACGACAGCGCCGCGAGCGTGAGTCCGCCGTGCGTGGACACCACCCCGTCGAAGGAGTCCAGCAGGTACTCGGTCCGCGGTTCGCTCGCATCCCCCAGCTCGGACGTCACGAAGATCAACTCGAATACAGACATCGCCGCCTCCCCGGGCTGTCGAGTCGCTGGACAGCACCCACCCTGTGCATCGGTTGTCCCGTTGTCAATCTGAAACGGTAACGATCATGCGTCCAGATCGTGGGAGTCGGGGCAGTGCCGGGCCAACCTCAAGATCTTCTTGGCGTGGTTGCCCGGGTTCTGCGGCGTACCGTTGATCGACATCTGCCCGCGGCGATCACCGCACGGGCAGCGGGCCGTGAACTTGTGGCCCAGGCGGACGAAGCGCCAGCCCCGTCCTTCGAGGGCCACCATCGCGTCGTGGACCGGGCCGTCGACTTCCGCCGCACGTCACGGACTCGGACCTCCTCCCCGGACACCTCGTCCCCCTTCTTCCGGTCTGCGACCCGACGGTCCGCGCATGCATGCGCGAGGTCTCCCACGCAGAGATGCCGTGGTCCTGGCGGCCGTTCTCGGCCCTCGGGCGAGCTCCCGAGGTGACGGTCAGGGCCCGAGGGCGGCCAGCGGGACCACGTCGACCCCGTCCTCGCGCCGGTACCCGTGATGGATGTGCAACTCTCGGACTGAGTGATCTGCAACGATCGGACTGAGGGGTCTGCAACCAACGGGGGTGTGAGTCCGGTCCTCGGCGAATGTCGTCGGGGCGTCGGTGGACGGACGTCACCGGCGCAGCGAGGCATCCGTCCCGCCGTGCCGCCCCGCTCTCCCGAGGTACGGTGAGCCGACTCCAGTGCGCCCAGCCGGGCGCTCGATCGAAGGGCACCGATGGGCTCCGTCATCAAGAAGCGCCGCAAGCGCATGGCCAAGAAGAAGCACCGCAAGCTGCTGCGCAAGACCCGCCACCAGCGCCGCAACAAGAAGTAGGCCCCGCGCGGGCGCGCCCATGGCCGGGCGGGTGGTGCTCGTCACCGGCGTCTCGCGGCAGCTCGCCGCCGACGTCGCGGTGGCCCTCGCCCGCCGGCCGGAGGTCGAGTGCGTGGTCGGCGTGGACGCCGCCCTCCCCCGGGGCGGGCCGCTGGCGGCCGCCGGGGTGCGGGTGGTGCGCGCCGACCTCCGCAGCCCGTCGGTGGTGCGGGTGGTCCGCGAGACCGAGGTCGACACGGTGGTCCACATGGCCGTCGTCACCACTCCCCGCGCGGTGGGCGGCCGGGTCCCCATGAAGGAGATCAACGTCCTGGGGACGCTGCACCTGCTGGCCTCCTGCCAGAAGGCCGGCGGGCTGCGCCGGCTCGTCGTGCGCTCCAGCGCCGGCGTCTACGGGGCGGGGCCCGCCGACCCGGCAGTGGTGGCCGAGAGCACCGAGGCCTCCCGCCCGCCCCGGCACGGCTGGGCCCGGGACTGCGTCGACCTCGAGGCCAGCGTCCGCGGGTTCGCCCGCCGCCGGCCCGACGTCGCCGTCGCCATGCTCCGCTACGCCCACGCCGTGGGGCCGTCGTTGCGGACCGGCTTCACCGACCTCTTCACCCTGCCCGTGGTGCCCGCGGTCATGGGCCGCGACGGGCGCCTGCAGTTCGTCCACGCCGACGACGTCGTGGGCTCGGCCGTCGCCGCCGCGCTCGGCGACACCGCCGGGCCGGTCAACGTCGCCGCAGACGGCGTCGTCACCGTCGCCCAGGCCGCCGCGCTCGCCCGCCGACCCGTCATGGGCCTGCCCCCGCAGATGCTCCGCCGGCTGCGCCGCCTGCCCGGGCTGTCCGGGGCACCCGACCTGGACGAGGACGACATCGCCGTGCTCGCGCACGGCCGGGTGCTCGACACCACCCGGATGCGCCTGGAGCTCGGCTACGAGTGCCGCTGGACCACGCGCACCGCCTTCGAGGACTTCGTCGCCGGGCGCGCCCTGCACGGCCCCGGCAGCCGGCCGATCCTGCGCGGCCTGGAGCAGCTGTCCCACGCCGTGACCGGAGCCGGCGCGACGACGGCCGGTGCGGGAGCGACGGCGGCGGCGGGCACGGGCGCGGCGACGGCCGGCGCCGGCATGACGCGGGAGGCCGGTGACGGGAGCATGGCGCCGTGACCGCGGGCGCCGCACGGAGCGGGA
>JBHJOJ010000065.1:0-17086 GCA_050329835.1 Kineosporiaceae bacterium | reverse complement strand
GAGCTGATGGCGGCGCTGGTGAGCGCCGGGCTGCTCGAACCCGCCGGTTCCGTCGAATCGGACCCTGATCCCGACGCAAACCATGTCGCCGGCGAGCCCGGCAACGAATGGCGCAACGTGCTGCAGCGCCTGCCCGAAACCGCCCAGACCGTCCACCGCCTGCTCGGCGCACTCCCCGCCGAAGACCGCTTCCGTCACGACGCCGAGCATCCGCTGCCGCAGCAACTGGTCGTCGTCGACGAGGCCTCGATGGTCGACACCCACGTCCTCACCCGCCTCCAGGCCCAGGCCGACACCGCCGGCGCCCGGGTGGTCCTCATGGGCGACCCGCACCAGCTCGGCGCCGTCGGCGCCGGCGGGATGATGCAAGCGGCCGTCGACCGCGACGCCGAGACGTACACCCTGTCCGACGTCCGCCGCTTCACCGCCGCGTGGGAGGCGCAGGCCTCGATCCGCCTGCGCGCCGGTGACGTCACCGCCGTGGAGGACTACGACGCCCACGGCCGGATCATCGACGCCGGCACCGAGTACGACGCGATCCAGGCCATCGCCCGCGCAGCCGCCGCTGATGTCCTCGCCGGTCGGGAGACGGTGGTGGTCACCGCGACCAACGACCACGCCGCCGCGGTCGCCGCGGCCGTCCGAGCCCACCTCGTCGCCGCCGGTCGCGTCGGGGACGGGGCCGCGGTCCTGCGCGACCGCACCACCGCCGGGATCGGCGACGTCGTGCAGGCCCGTCGGATCGACCGTGGCCTCGGGCTGGTCAACCGGGAGACCTACCGGGTCACCGGCATCACGCCCGACGGGGCACTGCACGTGCAGTCCACCCGAACCGGCCGCACCCACGTCATGCCCCCGGGCTATGCCGCGGCCGACGTCACCCTCGCCTACGCGAGCACCGCCCACGGCGCCCAGGGCCGAACCGTCGACAGCGGCCACGTGCTGCTGACGCCCGACCTCGAACGGGCCGGCGCCTACGTCGGGCTCACCCGCGGCCGGAGCAGCAACATCGCGTGGGCCATCACCCACGACCCCACCCGCACCACCGGCGACGACCTCACCCACCACGGCGACCTGGGCGAGCGGGGCGAGCGGGGCGAGGACCGAGTGGCCACGGCCACCATGGAACAGACCGCCCGCGGTGCCCTGGCCCGCGCCCTCACCACCCGCGACGCCGACACGTCTCACGCGGCAGGAGGCTGGCAGGTGGACCCGGATCGCGCGGCCATCGACCAGGCCGCGGCCGACGCCGCCCGAGCACGCGACACCGCCACCCTCCTCGGGCTGCTGGCGGAGGAGGTCCACCAGGCCGGCCGCGCCCGCCTCGACGGCGACCTCGACACCCTCACCCGCGAGGGGCTGCTCACGGTGCAGGCCCGGGCCCGCTTCGGAGCCGACCAGGGCAGCGAACACCTCGTCCGCCTCCTCCGCGCCCACGAGCACGCCGGCGCGGACCCCACGACGGTGCTCCGCCAAGCCCTCACCGATCCCCGAGGGCTCGACGACGCCGTCTCCGTCGCCCAGGTCGTGGCCGCCCGCATCGACCGCACCCGCCCCCTTCCCCTGCCCACCCCCGGACCGCTCACCCCGGGCGGTCTCACCGGGGAACGAGCCGGCTACGTGGCCTCCCTGCACGCCCTGCTCGTCGACCGGCAGGCCCACCTCGGCGCCACGGCCGCCGAGGACCCACCCGAGTGGGCGACCACTCACCTCGGGCCAGTCCCCACCGACCCGACCGAGCGCGCCGCGTGGCAGGACCGCGCCGGTGTCATCGCCGCTCACCGTGAGGCCACCGGGTGGACTCACCCCACCCAGCCCGTGGGCCGCTGCCCCGGACTCCACACCCCCGAGCACCGGGCGGCCTGGCACGCCGCCTACACCGCCGCCGGCATGCCCGAACACCGCCGCCCCGAGGCCGCCATGCCCCTCGGGCAGCTCCTCGTCCGTGCCCGCGCCGGCGACCGCGTCCTCGACCACGCCCCACCCGTCGTCTACGACGCCCAACGACACCACCACCAGCATGCCGCCGAGGCCCGCCGGGAAGCCGACCTCGCCAGAGCCCACGACCGCCACGAGGTCGCCGCCGCCCGCGACGCCCAAGCCGGCGACCACACCGCCGCCGCCGACCGCCTCGACGACATCGCCCAAGCCCGGGCCGCCTACCTCGCAGCCCACTACGAGACCACCAGCGCCGCCCAAGCCGCCCACGTCGAACTCCACCGCCGCGGACACCACCCCACCACCCACGACGAAAACCAACGCCCCACGGCCGCGGAATGGCTCGCAGCCGAACGAGCCGCCCGCACCGCCGACGACCCCCACCGCGCGATCACACCAGCCGACCTCGCGGACACCCTCCACGCGCACGCCACCGACGCGGACTCCACCGACGCGGACCCGGACCCCGCGGCAGCACCCGCCGCGGACTCCCGGGCACCCGACGAGGCGGCCCGCGCGAACGGCCGACGACCCAGCCGCCACGACATCCAGGAGACAACCACCAAGGACGCCGCCGCCAGCGCCGCAGCGGCCCGGCCTGCCGACGGCGTCGGTGAGGCGTTGACGGAGCTGTCGGCCGACGCGGCCGAAGCCGAGATCCTCGCGGCGTCCCGCCACGCCGCCCTCACCCGCGAACGCCTCGCCGACGCCGCGAGCCAGGACGCCACCGAGGCCACGGCAGCCGCCGACGATGCCGACAGCGCCGCTGAGGGCGCCGCGTCGGAGCCTGCGGGCGAGACCGACGTCGATTCCGAGTGGCTCTACCTCTCCCGCCGCGCGGCAGACCAGAACGCCGCAGCCGCCGTCAACGCCAGGGCCGACCATGACTGAGGCCGACGCGACCCCCTGCGCGTAGATCCGGGATCGACGTCGCCCGGCATGCAGGTGCGGCAGGGCTGTCGCTCAGGCGCGGATGGCCTCGCCGGGGAACGCCGCACCGCTCACGGCCCACCCCGCTACCCCGAGGTCCGCCCCCACCGCGCCGAGGCATCGCCGCACGGTGACCGCCTCGTCCTGGTCGGGGTGAGCCCACGCGGGGCGGTCGCCCGCCCCGCGGGCGAGCCACCATGCCAGGGCCGTCGCGACCCCGTGCGCGTAGATCCGCGTCACGTCCGTGGCGGGCAACTCGCCCGGGAACCGCAACCCACCCACCTTCACCGCGGCCATCCCAAGCACGTCCTGGATGTCCAGCACCGACGGATTCAGCACCTCGTCGCCCAGCAGGGGACGCGGCTCCAGCTCACCCAGCACCCACCGCCACGCGTCCGCCGCGCCCGTGCCGAGGACCCGCAACCGCGGATCCCGCGCCCGACACAATCCCGCGACCGCCCGCGAGGTCTCGGCGACCTCCACCGCCGACCGCATCACCGGGGCCGGGCGCTGCCGCTCCCAGCCCTTCGCGTCACCCGCCATGCCGCACCACCACCCCTCGCACCCGGACCAGTCTCCGCACACCCCGGACACACCACGCCCGACGGCCGGGTTGAGCCACCGCACGACCCCCGGACTCGTACCCGTCTGCGGGAACGCACAGGTCCGACGATGTGACGCACGATCGAGAGGAAGACCGGACGAGTGCAGGCACGAACCCTCGGCGGGGAGCAATCAACCTGTGCGCTGCCGGAGCAGCCACTCCAGAGATCAAGGCGCTGCGCGCGGCGCGGCCGGGCTCCCGCGGCGCGTGCGGCGCAGGCGCCGGTCACCGCGTCCGCCCGGCCCGGTGCAGTTCGTGTGCGGGGGCGCTGCCCCCACGCCCCCGGCCCTCGCTCGGAGATGGGTGGGAAGGGAACCGGGTGGTCATCTCCTCGCCCCGGTCGTCCCGGGGGTGTCCCACACCGGCACTGACCACGCAAGGCCGAGCCGCTGCGCGGTGGCTGCGCCAGCCTTGCCCGGCCAGCACCGGCGCGGGACATCAGAGATCGCCCGACGCGAGGAGATGACCACCAAGGGGGGCAGGCCGTGGCGGCCGACGGCCGCCCTCAGGGCTCGGACGCGGCGGCGGTAAGCAGGTCCAGGCCGTCGGGGACAGAGGTCCGCGTGGTGCGGTTCGTGGGACGAACCAGGGACCGCCGGTGGGGTCACAGAGGCCCCTGAGGGTTCACGTGTGGCGTGAAGCTCCTGGTGGGGGCCATGTAGCCCACGATGACCGGCCTTACACCGCGGATCTCGGCCACGACAGCGACGACGTCCCGGCGGACGAGGAATGGCTCTGCCTCACCCGCCTTGCGAGCACCCCCCGAACAGGGCCGCAGCCCTGCGATCTGTTCGAGGTCAGCAGGGCACCTCCGTATGCTGGTCACGATCGACCCGTGGAGGACTTGATCATGCATGTGGACCCTGCCGAGCTGATCGTCCGCGACCCTCGGATCTGTCACGGCCAAGCAGTCGTTCGCGGGACCCGGGTCACCGTGACCGTGGTCCTGGACGCCCTCGCCGACGGGCTCAGCGAGGCCGAGATCCTGGCCGAGTACCCCACCCTGACCTCCCAGGGAGTACGGGCCGCCATCGCGTACGGCGCCGAGCTGGCGCGAGACGAGTACCCCGCCGTCGCCTCGTGAGGCTGAAGCTCGACGAGAACATCGCCGCATCCGCCGCCGCACCGCTCCTCGACGCCGGCCACGACGTCGACACCGTCGCCGACGAAGGCCTGACCGGCGCCGAAGACCCCGCGGTGCTTCAGGCAGCCACCACCGACGCCCGCCTCCTGGTCTCCCTGGACCGAGGTCTCGGCGACGTCCGCGCCTACCCCCCTGGCACCCACGCCGGGGTCCTGGTCCTCCGCCTCGACCGCCAGTCACCCCACGAGGTCACCAGAGCCCTCCGCGAGATCGTCCACGCCGTCGACCTCACGCGGCTCTCCGGCGCGGTAGCCGTCTGGCGCAACGGCACCCTGCGAGTCCGCCTCGCCCCCTGACCGCTCGCCGCGATCCGGCCACCTCGACCCCCTGGACCTCAACGTCGTTCGTCCTGCCAGGCCGACGCCTTCGACCTGGTCCTCTGACCAGGAATCCGTCGTGGAATCCCGCCGGGCGTCGCCCCAGGTCGGTGGGTGCGCGCGGTGCCTCGGGATGTTGCGTCGGTGCTGGTCGCCGCCCTGAGGGGGTCGCAGCGGCGTTCTCGTAATGCGTAGGTCGTGGGTTCGATTCCCACAGGCGGCTCCATGGAACTCGCGGCGAGTTCGAACGCGGGAACGACGGCGTCGGCACGGCACCCGACGGGCGAACGTCCGCCTGGCCCTGCGTATTCTTGAGGCGTGGCCGCCCAGCGGAGTTTCCCGGTCGTCGTCACGACACCCCATCCGGGTCTCTGGCGCGAGGCCCTGCGTGAGGCCGAGGGCGACGCCCGACGTATCGAGATCGTGAGCCCGACCAACCTCGTCGTCCACCCGCTGCCCGTCACGGACGCGTCCGGTCGCCGGTCGGCGTGACTCCGACCGGACGGGCGGCCCGATCGGCGAGCGCGACCGTCCTCAGGAGGCTCGTGGCAGGAGGTCGGTGATCTCCTGCAGCGGGTCACCGCCGTCGATGAACACCCGGCCTCCGGGAGCGAGAACTGCCGCGATCCGTTGCAGGGCCACGCGGCCCGCCTCCGGGGTGGCGGCCGTCCAGGGCCCCGACGCGGACGGCGACGACGATGTCGTACGGCCCGTCCCCGGGTTCCGCCCGGTGGTCCCGATCGACCGCGGCGCACCGTGAGCCGCCCGGCGGCGATCTCGACGGCGCCGGGCTCGCGGTCCTGGCGGGCATCGCCGCTTCGGACGCGATCTGTGCGGTACGGCTTCACGAGATTCACCGAGGGGACGACCACCGTGAGGCGTCGGCCTTGCTGGCGCGAGCGACCCCGGAGCGTCCCGCTGTGGTCCGATGACCCGCCGGACGAACCGATGCCGGAGTTGCTGAGACACGCCTCACGGTCGACGCGCCCGTCGTCGACTTCCCGAATCCGCTCACGGGAGGCCGGTCGGCCTGCACCGTCCACGTCTCGGTGACGTCGAGGCCGGACTGACGCCCCTCCACCCGCCGGGGCTCAGTGCGAGGCCGCGAGCTGCCCGGCGAGGCGGCCGTGCATCGAGGCGCTCGCCTCGTTGAGCCCGGTGATCGTCACTCGCTTGCCCCGCCGGCTGTACTTCGTGGTGACGGCATCGAGGGCGGCGACCGAGGAGGCGTCCCAGACGTGGGCGTTGACGAGGTCGATGACGACGTCGTCGGGGTCGCCGGCGTAGTCGAACTGGTGGACCAGGTCGTTGCTCGAGGCGAAGAACAGCTCGCCGTGCACGGAGTAGACGACGTGGCCGCCCTCGGGGTCGACGACAGCGGTGACCTCGACGAGGTGGGCGACGCGGCGGGCGAAGAGCACCATCGCGGTCAGCACGCCGGCGACGACGCCGTACGCGAGGTTGTGGGTCGCCACGACCACGACCACGGTCGTGACCATGACCGCCGTCTCGCTCTTGGGCATCCGTCGCAGGGTCGCCGGCGCGATGCTGTGCCAGTCGAAGGTCGAGACGCTCACGAGGATCATGACGGCGACGAGCACGGCCATCGGGATCAGGCCGACCAGGTCGCCGAGCGCGACGACCAGGACGAGGAGGAACACCCCGGCGAGGAAGGTCGACAGCCGGGTGCGCGCGCCGCTCCGCACATTGATGATCGTCTGTCCGATCATCGCGCAGCCGCCCATGCCGCCGAAGAAACCGGAGATCACGTTGGCGACTCCCTGCCCCCAGGACTCCCGCGTCTTGTCCGAGCCCGTGTCGGTGATGTCGTCCACCAGCTTGGCGGTCAGCAGCGACTCGATGAGCCCGACGAGCGCGACTCCGACGGCGTAGGGGGCGACGAGCTGCAGCGTCTCCAGTGTCAGCGGCACCGCCGGCAGGCCCAGGACGGGCAGGGTCGCGGGCAGCTCGCCCATGTCGCCGACGGTCGGCACCCGGATGGCCGCGACGACCGTGAGAGCCGTCAGCAGGACGATCGCGACGAGCGGCGCCGGGATCACCGTGGTCAGCCGCGGGAGCCCGAAGATCACGAGGAGGCCGGCGGCGACGAGGGGGTAGACCAGCCACGGGACGCCGACCAGGTGCGGGACCTGGGCCAGGAAGATGAGGATGGCCAGGCTGTTGACGAAGCCCACCATCACGCTGCGGGGGATGAAGCGCATGAGCCGGGCCACCCCCAAGAAGGCGAGGACGACCTGCAGGAGACCGCCCACGACGACGGCGGCCAGCAGGTACTCGACGCCGTGCTCGCGGGACAGGGGAGCGAGGACCAGCGCGATGGCGCCCGTCGCGGCCGAGATCATCGCCTTGCGTCCGCCGACGACGGCGATGGCCACGGCCATCGTGAAGGACGCGAACAGCCCGACGCGAGGGTCCACCCCGGCGATGATCGAGAAGGAGATCGCCTCGGGGATGAGCGCGAGGGCGACGACGAGCCCGGCGAGGACCTCGGTCCGCAGCACTCGCCCGGAGGCCAGCCAGTCGGGTCGGCGCAGCCAGGCGCGCCGCCGCCGCTGCACGGGCATGGCAGGGGGCAGGGGATGCTGAGGCAGGGGCATGGAGCTCGTTTCGTTCCGGGCGCCGGTGACGCGATGCGGGCGCGCGGGACGACGGTGGCTCGCACGGGATCACCTCACCCTACCGTTACGTGAGAGAGAGTGTGTGTCGCCGTCCGGCTGGTGTGGTGGACGTCTCCTCCGGCCGGCGGCGAGCCCGGGAGGTGTAGCCGGGCGGAAGGGCGCTCCCGGCGTCGACGCTGGCGCGGTACTCGTTGACGTCGCACACCAGGCACATCGGTGTCTGGTAGAGGCCGAGGATGGACAGCTGTGTCCCCCGGCTGAACGCCGTCACGGCCTGGGGCCGCCAGACGGTCTCCTTCCCGCACGTCGCGCACCGGAGGATGCTGTCGCGAGGCCAGGAGGCCCGGCACACCTGACACGTCACGGTGATGGTGACGCCGTCGCTGCTGCCCGAGAGGTTCTCGGCCTCGCCGCACGCTGGACACTGGAACATCCGCATGACCGCTAGTCTACTGTTACGTAACAGAAGAGTTGGAGTGACCGTGCCCGGTGACTACATGCAGATCGGCGAAGTGGCGGCACTGACGAACCTCAGCCTCCGGACCATCCGCCACTACGAGGAGGTCGGGCTGGTCGTCCCGTCCGGTCGTTCGCAGGGCGGGTTCCGCCTCTACACCGACACCGACGTCCAGCGGCTGCGCCGGGTCCGGCGGATGAAACCCTTCTTCACGCTGGAGGAGATGGCCGACCTGCTACACCTCATCGACGTGGTGCGGGCCGTCACGTCCGAACCGTCCGCCCCGGAGCCCGAGGTGAGCGCCTCCGTCGACCGACTGGCGATGTATCGGCAGTCGGTCCTGGCGCGGGTAGAGGCGCTGCGGGAGCAGGCGGATCAGGGTGAGGAGTTCGCCGATGAGCTGGCTCGGGCAGCCGACGCGGCCCGGTCGGCGGTCGGTGCCGGGGACGGCTGATCCGGTGGCCGGACGAGCACGGCGATGACCGCGACGGCGAGGGGCAGGGCCGCGGACGCCAGCAGCACCGTCCGGTACGACCCTGTGGCGTCGTGGACGAGCGCGAAGGGCAGGGGGCCGAGAGCCGTCGACCCGACGCTCGCCGTCACCACCACGCCGCGGATCGCGCCCAGATGTCGCGTCCCGAAGCAGCGCGGGACGGCTGCGTCCCGTCAGTCGGATGGCGCATGGCGGGTCAACTCCTCACGCAGGGCGGACTCGGCGCGGCGGACGGTGGTGCCGACGCTGCCGGGGGAGAGGTCGAGGGCGGCGGCGACCTCGGCGTAGCTGAGGCCGCTGTGGCGCAGCACGAGGGCGAGCGCCTGGCGGCGCGGCAGGCGGGCCAGGGCCGCTCGCACCCGGCGCCGCTCGTCCCGGGTCACGATCGTGTCGGCGACGTCGGGGCAGCCGGTGTCACCGTCGCGGGCGGTCTCCTCGCGACGGGCACGGCGGCGACCGGAGCGGAGCTGGTTGAGGGCGGTGTGGGCGGCGGCGACGGTCAGCCGGCCGGCTGCCTCGCCGACGGGGACCGACGAGCGCCCGAACGCGAGGAAGACCTCCTGCGCCACGTCCTCGGCCTCGTCGCGCGAGCGGAGCACGCGGGCGGCGACCGCCACCACCCGGGGGTAGGCGTCGCGAAAGACGTGCTCGAGGTCGGCCCGGACGGCACCCCGTCCCGCAGGAGTCACCACGGACGCGCCGTCCTTCCGCTCGGGTCGCCGGGCCGTCGCTCGACCGCGGGAGGCCTCCGCGGTCCACGGCCCCGCCCGGGCCGTCACACCGTGCCCGACGACGTCCACACCAGCAGAGCACCGCCGCGCCGCGGCATGTGACACGCACCGTCGCGGTCACCCGGGCGCCGCCCCGACACCGGGCCGGCGACCACGACGTGGGGGGGCGGACCCCGGTTCGGCCCGCATGATCACTGTCTCGGCCAAGAAGCGGCCCTCGTGGCGCGGTGCCGGGTGCCGAATCTTGGCCAAGACGGTGATCTGGTCCGAGGCCGGGGCGGGCAGGGATGTGACGGCACCGTGACGGCCCCGCGTTGTGTGTGCCCGTTCACATTTCGTGAGCGATCTCCTCCCTAGCGTCGGTGGTCCGGCGGACCCGCCGGACCGGCGTCCGAAGGAGAGACCGTCATGACCACGACCAGCAGCGCGACGTCCCGTCCGCTCGTCTCGTTCCGCACCGTGCCCGCCGGCATCGTCGGCGGCCTCGCCGGAGGAGTCGTCTTCGGCGTGATGATGCAGGCCATGGACATGATCGGGATGGTCGGGATGCTCGTGGGCTCGGAGTCCGGCGCCGTCGCCTGGCTCGTGCACCTCGCCATCTCCGCCGCCATCGGGGCCGGGTTCGGCCTGGTGCTGGCGCCCCGGGTGACGGGCCTCGCGGTCGGTCTGGGGCTGGGAGCGGCGTACGGGCTGGTCTGGTGGGTCCTCGGGCCGCTGCTGCTGATGCCGGCCGCCATGGGCATGCCCGTGTTCACCGTGGACGGGGTGGCGGTGCAGAGCCTCGTCGGCCACATCGCCTTCGGCCTCGTGCTCGGCGCGGTGGTCGCGGTCCTGGTGCGCCGCTCCGCCAGGCCCGGAGCCGTGTGACGCGCACGCTCGCCGGTCCCGGCCCCGACCTCGTAGCGTCCGGGGGCGTGGGACCCCGGTCCGGTGACGACCCGCTGCCCGTCTTCTGCCTCGACGAGACCGAGATCCTCCGTGACCTCGACCGGCGGGAGCGCGCGAGCATCGCCGCGCGCGCCCCGATGCGGGCGCTGCCGCGGGGGAGCCTGGTGTGGTCGCCGGTCGACGGGGTGGAGATGCTCTACATCGTCAAGTCGGGCCGGGTGCGACTCGTCCGGTCGGCGCCGGACGGGCGCACCCTCACCCTCGCCGTGCTGGGACCGGGCGCGCTGTTCGGACAGCTGAGGCTGCTCGGACAGGACATGGGACGCAGCAGCGCCGAGGCCATCGACGACGTCGTGCTGTGCCTGATGGGCGAGACCGAGGTGCGCTCGCTCCTGCTGTCGGACCCGCGGATCGCCGCCCGGATCACCGAGGGGCTGGGGCGCCGGCTGGCGGAGGTCGAGCAGCGGCTCGCCGACGTCCTGCTCAAGACGGCGCCCCAGCGGGTGGCGGCGACGCTGGCCGTCCTGGCGGCCTCGGGCCCGGCATCGCCGCGGCTGGCGGGGGCGCCCGGGCGCGAGGTCCGGCTCACCCACGCCCAGCTGGCCGACCTCGTCGGCACGACGCGGGAGACGACGACGAAGGTGCTCGGGGAGCTGCGGGGCCGCGGGGCGGTCGCGCTGCGCCGGGGCCGGATCGTCGTCCTGGACGTCGGCGCCCTGCGCGAGCTCGCCGAGGAACCCCCGTGACCCGGCGCCGGGCCCTGCGGGTCGGGGTCGTGGCCGGGTCGGCCCTCGCGGTGGGCCTCGCCGCGGCCGCGGTCGTCGTGACCGCGTGGCCGGCCGACGACGGCGCGGGTCGGCCGGCCCGGGCGGGCGGGCCGTCGGCCGGCGTGGCCGCCACCGACGGCCCGTCCGTGGCGGACGTCGTCGACGGGGGGCCCTCGGCGCTGCGCGACATGACCGACCCGGCGTTGCCCGAGCCGCTCGTCGACCCCGCCGAGATCGTCTCCGGCGGGCCGCCGCCGGACGGCATCCCGCCGATCGACGACCCCCGGTTCGCGCCCGTCGACGGGATCGACTTCCTGGCCGACCGGGAGTCCGTCGTCGTCCTCACGGTCGGCGCCGAGACCCGGGCCTACCCCGTCCAGATCCTCACCTGGCACGAGATCGTCAACGACGTCGTCGCGGACCGCCCGGTGGCCGTCACCTACTGCCCGCTGTGCAACTCCGCCCTGGCCTTCGACCGCCGGGCGGCCGGTCGGGAGCTGACCTTCGGGACGTCGGGGCGCCTGTACCTGTCGAACCTCGTGATGTACGACCGCCAGACCGAGTCGCTGTGGCCGCAGGCGGAGGGCCGGGCCGTCGCGGGCGTGCTGACCGGGACCGAGCTGGAGCGGTTGCCCGTGGCCCTGCTGCCATGGGACCGGTTCCGGGAGACCTTCCCCGACGCCCTGGTGCTGACCCGGGAGACGGGCCACACCCGTGAGTACGGCCGCAACCCGTACCTCGGCTACGACGACGAGGCGGGCACCCCGTTCCTGTTCAGCGGTGAAGTGGACCCGCGGGCGGCGCCCATGGCCCGGGTGGTCGGCCTCGGCGACCCGGACGACCCGGTGGCCGTGCTCACCGACGACCTGCTGTCGCGGGGCGCGGTCCACGTCCGGGTCGCCGACCGGCCCGTGGTCGTCCTGGCCGTCCCCGGCCAGGCGTCCGCGCTCGACACCTCCGAGGTGGCCGGCGGCGCCGACGTCGGGACCACCGGGGTGTTCGCCGCGGAGCTCGACGGCGAGGAGCTGTCGTTCTCGCCGGTCGCGGACGGCTTCGTCGACGACGTCACCGGGTCGACGTGGGACGTGCAGGGGCGCGCGCTGTCGGGCCCGGCGCGGGGTCGGACCCTGGAGCGGCTGCCCGGCACCGACACCTTCTGGTTCTCGTGGCAGTCGTTCTGGCCGGACACCCGTCTGGGGCCGTGACGCCCCGGCGTCGACCGGGGCGCAGCGCTCATCCGGCCGTGCCCGCCGAGCCCGTCGCCGTGCCCGCCCGCTCGCGCCAGCCGGCGAGGACCCGGCGCAGCGCCCGGGCCAGCACCGGTCGCAGGAGGATCGCCGTGAGGCCGCCGCGGACCGTCGGCTCCGCCCGGGCCGCCAGGCGCAGGGTCACCAGGCTGCCCTCGGGGTCGGCGTCCACCTGCCACAGCCCCCGCATCCTGGCGATGGGGAAGGGGTAGTCGCTCGTGTCGACCTCGACCGCGAACCGCCGGCCCTCCTCCCACAGGGTGCAGGTCTCCTCCCAGCTCGACCCCTGGGAGCTGGTGCAGCGGCGGCGCAGCGGTTCCCCCGGCCCGCTGACGATCTCGACGCGGTCCAGCCCGGGGGCCAGTCGGCCGTAGAGGTGGTGATCGGCGACGAGCGGCCACACCGCGCCCGGTGGCGCGGCGATCCGACCGCTGACCTCGATCACGTCGTCGTCGGCGAGCGGACCACCCGCTCCGGCGGCTACCAGGCCGCGGATCTGGGCGGCAGCGAGGGCCGCGACCCCGCCGGCCAGGGCGACGAGCACGACGACCCCCGAGGGCCGCGGGGGGACCCACAGCAGGACGACCACCGTGGCGAGGACCCACGTCAGGTCGGCGACCGTCACGGCGACGGTGCCGCGGCGGAGGCGGGGACCGGCCGGCTGGACGGCGAGGCGGGCGACGACGAGAGCGAACGCGACGAGCCCGGCGCCCACGACCGCGGGCAGCCACGCGGGCCCGAGGCCCCACGGCCCGGCGACGACCGGCCCGGCCACCAGCAGCAGGACGGCGCCGGCCGTCGAGAACAGGACGTTCGCCCGCAGCGCGGTGCGCAGCCGGGCGGTCCGCGGCGCCTGGCCGACGGCCCGCAGCAGGTCGGTGTCGGGTGTCGTCGTCATGGCGGGACTCCTCCGTCGGGGAGGCACCAGCATGACGGGACGCTTGCGTTTGTCAAGTGAGAAGTTGCGAATAGAATGCAGGATGGCCCGCACCGAGTACGACATGTACTGCGCCGTCGCCAGGACGCTGGAGGTCGTCGGAGAGCGCTGGACCCTGCTCGTCGTCCGCGAGCTCCTCACCGGCCCCAAGCGGTACGCGGACCTGCGGTCCGGACTCCCCGGCATCGCGACGAACATGCTCGCCGACCGCTTGCGGAGCCTCCAGGCAGCAGGTGTGGTGACCCGGCGTGCGCTGCCGGCGCCGGCCGCGTCCGTCGTGTACGAGCTCACCGAACGCGGGCGCGAGCTCAAGCCGGTGCTGCAGGCCATGGCGGCGTGGGGCCGGCCGCTGCTCGGCGACCTGCGGCCGGGCCAGCAGTTCCGGCTCGCCTGGCTGATGGTCGCCCTCGACGGCGCCTACGACCCCGCTGCCGTCCCCGACCCGCTCGCGGTGGTCCTGACCGTCGACGGTGAGCAGCTCACCGTCCAGGCGCACGGCCCGCGGCACGAGGTCCGCGCCGGGCCGCCCGCCGCCGGCCCCGGCACGCCGATCTCGGTGCACGCCGACGGACGGGCGTTCCTCGACTGGGCCACCGGACGACTGTCGGACGCCGACGCCACGGCGGCGGGGGTGCACGTCGACCCGCCCGGCGGGCTCGCCGTCCTGCGCCGGATGTACCGGATCGGCGCCTGAGGCCGACGATGTGGCCCGCCGGCGGCGAGCCGCGTCCTCAGCCGTCGAGGAGGGTCCCGCCGACCGGCGTCGTGGCCGCGAGGGCGGCATCCACCTCGGCCAGCTCGCCGGCCGCCAGCTCGACCCGCGCCGCGGCGAGGTTCTCCTCGATGTGACGGGGGGTGCGGCTGCCCGGGATCGGGACCACCCCGGGGTCCTGGGCCAGCAGCCAGGCGAGGGCGAGCTGGCCGGGCGTCACGCCCATTCGCCCCGCCAGTGCCCGCACCGGTGCGTACCGGTCGTGGTTCGCGGCCAGGTTCCCGCCGGCGAACCGGGGGGCGTGGTGCCGGAAGTCGCCCTCGCCGAGCGTCGTCACCGCGCCGGTGAGGAACCCGCCGCCGAGCGGGGACCACGCGACGATCCCCACCCCCAGCTCGCGAGCGGCCGCCAGCAGGTCGCCGGCCACCGGGCGCCACATCGACCATTCCGTCTGCACCGCGGCGACCGGGTGCACGGCATGGGCCCACCGCAGCTGGTCGGCGGTGACGTTCGACAGGCCGAGGTGGCGTACCAGCCCCGCTCGCACGAGGTCGGCGACCGCGCCCACCGTGTCCTCCAGCGGGACCTCGGGGTCGGGGAAGTGCGGGTAGTAGAGGTCGATCCGGTCGGTGCCGAGCTCCCGCAGGCTCTGCTCCGCGTACCCGCGCACGAGATCGGGGTGCGCGTTGACCGCGACCTCGCCGAACGCGTAGCCCACGGGGATCGCGTGGCGCGCGGCGCCCTCCGGGACCCGGAAGCCGAACTTCGTGGCGACGACGACCTCGTCCCGCCGGCCGCGGATCGCCCGGCCGACCACGCGCTCGTTGTGGCCGGCGTCGCCGTAGCCGTCGCTGGTGTCGACGAACGTCGCGCCGGCGTCGAGCGCCGCCCGCAGCGCGACGTCGGCCCGCTCGTCGTCGATCGGCCCGTACATCCCGGGCGACAGCACCATGGCGCCGTAGCCGACGGCGGGGACGTCGAGGCCGCCGAGGCGGCGACGGGGCAGGTCGGTGGCGGTGGAGGTGGTGGCCATGACGGTCTCCTCTACGGCGGTGGCGGACCCACTCTCGCCGCGCGAGGACCTGGCGGTCCAAGACCCGCCCTGATAACCATCGGGCATGGACGTTCACGTCCGGCAGCTGCGGTACTTCCTCGCGGTGGCCGACGACCTGCACTTCACGCGGGCGGCGGAGCGGCTGTTCGTCTCGCAGCCGGCCCTGAGCAAGCAGGTGTGGACGCTGGAGCAGCAACTCGGTGTCCGGCTGTTCGCGCGGGACCGTCAGGGCACCGCGCTCACCGACGCGGGCCGGGCCCTGCTGCCGCACGCCCGTGACCTGGTCGATCGCTGGGAGCACGCGGAACGGGCGGTGACGGCGGTCGTCGGCGGGGCCGAGCTCACCGTCGGATTCGCCACCAGCATCGGGCGCGGGCTGGTGCCGGCGTTGCGGCAGCGGTTCGCCGTGCTCAGGCCCGGCCGGCGGCTCGCCTTCACGCAGGTCCCGTGGTCCGACCCGACCGCGGGGCTGGCGGACGGCACCGCGGACGTGGCGCTGATGTGGCTGCCCGTGCCGGACCCCGACGCCTTCCCCGCGGAGGTCCTCGTGACGGAGCCGCGCTGGGTGGCACTGCCGGTCGGGCACCGGCTCGCAGGCCGGGGCGTGGTGCCCTTCCTCGAGCTGCTCGACGCGCCGTTCCTCGCGCTGCCCGAGAGTGCCGGGCCGCTGCGGTCCCACTGGCTCGCCGAGGACGCCCGGGGCGGGCGGCCCGCCGTGGTCGCCGCTGTCGTCGCGACCGCCGAGGAGACCTTCGAGGCCGTGGCGGCGGGGATCGGGGTCGCGCTGCTGAGCCGGGGCAACGCCGCGCTGTACGCCCGGCCCGACGTCACCTGCCGCCCCGTCACGGGGGTGGCGCCGAGCGAGCTGGCGGTCGTCCGGCGCCGGGACGACGACCGACCGCAGGTCCACGACCTCGTCCGCGCCTGCGTCGAGGCCACCGGGGCCGCCGAGCCGGCGGCGACCGGTCAGCTGCTGATGTAGCCGACCAGCTGGTCCCGCTCGTCCTGGAGCTCGTCGATCCGGTTCTTGACGACGTCGCCGATGCTGACGATCCCGGTCAGGATCTCCCCCTCGACCACGGGGACGTGCCGGATCCGCCGGTCCGTCATGAGCCGCATGAGCTCCTCGGTGGTGGCCGAGGGTTCGCAGGTGTGGACCTCGCTCGTCATGATCGACGCCACCGGCGCGTCCAGCAGCGCCGCACCCGAGGCGCCCAGACCGCGGACGACGTCGCGCTCGCTCACGATGCCGGCGACGTGCCGGCCGTCGTCCGTGACGACGAGCGCGCCCACCCGGAACTCGGCCAGCCGGTCCACGAGCGCCCGGACCGTTTCCTGGGGGTCGATCGTCGCGACGTCACGACCCTTGCGGCGCAGGATGTCGGAGATCCGCATGACTCCTCCTCCCCGGGGACCCGGGGGCGGCGGCCGGCCCGCCGCCGTCGGCCGCCGGAGAACGACGGTAGCGCGGAGCCCGGGCGCCGCGACAGGCCCGTCCGGGCAGCGGAGCAGCCGGGCGGTTCGGGTGCCACGCCGGGGCGGCGGTAACGCTCCCGGCGGGCGCGGCGTTCTTCCACCGTGACACCCGCGTCGCCCGACCCCGCCCGGTCGGCCCGCCCGCTTCCGCGCGACGGGTCGCCGGACGCCGACGGCGACGTCCTCGACGAGCGGGTGTCCGCGCTCGTGGTCGCCCTGCAACGGCCTGCCGATCCCGGTGAGCTCCGGGCCGAGGCGAACATGATGGCGGCCTTCGCGGAATCGGGTCCCGCCACGGGCCTCGTCGGAGCCGCCGAGCGGACGACGAGGACGGTGCGCGCGGCCCGCTGGGGCGCGGCGGCCGCGGCGGCGGGCACGCTCACCCTGGGCACGGCGGCCGCCGCCTGGACCGGGACCCTGCCCGGGCCGTGGCAGCAGGCCGCTCATCAGGTCGTCGGCGCCCCCGCCGTCGAACGGGTCGCCGACCTCCCGACCGGCCCGCCCGGCGGGAGCGCGCCCGCGGTGTCCGCCGCCGGCCGTGCCATCGGCAGCGAGCCGGAGATCCCCGGCTCCGCCGTCCCCGGGCTCTGCGCCGCCCACGGCGCGGGTGAGCTCCCCGTGCAGTCGCAGGCCCACCGGGCGCTGGCGGAAGCCGCCGGCGAGGCCGGCATCGACGACTTCTGCGCCGAGGTCGAGCGCGCCGGGTCGGCGGGCGACGCGTCGGACCGCCGACGGGACGGGCCCGCGGAACC
>JBHJOJ010000064.1:0-10551 GCA_050329835.1 Kineosporiaceae bacterium | reverse complement strand
GGATCCACGTGCACCGCGCCGACGTGCAGGCCGCCGCCCGGCGCCCGGCCCGCCGCGGCGAGCTGCGCCGCCCGGTCCACCCGCCGCAGCAGCGCCGCCACCCGGGCCACGAGCTCCCGCGGGCTGAAGGGCTTGGCGAGGTAGTCGTCGGCCCCCACGGCGAGCCCGACGAGGCGGTCCGCCTCCTCGGCCCGGGCGGTCAGCATGAGCACCGGGACGGGGATGCGGGCCTGGATCCTCCGGCACACCTCGAGCCCGTCGAGGCCTGGCAGCATGACGTCGAGGACCACCGCGTCGTAGCGACCGCCGCCCCCGTCGCCGGCGGCCGCCCCGCCCGGGGCGGCCGTCGTGGCCGGGCCCTCGCCGAGGACGGCGGCCACGGCGGCGGGACCGTCGTGGACGGTGTCGACGTCGTACCCCTCGCTGCGCAGGCGGCGGGCGACGGCGTCGGCGATCCCCGGGTCGTCCTCGACGACCAGCACCCGCCGCCGGACCGGCGTGCCGCCCGGTACCTCCCCGATCACGCGCCGACGGTAGCCAGCCCGGACCGCGGGCGGGCGGAGGACGACCTGGAGATCCTGTGGAGAAGCGCCGCCACCGGGCGCCCCGGCCGCCGACGGTCAGTCCGCGGTCAGCACCGCCGCCGACCACGCGTCGTCGACGCCGAGGGCGTCCACGAGGGTCCGGGCGTCGCGCCGGACGCCCGCGCACAGGTCGTCCACGAGGGACCCGAGGACACGGGCCGCCGCCGGGTCGAGGCGGTCGTGGACGAGGAACCAGGCGAGGTCGGCCTCGATCGTCGCGAGCGCGTGGAGGTCGAGCAGCCGCGAGAGCACCGGGCGGGCCGGCTCCTCGGCACGCTCGACCCCGCGGGCGAACGCCTCGAAGGCGACCCGGTCCATCGCGGCCCGGGCCGCGGCGGCCATGTGCTCCTGGGCGGCGGCCGCGGCCTGGGCCGCGCCCCGCTCCGACCCCCGGCCGTGCGACAGCCGCCGCGCCAGCCCCTCGAGGACGTGCTGCTCGCGGTCCGCCAGCAGCGCCGCCTGCACCTGCCGGTCGAGCAGGGCGGACCGGGTGCGGCCGGGGACGGCCTCGCGCACCCGGCGCACCAGGGAACGGGCCCCGACCCGCTCCGCGAGCAGGCCGCCGACCTGCCCCGCGACGGCCCGGGCGGTCCCCAGCGCGTCGAGCTCCCCGAGGTGGTGCCGGTGGTCGGTGAGCAGCCCCTTGGCGACGAGCTGCAGCAGCACCGTGTTGTCGCCCTCGAACGTCGTGAACACGTCGACGTCCCCGCGCAGGACCGGCAGGCGGTTCTCGGCCAGGTACCCGGCGCCGCCGCAGGCCTCCCGGCAGGTCTGCACGGTGCGGACGGCGTGGGCGGTGGCCGTGGCCTTGAGCCCGGCCGCGAGGTACTCCAGCCGGCGCCGGCCCGCCTCGTCCGCTGCGGTCCCCACGAGCGCGGCCACCTCGTCCTGGACGAACGACAGCGCATAGGTGCGGGCCAGCGCCGGCAGCAGCTTGCGGCGGTGGGACGGGTGGTCGAGGAGCAGGGTCTCGGCGCCGTCCGGACCGGGGAACTGCCGGCGGCCGAGGGCGTGCTGGACGGCGATCGTGAGGGCGACCTTCCCGGCGCTGGTGGCCGCGCCGGCGACGCTCACCCGGCCGCGGACCAGGGCGCCGATCATGGTGAAGAACCGCCGGTTGGACGAGTCGATCGGGCTCGAGTAGGTGCCGTCGGGCGCGACGGCGGCGTAGCGGTCGAGCAGGGCGGTGCGCGGCACCCGCATCCGGTCGAACGACAGCCGGCCGTTGTCGACCCCCGCGAGCCCGCCCTTGGCGCCGCAGTCGCCGATCGCGACCCCGGGCAGGGGCCGGCCGTCGTCGTCGCGCAGCGGGACGAGCAGCGCGTGGACGCCGTGGCGCTCACCGCGGGTCTCCAGCTGGGCGAACACCACCGCTAGGCGCCCGTCGCGGGCGGCGTTGCCGATGTAGTCCTTGCGCGCCGACGGCTCCGGGGTGTGGACGACGAACTCCTCGGTCGCCGGGTCGTAGGTCGCCGTGGTGCGCAGCCGCTGGACGTCGGAGCCGTGCCCCGACTCCGTCATGGCGAAGCAGCCCAGCAGCGTGCCGTCGAGGATCCCCGGCAGGAGCTCCCGGTGGTGGCGAGCGGTCCCCAGGACCTGGACGGCGCCGCCGAACAGTCCCCACTGGACGCCGGCCTTGACCATGAGCGACAGGTCGCCCAGGCCGAGCATCTCGTACACGATGACGGAGCCGGACAGGTCGGCGGCGCCCTCGTGGCCGGTGCCGCCGTGCTCGGGCGGGAAGCCGATGCGGGTGAGGCCCGTGGCGGCGAAGGCGCGCAGCCGCTCGAGGGTGCGGGCCCGGCGCCCCTCGAGGTCGAGCGTCTCCTCGGCCGCGGACGGGGCGAACCAGTCGGCCCGCAAGGCCTCCCGCAGCTGTCGGCGCAGCTCGGGACGGTGACCGTCGAGCACAGCGGTGAGCTGTGCCGTGAGCTCGGAGTCCGGGGCCTGCGAGGCGGCGCGGGCGGGGGGCGCGGGCGGCGCGGGGACGGCCGTGGTCGGCATGGCGGCTCCCTCCTGTCCGCCATCATGTTACCTGCCGGTAACTTCGGAGCCGGACCGCTCCTGGCGCGGCTGGGGTCCGGCGGTGACCGACTGGCACGCCCGGGCCCTCGACCCCGTCGCCTCCCAGGAGGCGTCGGCGTCACTGGTCACCGACCTGGTCCGGATGCCGAGCGTGACCGGGACGGCCGTCGAGCACCAGCTCCAGGACTCCCTGGCGGACACCCTGCGGGCCGACGGCCTGGACGTCGACGAGTGGCACGCGGGAGTCGCGGACCTCGCCCGCGACCCCGGCTCCCCGGGCGTCGAGGTCGACCGCGCGGCCGCCGGGGGCACGACCCACGGCGTCGTCGCCCGGCTGCCCAGCACCGGGGACGGGCCCGCGCTCATGCTCGCCGCCCACGTCGACGTGGTGCCGCCCGGCGACCCCGACGCGTGGCGGCGGTCCGGCCTCTTCGACGGCGCCGTCTCCGGCGACCTGGTCCTCGCTGACCTTCCGGGTCACGGTCCGCGGCGCCGCCACCCACGCCTCCCGACGGGCCGCCGGGATCAGCGCCGTCGAGAAGTTCCTGCCCGTGTTCCTCGCGTTGCGGCGGCTGGAGCGCCGCCGCAACGCGGACCCGGACCTGCTCATGCGCCGGTGGGAGCCCGGCCTACCCGATCGAGATCGGGACCGTGTCGGCCGGGGACTGGCCCTCGTCGGTACCGGACCTGCTGGTCGCGGAGGGCCGGCTCGGCGTCGCGCTCGACGAGCCGGTCGAGGCGGCCCGGCACCAGCTGCAGGAGGCAGTGGCCCGGGCGTGCTCGGAGGACCCGTGGCTGCGGGACCACCCCGCCGAGGTCGAGTGGTGGGGCGGACAGTTCGCGCCCGGGCGCACGCCGGCTGAGCACGCCGTCGCCGCCGCGGTCCACCGGGCGCACGCGGCGGTGGCGGGCCGGGCCGCCGGGTCGTGGGGCGCCCCGTACGGCAGCGACCTGCGCCTGCTGGTCGCCGAGGGCGTCCCGACCGTCCACTACGGCCCCGGCGACGTCACCCTCGCCCACGGCCCCGACGAGTCGGTCCCGGTGCCCGAGGTGGTGGGCGCCGCCCGCACCCTCGCCGCGCTCGCGGTCGACGTCTGCGGCACGCCCTGACGGCCGGACTCCACCGCACCCGGTCACGGACCAGCTCCGTCACCGGGTTCCGTGGAGTTCGACGGGGACTAGCGGGGCCCTGCCCCGGGAATCCCCAGGGGTGACAACGGGTTGGCGCTTGTGCAGACTTTCACAAGCGTGTCCAGCGTCCCGGGAGGAGAGCCGCGTGACCGAGCGCCCACGTCATCACGCCGTCGTCATCGGGTCGGGGTTCGGCGGGTTGTTCGCCGCCAAGCGCCTCGCCAGGGCCCGCGACGTCGACGTCACGCTGATCTCGCGGACGGGCCACCACCTCTTCCAGCCGCTGCTCTACCAGGTCGCGACCGGCATCCTGTCGTCCGGTGAGATCGCGCCCGCCACCCGCGAGATCCTGCGCCGGGCCCGCAACGTGCGCGTGATCCTCGGCGACGTCCTCGACATCGACCTCGACGCCGGCACCGTGACGTCGGTGGCCACCGACCGCACGACGGTCACGCCCTACGACTCCCTCGTCCTCGCGACCGGCGCCGGCCAGTCGTACTTCGGCAACGACCAATTCGCCGCGCACGCGCCCGGCATGAAGAGCATCGACGACGCCCTCGAGCTGCGGGGACGGATCTTCGGGGCCTTCGAGCTGGCCGAGCTGACGGACGACGGGGCGGAGCGCTCGCGCGACCTCACCTTCGTCGTCGTGGGCGCCGGGCCCACCGGGGTGGAGATGGCCGGGCAGATCGCCGAGCTGGCGCACCGCACCCTGCGGGGCGAGTACCGGCGCGTCGACCCCGACACGGCGCGCATCGTCCTGCTGGACGCGGCGGACCGGGTGCTGCCGGGGTTCCACCAGGACCTCGGGGCGGCCGCCGCGCGGCGCCTGGAACGGATGGGCATCGAGGTCCTCCTCGGCGCGACGGTCGTCGACGTCGACGCCTCCGGGATCGAGTACGTCGGCGCCGACGGCGGTCGCCGGCGGATCGAGGCGCTGACGAAGATCTGGGCCGCGGGGGTGGCGGGCAACCCGCTGGGACGCCTCGTCGCCGAGAAGGCGGGCGCCGGGGTGGACCGGGCCGGGCGGGTCGAGGTGCTGCCGGACCTCACGCTGCCGGGACACCCCGAGGTGAGCGTCGTGGGCGACCTGATGGCGCTCGGGCTGCCGGGCGTGGCGCAGGTCGCGATCCAGAGCGGGCAGCACGCCGCCGCCGGCATCGTCGCGCGGGCCCGCGGGACCGCCGCGCCGGGCGCCTTCCGCTACCGCGACAAGGGGAGCATGGCGACGATCTCCCGGTTCTCGGCCGTCGCCGAGATCGGGCGGCTGCGGTTCACCGGATTCCTCGCCTGGCTGGCGTGGCTGGCGATCCACCTGCTGTACCTCATCGGCTTCAAGAACCGGGTGACGACCCTGCTGCACTGGCTGGTCAGCTTCCTGGGGCGGGGCCGGGCCGAGCGGGTCGCCACGTACCAGCAGGTGGCCGGGCGCCAGGCGCTGGCTCACCTGGAGACGCACCGGGACGGCGCGCGGGTCCCGGTCGAGGAGGCCGGCCCGCCGCGGGGCGGCCGGCGGGAGTGAGGGGCGCCGGTCACCACTGGCCGGCGACGTACTCCCAGTGCCAGAGCTCGGTCTTCGACCCCTCGGGCCGGGCCCAGGTGGGGTTGTCCCAGCCGAAGGCCGGGGCGTTCTCCCGCAGCCACCAGTAGGCCTCGCCGCCGCTCTCGACCCCGCCGCAGAGGTCCACGGCCAGGCCGTACCCGTGCTCGCTGGTGCCGGGCTGGGCGGCGAGCCATCCCTTCTGGCGCTTGACGGCGACCTGCTGGGCATAGGTCCGGTAGCTGGAGGTCAGGCACATGTCCTGCCCGAACCGGGCGGCGTAGGCCTCGTTGAGGAGCATGTACGCGATGGCGGCGTCGGCCCGCAGCCGGTGGCCGCCGACCGGCAGCTCGCAGAGGTAGCTGTCCGGTACCTCGCCGTTGCTCAGCGCGTACTCCGGTGGCACCCCGCTGCACCCCGGCAGCGGGGTGCGGCTCTCGCTGCGGGAGGGATCCTGGGCGGCGGCCGCCCGGAGCAGGCCGTCGGGGCCGGCGACGACGTCGGAGGCCACCTCCAGGTCCGAGGCCACCGGCTGGTCGGGCGCCGCGACGTCGATGAGGACGCCGTCGCGGGTGGGCACGAACGCCGACTCCGCGTCCTGCTGGGGCGCCGTGGGCTGGAAGGGCCCGGCCAGGGAGTTGCCGACGGTGGCCGCCGCCATGACCGCGATCACACCGGCCTGGGGGAGCCATCGCCCGACCGGGGCCGAGCGGACCTGTGCCACGACGTCGCGGTGGTGGAGGCCGAATCGCGGCCGGGGCGGCGGGGCGTCGGCGTCCGCGTCGGTCGCGGCGGCCGGGCGGTCGGCGGCCGGTGTCAGCCACTCGCCGACCGGGGCCACCTCGCCGGTGTCGACGGAACCATGGGCGTCGTGCGCGTCGTGGGCGGGGCCGTCCCCGAGGGGGGCGGGCACCGGGAGCGGCGACACCCGCAGGTCCCGGCGCCGGGGAGTGGCCAGCGGGGCGGCCGGTCCCATGAGCGCGACCGGTGAGGTGGCGGTCATGGGACCGGCCGGCGAAGGGTTCGGCACGGCGACCGGCCCCGTGACCGGGGCGGCGGGCGGTGCGAGGAACGGGGCGGCGAGGGGCGGGGCGGCGAGGGGCGAGGCGACGACCGGGGCGGCCGGCGCCCCCACCGTGGCAGGGACCGCGCGGCGACGCAGGCGCTCGGCGGGAACGGGCGGCTGCGGCATGACGACCATGGCGAACGGGTCGCCCGTGGTGACCACTGTCGGGGCGCCCACCCGCTCGGCGGCGGCCCTCGCCTCCCGGAGGGCGCGGCGCGACGGGAGGGGTCCTTCCGGCGATGGCACCGCGTGGGGGGGACGCGGCTCGCTCCGGCTGCTCATCGGGGCGAGACGATATCCGCTCACGGAGTGTGTACTCAACCATCCCGTCCAGGTCCGGTGTGTTCGGCGGAGAGTAGGAGGAGCCGGGCTTTTCGCCCATCCCCTGTCACCGAGGGTCACAAGCCCTGTCGGACGTGACGAACGTCACATTCCAGACCGACCGGACGCATCTGCTCACCAGCTGGCGGCGACCGCCCGCCCCTCCTCGTACCCGGCGCGGGACTGGACGCCCGCGACGGCCCGCCCGGCGAACTCGGCCAGGGTCGCGGCACCGGCGTACGTGCACGCCGACCGCACCCCGCTGACGATGTGGTCGAGGAGGTCCTCCACGCCCGGCCGGACGGGGTCCAGGTACATCCGGCTCGCCGACACCCCCTCCTCGAAGAGCGCCTTGCGGGCCCGGTCGAAGGCGGCGTCGTCGTTGGTCCGGGCGCTCACCGCCCGCGCCGAGGCCATGCCGAAGCTCTCCTTGTACTCCCGCCCCGCCGCGTCGACGACGACGTCGCCCGGGCTCTCGTGGGTGCCGGCGAACCACGATCCGACCATGACCTGGCTGGCCCCCGCCGCCAGGGCGAGCGCCACGTCCCGCGGGTGGCGGACGCCGCCGTCGGCCCACACGTGCGCCCCGACCCCGGCGGCCGCGGCGGCGCACTCCAGCACGGCCGACAGCTGCGGTCGCCCCACGGCCGTCATCATCCGGGTCGTGCACATGGCGCCGGGCCCGACGCCGACCTTGACGATGCCCGCGCCGGCCTCGACCAGGTCGAGGACGCCCTCACGCGTGACGACGTTGCCCGCGACGAGCGGCACGCCCGGGCGCCGCGGCAGGCCGGCGACGCTGCGCAGCGCGGCCAGCATCTTGTCCTGGTGGCCGTGCGCGGTGTCGACGACCAGACAGTCCACGCCGGCCGCGAGGACGGCCCCGGCCTTGTCCGCGACGTCGCCGTTCACACCGATCGCGGCCGCCACCCGCAGGCGCCCCGCCTCGTCCAGCGCCGGCTGGTAGAGCGCCGACCGCAGCGCGCCGCGCCGCGTCATGACGCCGGCCAGCACCCCGTCCCGGACGACGGGCGCGTAGTCGAGCCGCGCCGCGTCCAGCGTCTCGTAGGCCTCGCGCGGGCCGCCCTTCTCGACGGTCTCGGCGTCGAGCGTGATCGGGTGTCCCGCCATGACCGACCGGACCGCGGCGTAGCGGTCGACCCCCGCCATGTCGGCGGCCGTCACGACGCCGACCACGACGTCGCCCGCCGGCCCCCGCTCGACGACGGTCGCCGCGCCGTGGGAGCGCTTGGGCAGCAGGTTGAGCGCGTGGACCACGGTGTCGTCCGGGGTGACGACCAGCGGCGTGTCGAACATCGGGTGCCGGGACTTCACCCAGGACACCACCTCCGCGACGACCGGGACCGGCACGTCCTGCGGCAGCACGGCGATCCCGCCCCGGCGGGCGACGGTCTCGGCCATCCGGCGGCCGGCGACCGCGGTCATGTTGGCGACGACGACGGGGACCGTCGTCCCGGTGCCGTCGGCCGTCGACAGGTCGACGTCGTGGCGGGACGCGACGGCGGACCGGGACGGGACGAGGAACACGTCGTCGTACGTCAGATCCCACCGCCCCTGGGCGGGCGAGTGACCGGGCAGGAACCTCACGGGGCCCATCCTCCCCCGCGGCGGGGACTGCCCAGTCCGGCACGCCTCCCCCGCGTGGCGGAGACCCGTCCGCCAGGATCCGCCCACGGCCGGAGGACCCCCGGGCGGCGGCCTCATAGACTCGCCGGGTGCCGCCTCCCCCCGCCGCGCCCCCGGGCGCCCCCGCCGTCTCCGTCACCGGGCTCACCAAGCGCTTCGGCGCCGTGACCGCCGTCGACGGGCTCTCCTTCGAGGTCCAGCCCGGGCGGGTGACCGGCTTCCTGGGCCCCAACGGCGCGGGCAAGACCACGACCATGCGGATCCTCCTGGGTCTCGTCACCGCGACCGCCGGCTCCGCGACGATCGGCGGCCGGCCCTACCGGGCGCTGGGGTCCCCCGCCCGTCTCGTGGGCGCCGGTCTCGACGGCGCCTCGTTCCACCCCGGTCGCACCGGCCGGAACCACCTCCGGTTCCTGTGCGCCGGCGCCGGCGTGCCCGCCTCCCGGGCCGACGAGCTGCTGCGCCTGGTCGGTCTCGGCGACGCCGGCCGCCGCCGGGTGCGCGGCTACAGCCTGGGGATGCGGCAGCGGCTGGCCCTGGCGGGGGCACTCGTCGGCGACCCGCGGGTGCTGCTGCTGGACGAACCGGCGAACGGCCTCGACCCCGAGGGCATCGCCTGGCTGCGCGGGTTCCTGCGGACGCTGGCGGCCGAGGGGCGCACCGTCCTGGTGTCGAGCCACGTCCTGTCCGAGGTCCAGCAGACGGCGGACGACGTGGTCGTCATCGCCGGCGGCCGGCTGGCGTACTCCGGGCCCATCGACCGGCTGCGCTCCTCGGACGGCACCCTCGTCGACTCCCCGGAGCGCGAGCGCCTGGCCGAGACGCTGGCCGGTCGCGGCTGGACGGTCCTGCCCCGCGGCGACGCCCTGCACGTCGAGGGGCCGGCCCCGGCCGAGGTCGGGGCCACGGCCCACGCGGCCGGGCTCGCGCTGTCCCTGCTCGCCCCGGCCGGCGAGTCGGTCGAACAGGCCTACCTGCGCCTGGTGGGCGCACCGGGGGCGCCCCCCGGCGGACCGGCCGGCGGACCGGCGGCCGCGACCGGCACGGGGGTGGCCGCGTGACCGGCTCGCTGGCCCGTGCCATCGCGATGGAGTGGGTCAAGGTCCGCACCACGGCGACCTGGTGGGCCCTGCTCCTGCTCGCCGTGGGCGTCATCGCGCTCAACGTCGTCCTCACCGCCGCCGTGGTCCCGGTGGGCGAGGTGACCGAGGGCGAGGCCGCGGCCTTCGGCGCCCTCAACGGCGGCACGGCCGAGGGTCAGCGCGCCATCGTGGGCTCCGGCTTCCAGAGCGCCTATCTGCTGTCCGCCGTCCTCGGCGCGATCCTGGGCGCGGTCGACTTCCGGCACCGCACCGCGACCTGGACCTTCCTCATGGTCCCCGGCCGCGGATCGGTGGCCGTGGCCAAACTCCTCATGGCGGCGCTCGTCGGGCTGGGGTACGGGGTCGTCGGCCAGGCCGCCTCGCTGGGCCTGGCCGCGGGCACGCTGTCCGCGCGGGGGGTGGACGTCCAGGTGGACGCGGACCTCTGGCGGGCACTCGGACTGGGCGCGCTGGCGGTGGCCGCCTGGGCCGTGGTCGGCGCGTCCGTCGGGCTGCTGCTGCGCAACCAGATCGCGGCCATCCTCGGCGTCATCGGCTGGATCTTCCTCGTCGACCCCATCGGCTCGCTCATCGCCGCCGGCGTCGGCGAGGTGGGCGGGGTCGACCTCGCCGACGTCGTCGCCTACTCCCCCGGCAACGCCTCGTCCGCCATCGTCGAGGCCTTCACCGGCTTCGACCTGCTGCCCTGGTGGGCCGGGCTGCTGGTGCTGCTCGGCTGGTCGGCGGTGGTGACCGGCGCCGCGGTCGCGGTGAGCCTGCGCCGCGACCTCACCTGAGGGAGGACTCGGGCCCGCCGGCCGTGGTGGCGGGCCCGACGCCGTGGACCGATGGACGCGGTGGCAGACCGGTCGGCGCATTAGGCTGGGTGGGGACGTCGGTCCTGCCGCTCACTCAGGAAGAAGGCGACGACGCGTGTCACAGCTCTCGAGGACAGGTGATCCCCTGTCCGTCTTCGGCGCGAACCAGTGGCTGGTCGAGGAGCAGCGCGAGCGCTACGAACGGGACCCCGCGTCGGTGAGTCCCGAGTGGCGCCGGCTGTTCGCCGGCGACGGCACGGGGAGCAACGGCGGCGGGACCGCTCCGGCGTCGGCGCCCCCCGCACCGCGGCCGGCCGCGCCGGCGCCCCCCGCCGCC
>JBHJOJ010000063.1:0-3090 GCA_050329835.1 Kineosporiaceae bacterium | reverse complement strand
CCGCGCCACCCCGTCCGGCTCGGCGGGCAGCCGGAGCACGGCGCCGGTGGGCCCGGTGTTCGACTCGTCGACACCGGCCCCGGCCATCACCGGCCCCGCCGCCGAGCGGACGACGGCCGTGACGCCCCGCGGTGTGGCGCGCCGGGCGACGATCGCCCGGGTGTCGGCGGCGACGGCGGCCTCCCGGTCCGCGGCCGTCAGCCCCAGCCACTTCGAGACGACCTTGCTCGCCACGCAGAGGACGTCGCCGGCCATCAGCGGCACCCCGGCGTCGCGACAGGCCGCCACCAGCACCGCGGGCAGGTCCGTCGAGGTCGTCACCTCCCCGATCCCGGTGACGGCGTGGACGGCGACCGCCCGGGGGTCGGCCGGCGGAGCGGACCGGCCCGCACCCGGGTCCGCCGGCACGGCGCCGGGACTCATCTGGGGCTCACGCCGTCGCGACCGGATCCGCGGCCGCGAGGACGGTGCCCGCCAGGGCGGCCGCCGCCGCGAGATCGGTCATGAGGGCGGGGTGCGCGACGACGTCCACCCCGGCCGGCCCGCCGGCTCGCGCCCCGGCCTCGTCCACGGGGTCGACGACCCAGGCGTCGAGCAGGTCGGCGTAGAGGCCGGCGACGGCGGCGGCGCTCGCCGGGACGCCGACGGTGCGCAGGCAGGACTCGGCCATCCCCCGGACGGCCGCGCCCCCGATGATCGGCGACACGCCGACCACCCGGGCCGGCGACGAGCGGACGGCCTCCCGCAGCCCCGGGACGCCGAGCACCGGCCCGAGCGACACCACCGGGTTGCTGGGCGCCAGCACGACCACGTCCGCGGCGGCCACGGCCTCCAGCACCCCGGGCGCCGGGCGGGCCGCCCCGAGCCCGACCACCTCGAAGCGCTCGGCGTCGGGCACGCCCCGCATCCGGATCCACCACTCCTGGAAGTGGACGGCGCCCGGCCCGCCGCCCTCGCCCCCGTCGGTCGCGTCCGCCGCCGGGAGCACGACGTGGGTCTCCACCCGCTCGTCGGTCATCGGCAGCAGGCGCACCCCGGGCCGCCACCGGCGGCACAGGACGTCGGTGACCTCGGACAACGGGCGGCCGGCGCCCAGCAAGCGGGTGCGCACGACGTGGGTCGCCAGATCGCGGTCGCCGAGCGTGAACCACTCCGGCGCCGACCCGTAGGCGGCCAGCTCCCCGGCCACGACGAACGTCTCCTCGGCCCGCCCCCACCCCTGGTCGGGATGGACGCCGCCGCCGAGGGTGTACATCACCGTGTCGAGATCCGGGCATATCCGCAGGCCGTGCAGGGTGATGTCGTCCGCGGTGTTGCCGACGACCGTGACGTCGGCGTCCGGCGCCGCGGCCCGCAGACCCCGCAGGAAGCGCGCCGCGCCGATGCCGCCCGCGAGCACCGTGATCCGCACCGGGCCATCCTCTCTCACTGAACAAGCGTCACTCACAGTGCAAAGCGGCCTGTGTATCACAGGATTCCGCTTGACGGTCCGTGATGACACGCGTGTAATTCCCACGAGGTGGTTCGGGGAGCACCGTCGAGCCGAGGGTCGAGCGCAGGAGGCGGGAGCAGATGGCCATGGTGGGCGCGACAGCACGGATCGGCGGCACGTCCGGCACCGGGGCCGGCCGCCCGGACCCCGCGTCCGCGGCCGGGGACGTCGGTGAGCTCCTCGACGCCGTGGACGCGGAGCTCGGCACCCGGGCCCCGGTGGTGGGGGTGCCGCTGGCCCGGACCCGGGACGTGGCTGCGGACGACCTGCTCGGCGGTCCCGGGGACGACCTCGGCGACGACCTCGAGGACGAGCCGTACGGCGAGGTCGACGAGGCGGACGAGCTCCCCGACGGCCTCGCGGCGGGCGACGCGGCGGACGTCGGGGCGCTGCTGCTGCTCGCCGCCCGCTCGCGGGACCTGGACCCGCTGTGGAAGGACCGGGCGCTGTGCGCCGAGACCGACCCCGAGGCGTTCTTCCCCGAGAAGGGCGGCTCCACCCGCGAGGCGAAGCGGGTGTGCTCGGTCTGCGAGGTGCGCGCGGAGTGCCTGGAGTTCGCCCTGGCCAACGACGAGCGGTTCGGGATCTGGGGCGGGCTCAGCGAGCGCGAGCGGCGCCGGCTGAAGAAGCGCGTCGGATGACCGGCGGCGCCCCGCGGGGTGCGGCGAGGGGGGCGTGACCGGTTCGACGGTCGTCGAGCCCTCCGGGCCCGGAGGCCGGCGGGGCCGGTCGGCCGCCGACGGCCTGCGGGAGCCGCGGGTCCGGCCCCGCCGCTCGCCGGAGGACCACGACGCCCTCCGCCCCGGCATCCCCGGCTCGGTCGGGCCTCCGGAGGCCGACGCCGTCCCCGTGCTCGCCGTCCTCGTCGCCCACGACGGCGCCGCCTGGCTGCCGCGCGCCCTGGCGGCGCTCGCGGTCGCCACCCGCCGTCCCGACGTCCTCGTCGCGGTCGACACCGGCTCCGGCGACGGCAGCGGCGATCTCCTCGCGGCCGCCCCGCAGGTCTCGGCGGTCGTCACGCTGCCGCGGACGGCGTCCCCGGGCCAGGCCGTCTCCATAGGTGTGGCCCGCGCCCGCGAGGTGCTCGCCGCCTCCTGGGTGCCCTCGACCGGACGGCGCGCCAAGGGGGTCGAGCCCCTGGTCTGGGTCCTGCACGACGACTGCGCCCCCGCCCCGGACGCGCTGGACATGCTGCTCGGGGCGGTGGTCGCGGCCCCCACGGTCGCCGTCGCGGGCTGCAAGCTGCTCGCCTGGGACGATCCCGCCGCCCTGCTCGAGGTCGGGGTCACGGTGTCGCCCAGCGGGCGCCGCGTGACGGGTCTCGCCCCCGGCGAGCGCGACCAGGGTCAGCACGACTCGCGCTCGGACGTGCTGGCCGTGTCCACGGCGGGCGCGCTCCTGCGCTGGGACGTGGTGGAGTCGGTCGGCGGCTTCGACCCGGCCGTGCCGCTGGCGGGCGACGACATCGACCTCTGTCGCCGGGTGAGGGCCGCGGGCCACCGGGTGGTCGTCGTGCCGGCCGCCCGGTGCGGGCACGCGGCAGCGCTGGAGACCGGTGCCCGGGCCGGGGACGCCCTGCTCGGGCCGCGCGCGGCCCG
>JBHJOJ010000062.1:0-5742 GCA_050329835.1 Kineosporiaceae bacterium | reverse complement strand
TCCCAGCCGGCCGCCGACGCCCGGGCGGATGCGCCCCCGGCCATGGCCGGCGCCGGCTGACGGCGCCGCTCCGGCTCCGCCCGGCGCAGGCCCGGCTCGCCGCCCTGCGGGCCTCCGGCCTGGTGGGACGGGCGCCGGCGGCGGGGCGCGAGGTGACCCGGGTGCACCTCGGGCGGGTGGTGCGCACGCTGGGAGCCGTCCAGATCGACTCCGTGAACGTCGTCGCGCGCGCCCACCTCGTTCCGTTCTACAGCCGGCTGGGCCCGTACGACACGGCGATTCTCGACCGGGCGCTGTCCCGGCGCCCCCGGATCGCCGTCGAGTACTGGGCGCACGAGGCGAGCCTCGTCGACCCGGCGCTGCTGTCGGCCTTCCGCTGGCGGATGGCCCGCGCGCGCCACGAGGCGTGGGGCGGGATGTCGGCGGTCGCGCGATCGCGCCCGGACCTGCTGGACGCCGTGGTCGCGGCGGTGGCCCGCCGCCCCCGCACGGCCCGGGAGCTGTCGGCGCTGCTCGACCCGCAGCACGACCGGCGCCGCGACCACTGGGGCTGGAACTGGACCGACGTCAAGAGCGGGGTGGAGTTCCTGTTCTGGGAGGGCCGCGTCGCCAGCGCCGGCCGCACGGCGCAGTTCGAGCGGCGCTACGCGGCCCCCGCCGCGGTGTGGCCGCCGGAGGCCCTGGCACCGGAACCCCCGGCGGAGGCGGACGCCCTGGACGTCCTCGTCGACCGGTCGGCGGCGGCCTGCGGGATCGCGACCGGCGCCGACCTGCGCGACCACTTCAGGCTCCCTGCCGACGCGGCCGCCGGCGCGGTGTCCCGGCTGGTCGCGGCCGGCCGGCTGGAGCCGGTCGCGGTCGACGGCTGGGAGGTGCCCGCCTGGCGGCACGTCTCGGCGCCGGTGCCCGCCGCCGCCGCCGCCCGCCGCGGGGTGCCCGCCGCCACCACGCTGCTGAGCCCGTTCGACCCGCTCGTGTGGACCCGGCCGCGGACCGAGCGGGTCTTCGGGTTCGGCTACCGGCTCGAGATCTACGTCCCGCGCGAGCGCCGGATCCACGGGTACTACGTGCTGCCGTTCCTCCTGCGCGGGTCCCTGGTGGCGCGGGTGGACCTCCGGGCGGACCGGTCCCGGGGAGTGCTCGAGGTGCCCTCCGCCTGGGTCGAGCCGGGGGCGCCGGACGACACCGGCGAGGCGCTCGCCCACGAGCTCCGGCGCTTCGCCGGCTGGCTCGGCCTGGTCCGGGTGGCGCCACCCGAGCGGGGGGACCTGGCCGCGGACCTCGGTCCGCGGCTGTGACGGGCCGACCCGGCCTCGGCGGGCGGGTCGCCGTCGGGGCCGCCGAGCCCGATGATCGGGGCGTGACAACCACAGGTCGCGACGAGGTCGTCCGTCACCTGCCGCACGCCGCCCGCTTCGAGCTGGCGCTGGGGGACAGGCCGGTCTCCTGGCTGGAGTACGTCCCCGAGGTGTCGCCGACCGGCACCGTGTGGCGGGTCGACCACACCGTGACCCTGCCGGAGCACCGGGGCCGGGGGCTCGCGGGCCGCCTGGTGGAGCATGTGGCGCGGGACGCCGCCGCCCAGGGGGTCCGCCTCGACCCCCGGTGCCCGTACGTCCGGGACTGGCTCTCGCGGCACCCGGAGCACGCGGCCGTCGTTGCGCAGGAGTGACGCGCGCGGGAGTGACGAGGAGTAGTCGGCTCGCGACCCGGCCGCGGGCCGCGTCGGGCCGGGTGCGGCCGCAGCCGCCCCTACGATGTGGTGTCACCCCCGCGAACAGGAGTCCCCTGTGAAGATTCTGGAGCGCGTGCTCCGGGCCGGCGAGGGCCGGATCCTCAAGCGCCTCGTCCGTGTCGCCGACCAGGTCAGCCTGCTGGAGGACGACATCCAGGCCCTCAGCGACGCCGAGCTGCGCGAGGAGACCGACCGGTTCCGGACCCGCCTGGCCGACGGCGAGTCCCTCGACGACCTCATGGTCGAGGCGTTCGCGGTGGTGCGCGAGGCGGCCCGGCGGACGCTGGGCTTCCGGCACTTCGACGTCCAGGTCATGGGGGCGGCGGCGCTGCACCTCGGCAACATCGCCGAGATGAAGACCGGTGAGGGCAAGACCCTGGTCGCGACGGCGCCCGCGTACCTCAACGCGCTCGCGGGCCGCGGTGTCCACGTCGTCACGGTCAACGACTACCTCGCCGAGTACCAGAGCGAGCTCATGGGCCGCGTCTACCGCTTCCTGGGCCTCACCACCGGGGTCATCCTCTCGCGGATGACCCCCGCCGAGCGGCGCGAGGCCTACCGCTGCGACATCACCTACGGGACGAACAACGAGTTCGGCTTCGACTACCTGCGCGACAACATGGCCACGGACACGGCGAACCTCGTCCAGCGCGGCCACAACTTCGCGATCGTCGACGAGGTCGACTCCATCCTCATCGACGAGGCGCGCACCCCGCTCATCATCTCCGGGCCGGTCGAGCAGCAGCAGAAGTGGTACGAGGAGTTCTCCCGCCTGGCCCGGCGCATGGACCGCGACGTGCACTACGACGTCGACGAGAAGAAGCGGACCGTGGGGGTCAACGAGGCCGGCATCGAGCTGGTCGAGGACCACCTCGGGATCGACAACCTCTACGACCCCCACAACACCCCGCTCATCGGCTTCATGAACAACGCCGTCAAGGCGAAGGAGCTGTACCGCCGCGACAAGGAGTACGTGGTCGTCGACGCCCAGGTGCTCATCGTCGACGAGCACACCGGCCGCGTCCTCGCCGGGCGGCGCTACTCCGACGGCATGCATCAGGCGATCGAGGCGAAGGAGCAGGTGCCGATCCAGCGCGAGAACCAGACGCTGGCGACGATCACGCTGCAGAACTACTTCCGGCTCTACGACAAGCTGTCCGGGATGACCGGCACGGCCCAGACCGAGGCCGCCGAGTTCCAGCAGATCTACGGCCTCGGCGTGGTGCCCATCCCGACGAACATGCCGATGATCCGGGCGGACCAGCCGGACCTCGTCTACAAGACCGAGGAGGCGAAGTTCGTCGCGGTCGTCGAGGACATCGCCGAGCGCCACGCCGAGGGCCAGCCGATCCTCGTGGGCACGACCAGCGTCGAGAAGTCCGAGTACCTGTCCCGGCTGCTCCAGAAGCGCGGCATCCGCCACGAGGTCCTCAACGCCAAGCAGCACGAGCGGGAGGCCGCCATCGTGGCCCGGGCCGGGCTGTCCGGGTCGGTCACCGTCGCCACCAACATGGCGGGCCGCGGGACGGACATCATGCTCGGCGGCAACGCCGAGTTCCTGGCGGTCGAGGAGATGCGTTCCCGGGGCCTGGACCCCGTCGAGAACGCCGAGGAGTACGAGGCGACCTGGCCGCGGGTGCTCGCCGAGACCGAGGAGCGGGTGGCGAAGGACCGGGAGGCCGTCGTGGCGGCCGGCGGGCTCTACGTCCTGGGGACGGAGCGCCACGAGTCCCGCCGGATCGACAACCAGCTGCGCGGCCGGTCGGGCCGCCAGGGGGATCCCGGTGAGAGCCGCTTCTACCTCTCGCTGACCGACGACCTCATGCGGATGTTCAACGCCGGGCTGGTGGAGTCGTTCCTCAACGCCGCCCGGATCCCGGACGACGTGCCCATCGAGTCCAAGATGGTGAGCCGCCAGATCCTCTCGGCCCAGACCCAGGTCGAGTCCCGCAACTTCGAGATCCGCAAGAACGTCCTCAAGTACGACGACGTCCTCAACAAGCAGCGAACGGTCATCTACGCCGAGCGCCGGCAGGTCCTCGAGCACGCCGAGCTGGGCCCTCAGCTGCGGCAGTTCGCGACCGACACCGTCGAGGCGATCGTGACGACCGCGACCGCCGAGGGGCACGCCGAGGACTGGGACCTCGACGCCCTGCGGGACGAGCTGCGCCAGGTCTACCCGCCCGGGGTGACCCTCGACGAGCTCGTCGACGAGGCCGGCGGCCAGAACGGCCTCGACCGGCGCCGGCTGGTCGAGGCCTTCACCGATGACGTCCTGGCCCGTTACGACGAGCGCGAGGCCGAGGTCGGCGAGGAGACCATGCGGACGCTGGAGCGCCGGGTGGTCCTGGGGGTCCTCGACCGCAAGTGGCGCGAGCACCTGTACGAGATGGACTACCTCAAGGAGGGGATCGGCCTGCGAGCGATGGCGCAGCGGGACCCCCTCGTCGAGTACCAGCGCGAGGGCTACCAGCTGTTCCAGGCCATGGTCGAGGGCCTCAAGGAGGAGTCGGTCCGCCTCGTCTTCGCGGCCCAGGTGCGCACCGCCGCCGACGGGGGGCCGGCGGCCGGCCCGGGCGGGCCGGTGCGGGCGGTCGGGGCCGCCCCCGTGGCGGCGTCCGCCGTGCTCGGCGACCGGGGTCCCGGGACGCGGGCGCCCGCGGCCACGGCCCTCGACGACGGCACCCTGGACACCCGCCGGCCCGCCGCCGCGGCGGGGGGGCCCGACATCTCCGTGCCGGGCCTGGAGGACGAGAAGGTCGGCTCGCTGCAGTACTCGGCACCGACCCTCGACCCGGAGAACCCCGTCGAGCGGACGTCGGCCGCCGGCCGGGCCGCCCGCCCCGCCGGCGGGAAGCCGGGCGGTCCCTCGCATGGCGGGTCCGGGCAGGGTGGCGGCAACCGGGCCCAGCGCCGCGCCGCGGGCAAGCGGAGCCGCAAGCAGGGCTGAGCCGCAAGCATTGCTGAGCCGGGCGTCCCGCTCCTCACCCCATCACCAGCGCCGTCACGCGCCACCGGGAGCCGACGCCCTCGAGCCGGACGGCCATGGCCCGTGCCCGCCGCCCGTCGATGACGACGGCCGAGGCCTCGACGGCGTCCGCCGACACCGGACACGTCCGCACGGAGCGGACGACCGGCCGCCGGCCGGACCGCTCGGCCACGGGTCCCGATGCCCGGGCGGCCCGCCGCCGCAGGGCGTCGAAGACGTCGGGGCGCAGCCAGCGCATCATCTGGTGCGCGGCGCGCTGGCCGGCGAGGACGTCCACGACGCCCTGGCACACGGCGCGGGCGAAGGCCTCGGGGTCGCCCCGCCCGGTCGCGTCCGCGAGGGGTCCCGGCCGGGACCCCTCGCCGACCACGAGCCGCAGCTGGCGGTGCGGCCCGGACGCGGGGCGCGGCCCGGGTGGGGCGGCCAGCGGAGCGGGTTCGCTGTCGGGGGTCGGCAGGACGCGCACCGGTGACAGGACGGCGGCGACGGACATGGGAACCTCCGGGGTCGGCGGGGACGGCGGATCGCGGGCTCACCGGGCGTCCCCCGGCTCTGTCAGCGAGTGGGCGGGGGCGGGTGGAGGACCTGGCCGGGGCGCAGCAGGTCCGGGTCGTCGCCGACGACGGCGTGATTCGCCCGCCACCAGCGCGGCCACTCGGCGGCGATCTCGGCGGCCGTCGCCGCGGGGCCCAGGCGGGCCGCGGCGATCTCCCACAGGGTGTCGCCCCGGACGACGACGTGCGGCGCCGGGCCCGGCTCCGGCGCCGTGACCGGCGCCGTGACGAGGGCCGTGGTGGCGGGCGGGACACGGGAGACCCTGGGGACCCAGCCGGGGGCCGGAGGGTCCGGAGCCGTCGCAGCGCTCGTGGGAGGACTCGCGGGAGGACTCCCGGGAGGAGTGGTCGTCGATCCCGGCGTCGCCGCCGCGTCCGGGGCGCCGGTGGGGACCGGGGGCGGGACGGGCGATGCCGCGCCCGCCGGGGCCGCCGCGACCGCCAGGACCAGCGTGCAGGCCAGG
>JBHJOJ010000061.1:0-7382 GCA_050329835.1 Kineosporiaceae bacterium | reverse complement strand
CGCTGCGCCGCCCGAGGGCGGCGCGCTGCGCCACGCGGAGCCCGCCCGGGCCTCGCGCGCCGCCGGCCCGCCCCCGCAGCACGCGGGCGAGCAGCCACACCAGGGCGAGCACGGCGACGAGCCCGCCCAGCGAGCGGGCCACGGCCTCCAGGGTGTCCATCCGGCGCTCAGGTGCCCGGCGTCTCGGTGGCGTCGACGATCTCGGTGATCCGGATGGCGAAGTCCTCGTCGACCACCACCACCTCGCCGCGGGCGAACAGCCGGCCGTTGACGAGGACGTCCGCCGGGCTGCCGACCGGCCGGTCGAGCTCCACGACGGCGCCCGGGGTCAGGGCGAGCAGCTCCTGGATGGTCATCCGGGTGCGCCCGATCTCGGCGGTGACCTCCATGGGCACCGACCTCAGCAGTTCCAGGCCGTGGGCGGTCGCAGCGGCCGACGCGCCCGGGCCGGGCCCCGGGACGGCGCCCGCGTCGGCCGGGCGCCGGGGAGCGGGCACGCCGGAGCCGGCGGCGACCGAGAGCAGCAGGTACGCGGCCGGCGCGCCGTCGACGGCGATCCGCACGACGGCGGCGTCCGTGCCGGTCGGCAGGGCGGCCGCGGTCGTCGCCTCGGGGTCCAGGCCGGCCACCGGTCCGAGGGCGCCGGTCGCGGCCCGCAGGGCGGGATCGCAGGCCGCCGCGAGGTCGCCGTCGGTGTCCGTGCCGGTGTCCGTGCCGGCGTCCGCACCGGCGGCGTCGTCCCTGGCCCGGGCGATCGCGGACACCAGGTCGCCGACGGTGGCCGGGTCCAGCACGAGGGCGCACCACCCGCTCGGTGTCCCCGTGAAGCGCTGGAGGACCGCGGGCCAGTCCCCGGGGACCTCGGCGGCGGGCACCGCCTCCGCGACGGCCCCGGCGGCCACGGGCAGCAGGGGCAGCGCGGCCTCGGCCGCCGACCGCGCCTGCTCGAGGGCGCCGGCGTCGACGCCGGCCTCGGCGGGGTTCACTCGCGGACCTCCTGGGGATCGACGACGAGGCACGCCAGGCGGGTGCCGGCGCTGCCCGCCACGGCCCGGGCGACCGGGACGTCGCCGACGACCAGCGTCAGCGGGCGGGACGTGGGGTGCGGGATCCGGACGACGTCACCGGCCCGCAGCGCGAGGACGTCCCCCGTGCCGAGGCGGACCGGGCTCAGCCGGACCCCGACCTCGACCGGCGACTCCCCGATGGCGCGCGTCGCGCGGTCGAGGACCGACCGGCGGACGGCGGCAGCGGCCGGGCTGGGGTCGGGGCCTGCGGGCTGCAGCCGCCCGACGATGCCCTCGTACGGGACGGCGATCTGGGCCGTGGTCTCGACCGCGGCCGCGACCGGCCCCACCCGGATGACGAAGTCGGTGACGACCATGACGTCGGTGAGCGCGGCCGCCTGGGCGAACTGCGGATTGGTCTCGACGGCTCCCAGTTCCGGTTCGACCTCGACCAGGGACGCGACGCTGTACTTGAACTCCCGGAGGGTCCGGTCCAGCAGGGCCCGCAGCAGCAGCACCTCGATGGCCGACGGCTGGCGCTGTGGTTGGGCCGGCCCGCCCTTGCCGCCGAGCATCCGGTCGACGAAGCCCATGGCGGCCAGCAGGTCGAACTGGACGACGCAGGTCCCGGGCAGCGGCGCCGCGGTGAACATGGCCATGAAGGTCGGGTCCGGGATCTCCGCCACCCACTCGCCGTACCCGCGCTGGGAGATCTCGGCGGTCTCGACCTGGACGGGGGTCCGAAGCGACGCGGTCAGCTGGGTGCCCCACTGACGGGCGAACGTCTCGTAGACGATCTGCAGCGCGCGGGCGTGGTCGCGCGAGAGCTTCGTCGGGTGCCGGAAGTCGTACGGCGTCACCACCTCGCGGCGGCGGCGCCGGACAGCCTGCCGATCGGCAGGCTGCACGGCGGGGGGGGTCGGCACCCCACTGTCATCGGCAGCCGTTCGAGGGAGTTGAGGCCCGATCCGCTCAGGTCCCGGGCGACTGCGGTCCAGGTCCCGGGCCGGCGGGTCACTGCATGACGAACTCGGTCAGGTAGAGGTCGAGGACCGGCGTCTTCTCCGCATAGGCGTCGACCACGTGGTGTTCCAGCTCCTCCTTCAGCGCCTCCCTCTGCGCCGGATCGGACAGCTCGGCCATCGTGCGGCCGCTGAAGGTCTGGATGGCGTAGTCCAGTGCCTTGGACCCGTCGTACTTCACCTTCTTCTCGGCGCTGTACTCGAACTGCAGCGCGATGCCGAGCTTCAGGTAGTGGCCTTCGGCGAGGTTGAGGCTGATGGGCTCCAGGGCCAGCACCTCGCCCGGCTTGGGGGGCGGCGGCGGGGGTGGCGTCCGCATCCCGAACCACCAGTACCCGCCGCCGCCCAGCCCGAGGAGCAGGACCACCGCCGCGACGACGACCAGCACCGGCGGGCGCCGCTTCTTCTTCCGGGGACCGCCGCCGTCGGCCTCGCCGCCGTCGGTGGCCCCCGCCTTGGGGGGAGCTGTCGTGCTGGCCAACTTCCTCTCCTTCAGTTGCGGCATGGTGGGCACCCTCCCGGGACCCCGGTCACGGCGCGGCCCCCGTGGGCGCCGCCACCGCGGGGAGCAGGGCCCGCACCTCCGGTGACTCGGACGAGACCACGACGATGTCGACGCGGCGGTTCCGTTCGATCGCGGCCGGGTCCTCGCGCGGGACCATGGGCCGGGTGTCGGAGTACCCGACCGCGCTGAGGTTGGCCGGGTCCAGGCCGTCGGCCTCGATGAGGTGCCGAACCACGCTGGCGGCCCGCGCGGCGGACAGCTCCCAGTTCGAGGGGTAGGTGCTGCCCGCCCGCAGCGGGAGGTGGTTGGCGTGGCCCTCGACGTCGACGGTCTGCGGCAGGTCGCGCAGCGCCGGGGCGACCGCGTCGAGGATCCGCAGCCCGTCCGGCTCCAGGACCGCGCTGCCGTTGCGGAACAGCACGCCGTCGGTGACCAGGGCGATGACGAGTCCGCGCTCGTCGATCCGGTACTGGGCGCTGCCGTCCAGGCCGGCCGCGGCGAGGCCGGAGTCGGCGGCCTCGGCGATGCCCTGCAGCCGCTGCGCCTCGGCGCGGGCACGGGCCTCGAGCGTCGCCGCGGGCGGGTTCCCGGCCGTGGTGTCGTCGGAGCCCTCGGGCAGGTCGCCCGGGAAGGCTCCCGGGTCGACCGCCGGGATCGCCAGCGCCAGCGCGTCCAGCGGCACGGGGTCCACCTCGTCGTCGCCCGCCTGCAGGATCCCGTCGCCGCCCTCCAGCGGGGCGTACTCGGGCTTGCCGAAGCCCTCGGCCAGGCCGTGGGCGAGCTGCTCGAACTTGACCTTGTCGACGGTGCTCATCGCGAACATGACGAGGAACAGGGCCATCAGCAGCGTCATCATGTCGGCGTAGCTGACCAGCCACCGCTCGTGGTTCTCGTGCTCCTCCTCGTGGTGACCGCCCTTGCGGCCCCGCTTGCCGCCGTGGCCCTTCCCGCCGCCGGCCATCAGGCCGCCTTCTTCTGCTCGGCGGCCTTGTCCGCCTTGTCGGGGACGAGGCTCTCGAGCTTGCGGGCCAGCACGCGCGGGTTCGCGCCCGCCTGGATCGCGAGGATGCCCTCGACGACCATCTCCATCTGGCCGCACTCGATCTCGGACAGCCGCTTGAGGCGGGCGGCCAGGGGCAGGAACAGGACGTTGGCCGACATGACGCCCCACAGGGTGGCGAGCAGCGCCAGGGCGATCTTGGGCCCGAGCGACGCGGGATCGTCCAGGGCCTCCAGCGCCCCGGCCAGCTCCAGGCAGGTGCCGATGATGCCGACGGTCGGCGCGTAGGCGCCGGCGTCGCCCCAGAACTTGGCGGCCTGCTTGTCGGCGCCGCGCTTGGCGTCGATCTCCGACCGCATGACGTCGTCGAGGTCCTCGGGGTCGGTGCCGTCGATGGCCAGCTGGAGGCCGTTGCGCAGGAACGGGTCGTCGATGTCCTTGGCGGCGTCCTCGAGGGCGAGCAGGCCCTCCCGCCGGGCCTTGTCCGCCAGCGACACGAGCCCGGCGACGGTGCTGTCGGCGGGGCGGACCTTGGCCGTGAAGGCCTTGATCAGCACCTTCGGCTGCTTGAGGGTGTCCTTGAGGGTGCCCCCCATCATGGTCACGCCCAGGGCGCCACCCAGCACGAGGATGATCGGCGCGATGTTGAACATGACCATCGGGTCGCCGCCGGCGAGGACGATCCCGACGCAGATGGCGGCAAGGCTGGCCACGAGGCCGATGATGGTCGCGAGGTCCATGTCAGCCCCTCCTCGGCCGCAGCCGGATGACGTCCGGGTCGCTCGGGCCGTCGTCCGGGCGGTCGACTGAGTCCACGCCGTCGGCCCGGCCCTCGGCCACGGCGAACCCGCCGGCCGACGGCTCGAGGGCGCGGCGCCTGATCTCGGCGCGGAACTCCAGGACGAGGTCGATGACCTCGACCAGGGACTCCGACACCACGTACTTGCTGCCGTCGGCGAGCGTGAGGACGGTGTCCGGGGTCACGTCGGCGCGGACCACGGCGTCGGGGTTGAGCCCGAACACCGTCCCGTTCAGCCGCGTCAGAGGGATCACTGCCCCGCCCGTCCTCTCGTCCGGCCGAGGCCGGGGTGCCGTCTGTCCCCCTTGTCATCGGTCGCACCGGTGTGCCCTGTGATCCGCCCGAGGAGTGACGGTGACGTCACCCCCCGGGCGGGTCCGGGCGGACGGGCGTCAGCTCCGACGGCGTCAGCGCTTCATGTTGACGAGGTCCTGGAGCAGCTCGTCCGAGGCGGTGATCACCCGGGAGTTCGCCTGGAAGCCGCGCTGGCTGATGATGAGGTTGGTGAACTCGCTGGACAGGTCGACGTTCGACATCTCCAGGGACCCGCCCTGCAGGGTGCCGCGGGACCCGGTCCCCGGCGTCCCGATCTGCGCCACCCCGGAGTTCACGGTGTCGCGGAACGCGCTGCCGCCCACCTTCTCGAGGCCCTGCGGGTTGTTGAACGCCGCGATGGCCACCCGCCCGAGGTCCTGGCGCAGCCCGTTCGAGAAGACGCCCACCAGGCTTCCGTCGTTGCCGACGGTGAAGGCCTGCAGGGTGCCGACCTCGCTGCCGTCCTGGGCGGTGAGCGCCGCCGACGACGTGCCGGCGAACATCGTGAGACCGGACAGGTCCACCTCGACGCCGCCGATGGTGGTGGCCGGGCCGGCCGCCGGCGGGGCGGTGAAGGCGGCGACGTTGACGGTGGCCGACCCCGGGCGGTCGAGCGTCGCGCTCCACTCCCCCGGGTTGGCCGTCTTCGTGAAGGCCACCGTGAGGACGAGCTCGTTGCCGACGGCGTCGTAGGTGGGGATCGTCGTCGTGAGCACGGTGCCGGTGGCGGCGTCCGCGGGCAGGTTGCCGGTGGCGGTGGCGGTCGTCGTGGCGACCGGCGGCAGCAGCGTGCCGAGCGGCAGCCGGATCCCGGAGACCGGTCCCGTGGTGTCGACGACCCCGTTGACGCCGGGCCAGCCCTGGACGAAGGCGCCGTCCTGGGTGACGAGATTGCCCTGGGCGTCGAAGGAGAACGCCCCGGCCCGGGTGTAGAGCTGCTGGCCGGACTTGTTGACGACGAAGAACCCGTCACCGCTGATCATGAGATCGGTGCTGCGGCCGGTGGTCTGCGAGGCGCCCTGGGTGAAGGTCGTCGTGATGGCGGCCACCCGGCTGCCGAGGCCGACCTGGGCGGGGTTGGTGCCGCCGAGCGCGGCGCCGGGGGCACCGGCGCCCTGGATCAGCTGGCTGAGGGTGTCCTGGAACAGGGTCTGGGCGGACTTGTAGCCGGTGGTGTTGACGTTGGCGATGTTGTTGCCGGTGACGTCCATCATCGTCTGGTGGGCCCGCAGGCCGCTGATGGACGAGAACATGGAGCGGAGCATGGACGGTCCTCTCGGTCGGGTCGGTGGCTGATCGGTGGCTGACTGCTGGCTGATCGGTGGCTGATCGGTGGGACGACGGGTCGGTCAGGCCGGTGCCGGGTCCCCGGACACCGAGGTCACGGCATCCAGGGGGACGTCGCGGGTCTCGCCGCCCGGGACCCGCACCCGCAGGACGGGGTCGGTGCCGTCGAGCAGCACGGAGGTCACCGAGCCGGTGACGGTGCCGCTGCCGTCGGGGCCGGGCACGGTCACCGTGCGCCCGACGAGGCCGGCGGCCGACCAGCGCTGCTGCATCGAGACCGACCGGCCGGTGAGGTCGGCGAGCTCGTTGAGCCGCTCGACCGAGGTGAGCTGGGCGGTCTGGGCGACGAACTCGCTGCCGTCGGCGGGGTTGAGCGGGTCCTGGTACCGCAGCTGCGCGACCAGCAGCTGGAGGAAGTCGTCCCGGCCCAGCTCGCTGCGGCCGGCGGTGGCCGGCGCGGGGGCGGCCACGGTGAGCCGGTCGATCGGGGTGGGCTGCACGGTCATGGGATCCTCCGGTCAGATGCGGATGTCGAGGCGGGGGCCGGTGCCGACCCGGCCGGCGAGTGCGACCGCGACCGCGGACGCACCGTCGGGGGCCGCTCCCGGGGCATCGGCGCCGGGCCGGCGCTGGCCCGGTTCCCCCGGGCCGGGCCGCTGGCCGCCCGGGTCCCGGGCATCGGCCCAGGCGTCCCGGCCACCGGGGTGCGACTGACCCGGGAGGCTGCCGGGAGCGCCGTCGGCGAGCGCGTCCGTCACGGTGAGAGCGGCCTCGAGGCCGGCGCCGGCCAGGGTGGCGGTGAGGTCGGCGAGCGAGGCGCGCAGGGCCTCGCGGGCGCCCTCGGTGCCGCCCGCGAGCTCGATGCCGAGCGTGCCGCCGCGCAGCGTGGCCGACACCCGCACCGGGCCCAGCGCCGCCGGGCTGAGGTGGACGACAAGGGTGTGGGCGCCGGCGCCGGCGACCAGACGACCGGCGAGGACGCCGCCCACGGGACCGAGCCCGTCGAGGGGGTACGGCCCGACGGGGACGGCGGGCGCGGGAGCGGACCGGCCGGGTCCGGTGGGCGCGGCGCCCACCGGGCCGGTGGCACCCGCCGGGCCGGTGGCACCCGCCGGGGTGGTGGGCAGCAGAGCGGGGACCTGCCCGGCGCCCCCCGCCGGGACGCCGGCGGGCGCGAGCCCGTCGACCGCCGCGTCGACGGCCGGGGATGCCGCCCGGTCGGTCCCGGGGATGCCGGTGCCAGGTCCGGCGGGAGCCGCGGACGGGTCCGCCCCCCCGGCGGCCGGTCCACCGTCGCCGACGCTGCCGCCAGTGACGAGGACGGGGAGGGTACCTCCGGCGCTGGGTGCGGCGGGCCCCGGACCGGTGGCCCCGGCGGTGGCCGGTGCCGGGGCCGTCCCGGGAGCCGGGACCGGCCCGGGCCCGGCCGCGTCGCCGAGGGCCGCCG
>JBHJOJ010000060.1:0-2748 GCA_050329835.1 Kineosporiaceae bacterium | reverse complement strand
GGGCGCGGGGCCGCGGCGGATGAACACCGCGGTCGTCACCCGGGCGGCGGCGGCGCTCGCCGGCTACCTGACGCAGCGGCTGCCGGCGGGTGCCGCGCCCGCGGTCGTCGTGGGCCACGACGCGCGGACCGGCTCGGCCGGCTTCGCCCGCGACAGCGCCGCCGTCCTCACCGCGGCGGGCTGCCGGGTCACGCTCGTCGACCGGCCGGTTCCGACCCCGGTGGTGGCGGCCGCGGTCCGCCGACTCGGCGCGGACGCCGGGGTGGTCGTCACCGCCAGCCACAACCCTCCGACGGACAACGGGTACAAGGTCTACCTCGGCGGGCGGGCGGCCCCCGGTCCCGGGCAGGGCGTCCAGATCGTGCCGCCCGCGGACGCCGACATCGCCGCCCGGATCGCCGCCTGCCCGCCCGCCGCCGAGGTGCCGAGGGCCGCCAGCGGGTGGGCCGCCGCCGGCGACGCCGTCGTGGCCGACTACGTGGCAGCGACGGCCCGGGTGGCCGGGGACGGCCCGCGCCGGCTGCGGGTGGTGGCCACGGCAATGCACGGCGTCGGCGCCGACGTGCTCGACCGGGTCCTCTCCGCCGCCGGGTTCGCCCCGCCCGACTGGGTGCCCTCCCAGCGCGAGCCCGACCCGGCCTTCCCCACCGTCGCCTTCCCCAACCCCGAGCTGCCCGGCGCCCTGGACGAGGCGCTGGCCCGGGCGCGGGACGGCGGGGCCGACGTCGTGGTCGCGCTCGACCCCGACGCCGACCGGTGCGCGGTCGCCGTGCCCGACCCCGCCATCAGTGGTGGTGGCGGCGGGTGGCGCCGCCTCACCGGGGACGAGCTCGGGGCCCTGCTGGGCGAGCACCTGCTCGGGCGCCGTCCGGTGTCCCCGGACCCGGGCGCGGACCCGGCGGTTGCGTGCTCGCTCGTCTCGTCGTCGCTGCTCGCCCGGATCGCCGGGCACCACGGCGTGCGGGCCGCCACCACCCTCACCGGCTTCAAGTGGATCGCCCGCGTCCCGGGGCTGGTGTTCGGCTACGAGGAGGCGATCGGCTACTGCGTCGACCCGGCGACGGTGCGGGACAAGGACGGCATCGCGACGGCCGCCGTGGTGTGCGGGCTGGTCGCGGCTCTGGTGGACCGGGGGGAGAGCGTGCTCGGCGTCCTCGACGGGCTGGCGGTGCGCCACGGGCTGCACCTCACCGCGCCGGTCACCGTCCGGCTGCGCCGCCCCGAGGAGGCGGAGGAGTCCCTGGCGTCGCTGCTGTCGCACCCGCCGGCCGCCCTCGGGGGGATGCCCGTGACGGGCGTCGAGGATCTGGCGGCCGGGGTCGACGGCCTGCCCCCGACCCCCGGGGTCCGGGTGCGGGCCGGGACGGGGGTGCGCGTGGTGGTCCGCCCCTCGGGGACGGAGCCGTTGCTCAAGGCCTACCTCCAGGTGGTGGCCCCGGTGTCGGGGGCGGCGGCCCTGGCCGGAGCGCGCGACCGGGCGGCCGCCCTGCTCGAGGGGGTCCGGGCCGACGTCGCGGACCGCCTCTCCGCGGGCTGACGACGAACTCCCGCCGGGCGGCGATGTCCGCTTCGTCGCGACCCGCGTGTCCATTGACCGTCACCCGAATGCGGTATATCACTATATGGCGTCGTCTGTAAGCGGGCTGTAGTGGCCGCCGACCCGGCCCGAGGAGGATCCCCATGCGAGTCGGAGTCCACGTCCGTGCCCAGGACCCCGTGTCCGAGGCCGGCCTGCGGGCCCAGCTGGAGAACAGCGTCGACCTCACCCTGCTGTCGCCGATGACCCAGGCGGTGCCGGACGTCCTCGTCTACGGGGCGGACCGGATCAACGAGCAGGCGATCTCCGGGGTGCGGTCCCACCGCAGCAACGGCCGGCCCCGTGTCGTCATGGTGGTCGGCAACGCCGACGACGCCGACCTCGTCGGCGCGGTCGAGGCGGGCGTGTGCGCGATCCTCCGGCGCAGCGACACCTGCGCGGACCGGCTGGTCTCGGCGGTCCATGGCGCCAGCCGCGGCGAGGGCGTGCTGCCGAGCGACGTCCTCGGCACCCTGCTGGCGCAGGTCGGCCACGTCCAGCGGACCGTGCTGGCGCCGCGGGGGCTGCACCTGTCGGGACTGTCCGACCGCGAGCTCGACGTACTGCGGCTGGTGGCCGAGGGCATGCCGACGAACGAGATCGCGGAGAAGATGGCGTACAGCGAGCGGACCGTGAAGAACGTGCTGCACGAGATCACCCAGCGGCTGGGGCTGCGCAACCGCACCCATGCGGTCGCCTACGCCATGCGCCACGGCCTGCTCTGAGGCCGTCTCGCTGTCGGTCCGGCCCGGTGGCGCCGCGGCCGGGTCCTACGCTGGGGCCGTGACGGCTGCGACGGTGCCCGCGTCCCGGGACGGGGCCGGCGCCCTCCTCGCGCGCGAGGTCCTCGGTGCCGAGGTGTCCGAGGCGAGCCTGCGCCGTTTCCTGCACGGCCTGCCGGGCGTCGACGAGGTCGGCGCGGACGCCCGCGCCGCCCGCCTGGCCACCCGGTCCATCAAGACCACCTCGAAGGCGTGGGCACTCGACACCGTGGTGTCGATGATCGACCTCACGACCCTCGAGGGCGCGGACACCGCCGGCAAGGTGCGCCGCCTCGCCGCCAAGGCCGTCCGCCCGGAGCCCGCCGATCCCGGCTGTCCGGCGGTGGCGGCGGTCTGCGTCTACGGCGACCTCGTGCCCGACGTGCTGGCGGCCCTGGCGGGGGCGGGGGG
>JBHJOJ010000059.1:0-5440 GCA_050329835.1 Kineosporiaceae bacterium | reverse complement strand
GGGCGCGCCGCCCCCGTCGCGCCGAGGACCTCGTCCGGAACCCCCGCGGCCCTCCCCGCGACCGCCGCGGTCCCGGTCCCGGTCGCGGCCGCGCGACGGCGCGGCCGCCTGCTCGCGGGCGAGCTCCCGGGCGGTCTTGTCGCCGTGGTAGAGCCAGACCTTGACGCCGATCCGCCCGAAGGTGGTCCGGGCCTCCTGGAAGCCGTAGTCGATGTTGGCCCGCAGCGTGTGCAGCGGCACCCGGCCCTCCCGGTAGAACTCCGAGCGGCTCATCTCCGCACCGCCCAGGCGGCCCGAGCACTGCACCCGGATCCCCTTGGCGCCGGCGCGCTGGGCGGACTGCATGCCCTTGCGCATCGCGCGGCGGAACGACACCCGGCTGGACAGCTGCTCGGCGATGCCGAGGGCGACGAGCTGGGCGTCGGCCTCCGGATTCTTGATCTCGAGGATGTTGAGCTGGACCTGCTTGCCGGTGAGCTTCTCGAGCTCGCTGCGCAGGCGGTCCGCCTCGGCACCGCGCCGGCCGATGACGATCCCGGGGCGGGCGGTGTGGAGGTCGACCCGGACCCGGTCCCGGGTGCGCTCGATCTCGACCCGGCTGATGCCGGCGCGCTCGAGGCCCTTGGTCATGAGCCGGCGGATCTGGACGTCCTCGTTCACGTAGTCGCGGTAGCGCTGGCCCTTGGCGGTCGAGTCGGCGAACCACCGCGAGCGGTGCTCGGTGGTGATGCCGAGCCGGAAGCCGTGCGGGCTGACCTTCTGGCCCATCAGGCGGTCCCCTCCTCGTCGGGCGCCGAGACGACGACCGTGATGTGACTGGTGCGCTTGCGGATGCGGTAGGCCCGGCCCTGGGCCCGCGGGCGGAACCGCTTGAGGGTGGGGCCCTCGTCGACGTAGGCCGTCGAGACGACCCAGTCGCCCTCGTCGAAGCGGAGGTTCAGCTCGTCCGCCGCGAACCGGGCGTTGGCGAGCGCGCTCTCGAGGACCTTGCGGACGGGCTCGCCCGCGGCCTGCGGGGCGAACCGCAGGTGCGCCACCGCGGCCGTGACCGGCTTGCCGCGGACCTGGTCCATGACCCGGCGGGCCTTCATCGGGGTGACGCGCACGAAGCGCGCCTGGGCACGTGCCTCCATCAGCGGCGCCGGCCCTTCCGGTCGTCCTTCTCGTGCCCGCGGAAGGTGCGCGTGGGCGCGAACTCGCCGAGCTTGTGCCCGACCATGGCGTCGGAGATGAAGACCGGCACGTGCTTGCGCCCGTCGTGCACCGCGATCGTGTGCCCGATCATCTCGGGGATGATCATCGAGCGGCGCGACCAGGTCTTGATGACGGTCTTCGTGCCCCTGTCGTTCTGCGCGTCGACCTTCTTCATGAGGTGGTCGTCGACGAAGGGGCCCTTCTTCAGGCTGCGTGGCATCGTCGGGCTCCTCTCAGCGCTTCTTGCCGCGCGTCGGGCGGCGGCGGACGATGAAGCGGTCCGACGCCTTGTCGGTCTTGCGGGTGCGGCCCTCCGGCTGACCCCACGGGCTCACCGGGTGGCGCCCGCCGGAGGTCTTCCCCTCGCCGCCGCCGTGCGGGTGGTCGACCGGGTTCATGGCGACGCCGCGGACGCTGGGGCGCTTGCCCTTCCACCGCATCCGGCCCGCCTTGCCCCAGTTCAGGTTGGACTGCTCGGCGTTGCCGACCTCGCCGACCGTGGCGCGGCAGCGGACGTCGACGTTGCGGATCTCGCCGGACGGCATCCGCAGCTGGGCCATCGACCCCTCGCGGGCGACCAGCTGGACGCTGGTGCCGGCGGAGCGGGCGATCTTCGCGCCGCCGCCGGGCCGCAGCTCGACGGCGTGGACGACGGTGCCGACCGGGATGTTGCGCAGCGGCAGGGCGTTGCCCGGCTTGATGTCCGCCCCGGGGCCGTTCTCGACCACGTCGCCCTGCCGGAGCCGGTTCGGCGCCAGGATGTACCGCTTCTCGCCGTCGGCGTAGTGCAGCAGCGCGATCCGCGCGGTCCGGTTGGGGTCGTACTCGATGTGCGCGACCTTGGCGGTCACGCCGTCCTTGTCGTGGCGGCGGAAGTCGATGATCCGGTACGCCCGCTTGTGGCCGCCGCCCTGGTGCCGGGTGGTGACCCGGCCCGCGTTGTTGCGGCCGCCGGTGTTCTTGAGCGGGGCCAGGAGCGACTTCTCCGGCGTCGACCGGGTGATCTCGGCGAAGTCGGCCACCGACGCGCCGCGCCGACCCGGCGAGGTGGGCTTGTACTTGCGGATTCCCATGGGTGCCGTCCTCAGCTCGCCGGTCCGGTGAAGATGTCGATCGAGCCCTCGGCGACCGTCACGACGGCCCGCTTGGTCGCCTTGCGGCGGCCGGTGCCGTTGCGGGTGCGGCGCGCCTTGCCGGGGCGGTTGAGGATGTTGACCCCGTTGCGGGCGACCTTGACACCGAAGATCTTCTCGACGGCGATCTTCACCTCGGTCTTGTTGGCACGCGGGTCGACGAGGAAGGTGTACTTGCCGATCTCCTGCAGCGAGTACGCCTTCTCGGTGACGACGGGGGCGATGATGACGTCGCGCGGGTCCTTGCCGACGCGGAACGGCTCGTGCACCCAGATGACGTCGTCGGTCTCGCCCTCGGTGGGGCTCGCGAGGTCGGGCTGGTCGCTCACGCCGGCGCCTCCTGCGTCTCGTCGGTGGTGGCCGTGCCGCGGGCGCGGGCCGGCAGCGCGGCGCGGGCCAGGAAGTCGTCCAGGGCCGCCCGGGTGAAGACGATGTCGTCGCTGCACAGGACGTCGTAGGTGTTGAGCTGGTCCGGCCACAGGACGTGCAGCTCGGGCAGGTTCCGCACGCTCTTGGCCGTGACGTGCTCCGCACGCGCGACGACCAGCAGGAGGTTCGGCCGCTCGCTGACTCCCCGCAGCGCCGCCGCGGCCGTCCGGGTGGACGGGGTGTCACCCGTGACCAGCGAGTCGACCACGTGCACCCGGCCGTGACGGGCCCGGTCGGACAGGGCCCCCCGCAGGGCGGCGGCCTTCATCTTCTTGGGGGTGCGCTGGGCGTACGAGCGGGGCTGCGGACCGTGGACCGTCCCGCCGCCCGCGAACTGCGGGGCACGGGTCGAGCCCTGGCGGGCCCGGCCGGTGCCCTTCTGGCGGTAGGGCTTCTTGCCGCCGCCCCGGACCATGCCGCGGGTGCGGGTGGCGTGCGTGCCCTGGCGGGCCGCGGCCAGCTGGGCCACCACCACCTGGTGGATGAGCGGGACGTTGGTCTGGGCGTCGAAGACGTCGCCCGGGAGATCGACCGTCCCGGCGGAGCCGCCGGCGGCGTCGCGCACCGCCACGGTGAGCCCGGCCGCCGTCGCGGACGCCGGTTCCCGCCTCGCCGCCGGGGATGCGGCCGACGTGCGGGCCGGGGACTCGGTGGTCGTCGTGGTCGCCATGGTCATGCCGCCTTCGCCGGCGCCTTGCTGGCCGTCTTGACCAGGACGACGCCGTTCCTCGGTCCGGGGACCGCGCCGCGGATCAGCAGGTACCCGCGCTCGAGGTCCACCGCGTGCACGGTGAGGTTCTGGACGGTCTGCCGCTCGCCGCCCATCCGGCCGGCCATGCGCAGGCCCTTGAAGACACGGCCCGGCGTAGCGCAAGCCCCGATGGAGCCCGGCGAGCGGTGCTTGCGCTGGGTCCCGTGGCCGGCACCGAGGCCGCGGAAGCCGTGCCGCTTCATGACGCCGGCGTGCCCCTTGCCCTTGGTCGTGCCGACGACGTCGACCAGCTCGCCGTCCGCGAACACGTCGAGGCCGAGCTCCTGGCCGAGGGAGTACTCGCCGGCGTCCGCCGTGCGGACCTCGACGAGATGGCGCCGCGGCGGCACCCCGGCCCGCGCGAAGTGGCCCTGCATGGGCTTGGTGACCTTGCGGGGGTCGATGGCACCGAAGGCCAGCTGGACGGCCGAGTAGCCGCCGCCTTCGGCGGTCCGGACGTCGGTGACGACGTTGCCCGCCGCGGCGACGACCGTCACCGGGACCAGGACGTTGTCCGAACCCCAGACCTGGGTCATCCCGAGCTTGTGCCCGAGGAGCGCACGCACCTGCCGGTTGTTGTTCACGTCGCTGTCCTCAGAGCTTGATCTCGATGTCGACGCCCGCCGGCAGGTCGAGCCGCATGAGCGAGTCCACCGTCTTCGGGGTCGGGTCGAGGATGTCGATGAGCCGCTTGTGGGTGCGCATCTCGAAGTGCTCGCGGCTGTCCTTGTACTTGTGGGGACTGCGGATGACGCAGTAGACGTTCTTCTCCGTCGGCAGCGGCACCGGGCCGGCGACGCCCGCACCGGTGCGGGTCACCGTGTCGACGATCTTGCGCGCCGACGAGTCGATGACCTCGTGGTCGTAGGCCTTGAGCCGGATGCGGATCTTCTGGCCCGCCATGGCGCTGCCCGCCTTTCGTCTGTCCGTTCGGACCGGTTCTCATCGCAGGACCTCGTCGACCCACGCGGTCGGGCGTGTCGCCGTCTGGCCGAGCTGTCGAGGTCGTCGTTCGTGGGAGGGGGGTGCGACCCGGACCGGCACAGAGCCTCACGGGCAACCACGACAGGATGCCAGAGTCGCCTCGGCTAATCCAATCGGGTGCGGGTCCGGGGCGGATCCGGTACGGATCCGGATCGCGGCCTGCCCGGGCGTCCCGCGGTGTCGGGGCGCCCGGGCAGGCCGGGTGCTACTGCAGGATCTTCGTGACCCGGCCGGCGCCGACGGTGCGGCCGCCCTCGCGGATGGCGAACCGCAGGCCGTCCTCCATGGCGATCGGCTGGATGAGGTCCACGGTCATCTGGGTGTTGTCGCCGGGCATGACCATCTCGGTGCCCTCGGGCAGGCTGATGACGCCGGTGACGTCGGTCGTCCGGAAGTAGAACTGCGGACGGTAGTTCGAGTAGAAGGGGTTGTGGCGGCCGCCCTCGTCCTTGGACAGGATGTACACCTGCGCCTCGAACTGGGTGTGCGGGGTGATGGAGCCAGGCTTCACGACGACCTGGCCGCGCTCGACGTCCTCGCGCTTGATGCCGCGCAGCAGGAGGCCGACGTTCTCGCCCGCCCGCGCCTCGTCGAGGAGCTTGCGGAACATCTCCACGCCGGTGACCGTGGTCTTGGTCGAGGTCGGCTTGATGCCGACGATCTCGATCTCCTCGTTGATCTTGAGGACGCCGCGCTCGGCGCGCCCGGTCACGACGGTGCCGCGGCCGGTGATGGTGAAGACGTCCTCGATCGGCATGAGGAACGGCTGGTCGATCGCGCGCTCCGGCTCGGGGATCGCGGTGTCGACCGCGTCCATGAGCTCCAGCAGGCGGGCGCCCCACTCGGCGTCGCCCTCGAGGGCCTTGAGCGCCGAGACCCGGACCACCGGGACGTCGTCGCCGGGGAACTCGTACTGGTTGAGCAGCTCGCGGACCTCGAGCTCGACGAG
>JBHJOJ010000058.1:0-23476 GCA_050329835.1 Kineosporiaceae bacterium | reverse complement strand
GCTCCCGGCGGGGCCGGCCGGCACAGCACCGCGGCGACGTCGCCCGCCAGCGACCACGGGCCCGCGGCGTGGGGCACGGCGAGCACGTCGCCGGCCGTGACCGCGCTCGTGCCGGCGTCCCCGCCGTCCCATGCCAGCCGGCCGGCGCCATGGACCGTGACGAGCACGGAGAACCCGGCGGCGACCGCCACCGCGGTCCCGGGCGCCGGGGCGACCAGGTCCGCCCGGAAGAAGTCGTCGGCCTCGGGGGGCAACAGGCGGACCGGGTCCGCGGCCCGGGCCTGCAGGTCCACGTGGCGGTGCAGTCCGGCGAGCCGCTCGGGGCCCCAGGCGCCGCGGTCGACGGCCGCCAGCGCGTCGGCCGCGGCCAGGCCGAGGAAGGCGTCCTCCGGAGCGGCGAAGCCGGCGTGCTCGACGAGCAGGGAGAGGTCCGTCGGCTCCTGCACCTCGACGAGGAGGATCCCGGCCCCCACGGCGTGGACGGCGCCCGCCGGGACGTGGACCGCGTCGCCCGGACGCACGTCCAGGGCGTGCATCCGGTCGAGCATCCAGGCGGCGTCCTGCTCGGCCACCGCCCGCGCCAGGTCGGCCGCGCTCACCTCCGCCCGCCACCCGAGGTGGACCTGCGGGCGCTCCCCCGAGGTCCCCAGGACGTACCAGGCCTCGGTCTTGCCGTAGCAGCTGCCGAGGTGGTGCCGGGCGAACTCGCGGGTCGGGTGCAGGTGCACCGGCAGCCGCTGCCCGGCGTCGAGGAGCTTGACGAGGACGCCGGTGTCGCCGGGACCGCCCGGCAGCGGGTGTGGGCCGACCCACGCAGCGGGGTCGGCGGCCACCGCGTCCCGCAGCAGCGTCCCGTCCGGCAGGGCGCTGAGACCGGTCCGGACCTCGCCGTGGCGGGTGGTGACGGAGGCGAGCCACTCCTCGGGGCTGCGCTCGGCCGGGGCCGGCACCCGCCGCAGCCGGGTGATGCCCGCGCCGCCGCGGTAGAAGTGGACCAGCCGGTTGGGCGGCATCAGCACGGGGCGCACGGCAGCTCTCCGGATCCGCGGGGGACGAGGTGGACGGGGACGACCGAGGTGGCCGGCTCCTCGCCGGCAGCCCCGTCGAGGAGGTCGAACAGCCGCTGCGCGGCCCGGGTGGCGACCCCCACCGGGTCCTGGTCGAGCACCGTGACGGCGGGGTCGAGGACGTCGGCGAGCGGGAAGTCGCCGAAGCCGACGACGGCCACGTCGGTGCGGGCCCGGGCGTGCAGGACCGACACCGCCCCCACCGTGGACCGCATGTTGGACGAGAAGATCGCCGTGGGCGGTGCGGCGGCGGCCAGGAGGCGGTCGACGGCGGCCGCCGCGTCGGGGGGCTGGGAGCAGCCCGTGACGACGAGTCCGTCGGCGGCGGGGACGCCGGCGTCGGCCAGCGCCTCGCGGTAGCCGTCCAGCCGGGCCCGGCTGGTGTGGATGAGCGTCGAGTCGCCGAGGAAGGCGATCCGCTGGTGGCCGTGGGCCAGCAGGTGCCGGGTGCCGCGCAGGGCGCCGCCGTGGTCGTCGCCGATGACGGCGTCGAACCGGCCGGCGACCGGCCGGTCGACGAAGACCACCGGCGTGCCGCGCCCCAGCAGGGGCAGGTAGGAGGGCGAGTCCGACACCGGCACCAGGACCAGGCCGGCCACCTGGCGCTGGAGGAACAGCTCGACGAGACCGTGCTCGCGCTCCGGGTCGCGCCCGCTGCTGCCGATGGTGACGGCGAGCCCGCGCGGCACGGCCAGGCGCTCGACGGTGTCGGCGATGGTCGCGAAGAAGAGGTCGGCCAGGCTGTCGACGACGACGCCGATCGTCGCGTCCCGGCCGCTGCGCAGGCTGCGGGCCACCGGGTTGGGGCGGTAGCCGAGGTCGGCGACGGCCGCGCGGACCCGCTCCCGGACGTCCGCCCGGACGTGCGGCCCGTCGTTGACGACCCGGGAGGCGGTGGTGACGCTGACGCCCGCCCGGCGCGCGACGTCCAGCAGCGTCACCCGGCGCCCGGTCACGTCACGCTCCGCACGGCCGTGCGGGCCAGCAGCTCCCCGACGCGGGCGACGTCGACGCCGCCGGCCCGCAGCTGCTCGCACGAGGTGCTGGCGGTGGCGACCCCCCGCCGGACCGCAGCGACCCAGTCCTCGCCCCGCGCACGACCGTGGACCACCCCGGCGACGAACGAGTCCCCCGCCCCGACGGGGTTCACGACGTGGACGGCCGGTGCAGCCACGGCGACCACCTCGACGGCCGGGGCGCCGCCCGCGGTGGGCAGGGCCAGCACGACTCCGGCGGCGCCGGCGGTGACCGCGGCGCGGCGAGCGCCGGCCGCGACCAGTTCCTCGGCCGCGGCCGCCGCCCTGGCGAGCACGTCTTCCGCCGTCTCGTCGACGTGCTCCGGCGAGTGACCGGTCGCCTGGTCGACGGACCGCCCGGCGACCTCGCCGACGGCGCTGCCCCCGGCCGCCAGCATCGCCTCGGCCTCGGCGAGGTTGGGCGTGACGAGGTCCGGGCCGGCGGCCAGGGCGCCGGCCAGGGCCGACCGCGCCGCGTCGACGACCACCGTGCATCCGCGCGCGCGCCCGACGGCGACCAGCTGCCCGTATCCGTCCGCGGGCGCCCCCGGCGGCAGGGACCCGGTGCAGACCAGGACGGTGGACGCTGCGGCCCGCTCGGCGACGAGGACCCGGTAGGCGTCCCAGGTGCCGGCGTCGACCCACGGGCCGGGCTCGTTGACGACGGTGACGCGGCCGTGATCCTCCACGAGGACCGTGGCGACGCGGATGGCGCCGGTGACCGGGGCCCCCGCCAGCTCGGCGCCCTCGTCGGCGAGCAGGCGGCGCAGCCGGTCGCCGTCCTCGGACGGCACCAGGCCGGCGACGACCGGGGCGTGCCCGTGGGCCCGCAGCACCCGGGCGACGTTGACGCCCTTGCCGCCCGCGGTGACGACCGCCTCCCGGCTGCGGTGGACCGCGCCGACGACCAGCTCGGGCAGGCGGACGGTGCGGTCGAGGCACAGGTTGGGGTTCGCCACGAGCACCGGTCCACCTCCTCGCCGTCGAGTCGGTCCCCCTGTGGGCCACGACGATGGTCCGGGCTGGAAACGATGTCAACGGGCTTGTTGGTAACGTTCCCATCACGGCCGCCGTGACCCCGCGGCGGTTCGCGTCAGGACCGGCCGAGGACCCCGGCGACGTCGGCAGCCGTGTGGCGCCGGTACGGGCCGCCGGCGGGCGGCAGCGCCGCCTCGGCCCGGGTCGCGGCCGACCGCAGCGCCGCGTCGAAGACCAGGTGGCTCGTCAGGGCCTCGCGCGGGGTGGCGCAGCCGAACCCCTCCCCCAGCGCCCCGGCACGCTCGGCAAGGTAGGCCGCCCACATCTGCAGCAGGGCGTCGGCGAACCCGAACTCGAAGATCGCCCCGGTCACCGTCGGCGCACTCGACCGGCTGCCGACCTGGACCTCCTGCCACACCTGCTCGCCGTCGACCACCCGCATGAACCGGACCGCCTGCGGGTGCCGGGTCGAGAACTCGACGCCGCCGGACATCCCGAGGACCCGCATCGACCAGGTGTTCATCTCCCCCGGCGCGATGCGCTTGGTCTCCCAGGTCATGGGGAACTCCCCGGCACCGGACCCGACCCGGCACGTGAGCGTCGCGTTGTCGATCGTGTCGCACGGCATCTCGCCGCCGCGGCCGTCCGGGCGCACCGGCACCAGGTCCTGCAGCACGGCGTGCACGGACGTCGGCAGCCAGCCCAGCCGCAGCGGCACGTGCGCGACGTGCATCCCGAGATCGCCCATGACCCCGATCTGCCCGCAGGTCCGCGTGCGGCGCTTCCAGTTGCCGGGCTTCGCCGGGTCGAGGTCGCTGGAGTGGAGGAAGGCGAACCGCGCCTCGACGATCCGGCCCAGCGATCCCGAGGCGACCGTCCGGTACGCCCGCTGCGCACCGGGGAAGTACGGCATCTCGCTGGAGCAGCGGGCGAAGACGCCGGCCGACTCGATCGCCGCGACGACCGCCCCGGCCGCGGCGGGGTCGATCCCGAACGGCTTCTCACCCAGGAGGTCCAGGCCCGCCGCCACGGTGTCGAGGTACAGCTGCTCGTGGAGGTGGTGCGGCACCGCGAGGTAGATCACGTCGACCTCGCCGCTGTCGAGCAGCACCCGGTGGTCGCCGGTGAGCACGCGGACGCTCGCCACCCGCCGGAACCAGTCCCGCGCCGGCTCGGAGACGTCGCAGACGGCGGTGAGCTCCGGTGTCACCGGGGAGTCCACGAGAGTCGGCCACCGGCCCCCGACCCCGGCCAGCTCGCGGCCCATGAGGCCGGCGCCGACGACGCCGATCCGGACGCGGGGGCGCGCCCCCCCGGTCCCCGGGGTCACCCCGGGCCGATCATGGCGAGCGCGTCGTCGACGCCGGCGCCTCGGTGCAGGACGGCCATCAGCGCCCGGGTGATCCCGGCCGGGTCGCGGTGCTGGATGATGTTGCGGCCGTACACGATGCCGCGCGCGCCCTGGGCGAGGACGTCCACCGTGCGCTGCAGCAGTTCGCGGTCGGGGACCCGGCCGCCGCCGCGGACCAGGACCGGGACGTCGCCGGCGACCTCGACCACCCGGTGGTAGTCCTGCGGGTCGTCGGTGGGGTCGGCCTTGACGAGGTCGGCCCCCAGCTCGACGGCCTGCCGGACGAGCGCGGTGATCCGTTCGACGTCGCCGTCGACCAGGTAGGCACCCCCGGCGTTGCCCGGCTTCATGACCAGCGGTTCGACCATGAGCGGCATGCCGAGGGGCTCGCACTCCGCCCGCAGCCGCACGACGTTCGCCAGGCACTGCCGGCGCAGCTCCGACTGTCCGGGCAGGTCGAAGACATTGACGACGAGGCAGGCGGCGTCGAGGCGGGCCGCGGTCTCGGCGGCACGGGCGACCACGAGGCTGAACGGCGACGACGGCAGCTCGGCGCCGTACACGTTGGCGACGTCCGAGCGCAGGACCAGGGCAGGCTTGTCGCGTCCGGGGCGGGCCTGGAGGTGGTGGGCCTGACCGGCCGTGAGCTGCACGGCGTCCGGCCCGGCGGCGCACAGCACGTCGACGGTGCGGGCGAGGTCCGCGATCCCGGCGAGGAACGCCGGCTCCCCGAAGAACCCGTGGTCGACCGCGACGTCGAGGCAGCGCCCCGAGACGCCGTCGAACAGCCGGTTCATGCGGTACACAGACATCGCACACCTCGCGCATCACCATCGACGACCGCCGGGGCGAGCCCACCGTAGGGACGGGGTGAAAACGTTGTCAACGGCGAGCGAGCTGGTCCTCGGGATCGACGTGGGGACGTCCTCGGTCAAGGTGGTGGCCCGGCCCGTGGGCGACGGCGCCGCGGGTGACGCGGGCGCAGCCACCGGGGCCACCGGGTTCGTCGCCCGGGTCCCGGTGCCGTGGACCCGGGTCCCCACCGGTGCCGAGATCGACCCGGGGGCGCTGGCCGACGCCGTGGTCACCGCGCTGGACCGGGCCCTCGCCCCCTGGCAGCAGGATCCCGGGATCCGGGTGACGGCGGTCGGGCTCGCCTCGTTCGCCGAGAGCGTCGCCCTGCTGGACGCGGCCGGGCGGCCGGTGGCCCCGATGCTCGCGTGGTTCGACGAGCGCGGCGACGCCGAGGCGCCCGGACTGGCCGGGGTCCTCGGAGACGGCGAGTTCGAGACCGTGACCGGCCTGCCGGTCTCGGGCCTGTGCAGCGCGGCGACGGTGCGCTCCCTGGCTGGTGACACCGGCCTCGACCGGGTGGCCACCGTGCTGAGCGCGGCCGACTGGGTGGCCGTCGCCCTCGGCGGGACCCCGGCCTTCGACCTCACCCTGGCCTCGCGGACGGGGTGGCTGGACCTCGCGGCGCGGGCGTGGCTGCCCGGACTCGCCTCGTGGACGGGTCTGCGGCCCGGCGCCCTGCCGTCCCTCGCCGGGCCGGCCGGCTCCCGCGGCCGGGTCCCGCCGGGCCGCCCCGGGGTCCCGGCGGCGGTCGCGGGTGCCGAGATCGTCGTCGCCGGCATGGATCACCTGGTGGCCGCCGTGGGAGCCGGAGCGGGGGCCGCGGGCACGGTGTGGGACTCGTGCGGGACCGCCGAGGCGTTCCTGCGCAGCACCCCGCCGCTGCCGCGGGACGTCGTGCGGGCGGCGGTCGAGCGCGGGTACACCGTCGGCTGGCACGCCGAGGCACCGAACCAGGTGGTGCTCGGTGCGCTGCGCAGCGGGTACGTCTTCGAGCGGGTGCTCCGCCTGCTGGGGGTGTCGTCGGCTGAGGACCTGGCCCGGTTCGAGGCCGCCGCGGCCCGGCCTGCACCGGGTGCCTCGCTGCCGCTGGTCGAGGAGCCCTACGGCGCGTCCTACGCCCTGCGGCGGCTGACGTCGGCGACCGCGCCGGGTGAGGTGTGGTGGTCGCTCGTCGACCGGGTCGCGACCGACGGCGAGGCGCTGGTCGCAGGGATGGACGACCTCGTGGGCCCGCACGACCGGGTGGTCACGGGCGGCGGCTGGGCGGCGAGCGGGTGGTTCGACCGGGCGAAGCGGGCGCGGCACCGGGTCGTCGAGCGCTGCGCCGTCGCGGAGCCGGGCGCCCACGGCGCGGCGCTGCTCGCGCTCCGGACGCCGCGGCGCGAGGGGCAGGGCTCCTGACGTCCGGGGCCCGGTCCGTCGCGATGGCGTGGTCCAGGTCCCTGACCTGAGGCGGACGCCGGTCCCGGCGGCCGTGTCCGGGGTCGGTCGTAGCGTCCGGGGGCATGAGGACGGCGGCGGTGACCGAGGTGGCGGGCGAGGTGGTGGCGGGTCCGGTTGGGCCGGTCGGGCCGTCGCCGCGCGCGCCGACGGCGCCGCCGCCGGGTCTCGACACGGCCCTGGTGGACACGATGGTGCAGGGCGCCAGGGTGGCGGCCGCAGCCGAGGGCATGGCGTTGGCGGCGATCGCCGGGCTGGTGGCGGGCCGACAGGCGGCGGCGCGACAGGACCTCCTGGCCTGGCGGCGGGAGCACCCGGCGCACCGGATCGCCCGCCAGGCGTGGGACGTCGCGGCGGCGGACTGCGACGAGTCGGTGGCCGGGGAGGTGGCGGACGAGGTCGGGGCGGCGTTGCGGCTGTCGCGGCGGGCGGCCCGCGCCCGCGTCGACCTCGCACTGGACCTCGCGACGGTGGCTCCGGCGACGTTCGCCGCGCTGCGGAGCGGGACGCTGGACGTCCCCCGGGCCCGGCGGATCGTCGAGGCGCTGACCCCGCTCCACGCCCAGGACCCGGCCGTCGCAGCCCGGATCGAGGCCGAACTCCTCACCCGGGCGCCGGACCGGACGGCCGCCCAGGTCGCCGCCTCGGCCCGGCGGGCGGTCCTGCGTCATGCCCGCGGGATCGCCGAGGAGGCCACCGAACAGGCGCACACCGAGCGGCAGGTCGGGGTGGAACACGCCTGGGACCCGGCCGGGCGCGATGCCGGCCGGGCGTCGCTGCGGCTGACCGGGCGGGCCGACCGCGTGCAGGCCGCCTTCGAGAACGTCACTCGCGCCGCCCGGGCCCACCTGGACTCCCATCCGGACGAGGCGCGGACCCTGGACCAGGTCCGCGCCGATCTCGCCCTCAGGGCCCTCCTCGGCGACCTGCGCACCGGCCGCCCCCGACCCGGCGACCCGTCAGACCCGACGCGGGCGCCGGACCCGCCGCTCGCGGTCCACCTGGTCCTGCCGCTGGCGACGCTGGCCGGCGGGGACGAACCGGGCGAGCTCCTCGGCCACGGTCCCGTCCCGGCGCCCCTGGCCCGTGACCTGCTGCTGCGGGGGGACGTGACGTTCACCCGCTGGCTCACCGATCGCCGGGGCGTCGTGGTCGCGACCCCGGCGACCGCCTACCGCCCACCCGCCGCCCTGGCCCGGACGGTGCGGGCCCGGGACCTGGCCTGCCGCTTCCCCGGCTGCCGCACCGGGGCCGACCGCTGCGACCTGGACCACGCCGTGCCCTGGCCCACCGGGGGGACCTCGCCGGCCAACCTCGCGACCGTCTGCCGCGGCCACCACCAGGGCAAGACCGCGAACCGCTGGGCCGTCACCCTCCATCCGGCCACCGCGGCCCTGACGTGGACCGCTCCCACCGGCCACACGTACACCACCCACCCCCCGGCCTGGCCCGAAGGCCCCTGACCGGCTGACGGCCCGGCCGCTCCCAGCCGGCTCCCATGATCGGAGCCGACACTGAGGCGTGGTCATCCCCCACCCGGCATCGCGGGCGGCCGGGGCCCTCGTCGTCATCGGCGGGCTGCCCGGTGCCGGGAAGACGACACTGCTCCGGCGGCTCGGCAGCGGGGCGGCGAGCGGGATCCGGACCCTGGACGCCGAGGACGTCGCGCGGGACGTCGCGGCCGCCCTCGCCCGCGCCGGCGCCACGGTCCCTTATCCCCTGCTCCGGCCCGCCGTCCATGCGGGGCACCTCGGCCGGGTCGTCGTCGCCTCCTGTCGCTCGACGCGGATCGTCGTCGCCACCGACCCGCTGACCGACCCGGCCCGCCTGCTGCTGTTCCGGCTCGTGGCGCGGCTGACCGGGCGACCGCTCCACGTGCTGCTCGTCGACGCCACCGTGGACGAGGCGCTGGCCGGTCAGTCGGCGCGTGGCCGCCGCCTCGGGGCCCGTCGCATGACCCGGCACGTCCGGCGCTGGGAACGGCAGCGGCGACGCGTCGCCGAGACCGGCCGGCTCGCCGACGAGGCCTCCCTCGTGGTGGTCCCGCGCCCGCGGACCCCGCGACCGCGGGATTCAGGAGGTCGGCACCCGGTAGCGGCGCACCACGGAGCCGCCGTCCTCCGAGGGGATCCGGTCCAGGAGGACCCCGCCGCACCGCTCGATCACCGCGACGGACGCCACGTTGTCGTCGTCGCAGGTCAGCAGCGCCTCTGACACCCCGGCGGCGGCCGCCACGACCAGCGAGCGCCGCAGCAGCTCCCGGGCGTACCCGCGGCGCCGGAAGGCCGGCCGCACCCCGTAGCCGATGTGCCCGCCGTACCGCGCCAGCCATTCGGTGAGCTCGTGCCGGACGGACACCCGGCCGACGATCTCGCCGGCGGCCTCGCCGACCAGGAAGGTGGCGGGCACCCGGCCGTCCGGGAGCTCCAGCCCCCGCCGCTGGGCGTCGAGGCGGGCCAGGAAGCCCGGCCACGGCTCGCCGGGCTCGTACCCCAGGAGAAACGAGAAGTCCTCGGCGGCCAGCTCGCGGTGCGCGGCCAGCGCCGCGGCCTCGTCCCCGACGGCGAGCGGACGCACCCGGAGCGGGGCCGCGGCGGCGGTCACCCGACGATCCTGGCACCGGTTCCCGCGCGCAGGACCGCGAGCACCGCGGCGGGCAGCGCATCGGCCACGGCCCGCGGCGCCAGCCGGCCCGTCCGGACCTCGTCGGCGGCTCCGACCGTCAACCACGTGATCATGGTGACGACCCACGCCGGGTCCACGGTCACGTCGAAGTCCCCGGAGCGCTGGCCGCGGCGGACCAGCGACACCACGCGCTCCCAGGTGCCTGCCGACTCGCTGAGCAGCGCGCTCTCCCGGAGCGGCGACAGCGGCTGCAGCGCCAGGAGGGCGACCTCCGGGCCGAGTCCGACCACCGCGCGGCAGACCCGGGCCAGCGCCGCCGCCGGCTCGCCGTCCTCGGGACCCGCCTCGTCGATCGCGGTGACGAAGCGGTCCAGCGCCCGGCCGGCGAGCGCCGCGACCAGGGCGTCGCGGGTGGGGAACCGCCGGAACAGCGTGGCGCGACCGATGCCGGCCGCGGTCGCGAGCTCCGCCATCGAGGCCGTCGGCCGGGTCGCCACGTGTCCGGTCAGCCGGTCGAGGAGATCCCCGGAGTCCATACTCCACCATCTCATGTGAGACTCTCTAGTCTCACGACGGAGGTGCCGTGGATCTGACCACCGGGCTCATCGCCCAGCTCGCCGCCCTGGCGGCGCTCGACGCCCTGAATCCGGCCACCATCGCCGCGGTCGCGCTGCTGCTCCTGGCCCCGCTGCGGCGGCCGGTGGCGGCCGCGCTCGCCTTCACCGCCGGGGCCTATGCCGTCGTCCTGGGACTCGGGGTCGCGCTCTACCTCGGAGCCGGCGCCGCCGCGGACGTCGTGGCGGGGGCGACGGTCTGGGTCCGGCGGGGCGCCCTGGTGCTCGCCGGGCTCCTGCTCCTGCACCAGGCGACGCGGCGGCTGCGGGACCGTCACCGGGACGCGGTCCGGTTGCCGGCGTGGGTCGGGCCGTGGACCGCCGCTCCCCTGGGCGTCCTCGTCACCGGCGCGGACCTCCCCAACGCCTTCCCGTACCTCGTCGCGGTCGAGCGCCTGCTCGCGGCCGCCGTCGCGCCCTCCGTCGGTGTCCTCGCCCTCGCCTGCTACGCCGCCGTCTACGTCCTGCCGTGCCTGGTGCTGGTGGCCGCGGCCGCGGCCCGGGGCCGAGCCGTGCGACGCCGGCTCGCCGGCCTCCACGAGCGCCTCGGCGGCGCCCGGACGGTCCGGCGCAGTCGGCGGGCGGCGGCCGGGCTGGCCGCCGCCGGGCTCGCCGCCTGGGGGCTGGCGACGGTCGTCTGAGGCGATCCTCTGGTCGACGCGCGGTTACCCGGCGCGTGCCACCCGGCCGGCGAGTGCGTCCGTCAGCAGGGCCACGAGCGCCTCGAGCTGGACGTCGGCGGTGCCGGCGACCTCCTCGTCGGAACCGTCCAGGGCCCGCGCCGCCAGCCCGGCCTTGGTGCCGACCAGCTCGGCGATCCGCGCGTCGAGCGTCTGGGCCGCGATGATCCGCCAGGCGGTGACCGGCTCGGTCTGGCCGATGCGGTGCACGCGGTCGATCGCCTGGGTCTGCTCGGCGTCGGTCCACGACAGCTCCGCCAGCACGACGTTGGACGCCACCTGGAGGTTGATCCCGACGCCGGCCGCGGTGAGCGAGCACACGGCCACCGCGACCTGGGGGTCGGTGACGAAGGCGTCGACGTTGCGCTCGCGGACCGCACGGGTCTGGTCGCCCCGGATCGAGGAGTACCGGATCCCGCGCTCGGCGAACAGCCGCTCCGCGGTGTCCATGACGGCGATGTGCTTGGCGAAGAAGACCACCTTGCCGGCACTGCGGGCCAGTTGGGCGGCGTAGTCGGCGGCCAGCTCGGCCTTCGCGGTGCCGATGGTGCGCATCAGTCCGAAGACGTTGCCGCCGGCCTCGGTCTCCAGCGCCTCCTGCCGCTCCCAGGTCGCCACCCGCCGGACCAGGTCGTGGTCGATGCCGTCGCCGGTGCCGACCTCGGCCCCCGCCGCCCGCGCGGCGAGCGCCGACTCGTAGCGGTCCACGAGGCGGCGCGCCAGCTCGCGCTCCGCGGCCCGGATCGACCGCTCGGCGGCGCCGTCCAGCTCGACCGGCAGGTCGGCGATGCGCCGCGCCGGGATGTCGGCCGCGACGTCGACCTTGCGGCGGCGGACGATGCCCATCCCGACGACCCTCGCCCGGGCCGCCGGGTAGAAGCCCCGGTCCGCCGGCGTGAGACCGGTCCCCTCCAGGGCGGCCATGAGGTCCGCCAGCGGCTTCTTGTCGTCGGTCCAGCCGAGGAACCGCCAGATCGCGCGGAAGTCCTCGATGTCGTTGATCAGCGGGGTCCCGGTCAGTGCCATGAGCAGCGGGCGGGCGGTGCGGGACCGGAGCCGCTCGGACAGGTGCAGGACGTGGCGGGAGCGCTGGGACCGGACGTTCTTGATGAAGTGCGCCTCGTCGACCACCATCCCCCGGAACCCGTGGTCCCCCAGCCACCGCACGTGCCGGTCGAGGATGTCGTAGTTGACGACGACGATGTCGGCGAAGGCGTCGACGTCCCCGCCGTCCCCGTGCACCACCGTCGCGGGGTGCCCCGGGGTCCACAGCCCGGCCTCCCGCGCCCAGCTGGTCTTGACGACGTTGGGCACGACGACGAGCAGGGGGTAGGCGCGCGCCGCCTCCGCCGCCAGCAGCGCCTGGGCGGTCTTGCCGAGCCCCGGCTCGTCCGCCAGCAGGAACGTCCGGTGCCCGGCGCCCGCGGCGCGGACCACCTGCGCCTGGTGGGGCATGAGCAGCCGGCCGCCGGCGGCGTGCAGGTCGCCCGGCTCCGGCAGGGGCAGGCAGGCGGACTCGCCGCCCTCCTCGAAGGCGCGGAACAACGGCCCGAGCAGCTCCCAGGTGGCCAGTCGCCCGGCCACCGGGCGACGGGCCTCGGCGACCGAGAAGTCGGGCGGCAGGAACGGGTTGGCCAGCTGGCGCGACACCACGGACGGCGGGACGACCTGGCGTTCCATGACCCCGGCGCCGAGGTCCGGCGCGGGGGCGGCCGGCTCGTCGGGCGGCGGGTCGATGCCGGCGCGGCGAAGCATCTCGCGCTTGAGGTCGCGGGCGGCCTCGGACACCGGGGCGTCGTCGGCGAGCAGCCGCAGCACCGACGTGTCGAGCGCGGCGGTCTTCGCGAGGATCGTGGCCACCCCGTCCAGGCGCTTGAGCAGCTCCGCCCGCTGGCCGTCCGTCAGGTCGGAGTCGGACCTGGCCCGGGACCGCTCGTCCCGGACCAGCAGGGCGATGGCCTGGAACCGGGCCCGGCCCCCGGGTGGCAGCGGTCCGCGCCGGGCGGCCGCCCCGACCTCGCGCACCGCGCGGGCGAGCTGCGGCATGAGACCGACGTCGTGGTCGGCCGGGTGGCGGTCGTACCGCCGGGCGCGGGGGGCGGTGCCGGCGGCACCGGTCCCGCGCTGGCTTCGTCGAGCCAAGCGCTCCTCCTCCGGGCACGCGGGAGGCGTGCCGCTGCGGGGCTGCGGCGGGACGGCGGACCGGGCGGGCCCCGGGCCGACTCCGCACCTCCCCCGGACTCCCGGGGTCACCCCGGGACGCGCATCAGTGTAGCGGGGGGCGGGCGCGCCGTCCGGGATGCCCGTCGCGACCCCGGAGGTCCCGGCGCACGACGAGCCGCGGCATGCCGCTCGCCACGGCCTCGGTGGTACCGACGACCCGGAACCCGGCCCGCTCGAACATCGATCGCGTCCCGACGAACGCCATGGTGACGTCCATCCGGCCCGGCGGGTCGACCGGATACGCCTCGACGGCGGGCGCCCCGCGGGAGGCGGCATAGTCGACCGCACCGGCCAGCAGGGGCGCCGTCACTCCCTGTCGACGGTGGCCCGAGCGGACCACGACGCAGACGATGCTCCACACCGGGACGTCGTCGACAGGCCGGATGAGCCGCGAGGTGGCCAGTCGCGTGATCTCGGCGCGAGGGCCGATGCTGCACCAGCCGACGGGCTCGCCGTCCCGGTAGGTCACGACCCCCGGCGGGTGCTCCCGCTCGCACAGCCGGCGCATCGCCTGCTCCCTGCTCCCCCCTCCCAGCTCCTGGATCTCCCGGGACGACAGCCGGTGCGACAGGCACCAGCAGTGGGTGGCGCGACGACTCCGGTTGACGACGTCGGCGAAGTCCTCGAAGCGGTCCGGGGTCACGGGGTGCGTCTCCCAGGTCACGGACCTACTGCACCATGCGATCCGGGCGTGCTCCGCTCCCAGGCGTCAGCGCGGCACCCACAGCACGATCGAGCTGCCGCGCCCGGGCGACGACCGGAGCGCCGCGCCGCCCCCGACCTCGGCCAGGCGTTCCCGGACCGAGTAGCGGATGCCGAATCCCTCGTCGCGGGCGGGATCGAAGCCGCAGCCGTCGTCGCGCACGACGGCCTCCACCCGGTCTCCCCGGGCCGCCACCTCGACGGCGGCGGAGCGGGCGCGGGAGTGCTTGGCCACGTTCTCCAGGGACTCGTGAACGGCCCGGGCGAGCGCGTCGACCCGGCGGCTGTCCAGCCGCACCCGGTCGGCGGCCCGGACGAGGCTGGTGGCCGCGACGCCCGCGGCCTGCAGTCTCGCCCGCATCGTCGTGACGACCCTGGACACCTCCTCGAGGGGGTCGGTCCGCGGCTCGCGGGCCACCTCGGACAGCACCGCACGGGTGGCGACCGCCTGCTGCCGCGCGGCCCTCCCGATCGCCTCCAGACGCCGCGGCATGGCCAGCCGCTCGTCCTCCGCGGTGAGGCCGATGGCCTCCAGCGTCTGCAGGGCGGTGTCGTGGAGATGTCGCAGCGCCTCCACCTGGGCCGTCCGGTGCCCCGTGCGCACTCCCTCCGCGCGGACCTCGTCGGCGGCGGCGCCCATCACCCAGAGGATGAGACTGCCGCTGTAGGTGCCGACGAGGAGCCAGGCGGTGCGCCCGATGGTCATGGCCGCGGCCTCCGCCAGCGACTCGCCGCCGCTGAGCAGGGTCATGAGCACCTGGACCGGGACCGCCAGCACGCACAGCGCGAGACCGGCGCGTGGACCCAACCACGCGCTCCACAGCAGCACCGTGCCGAGGTACCAGAAGAAGAACAGGTCGTGGTAGGGCGCGTTGACCGACCCCGGCACGATCCACGCGCCCCACAGGTTCAGCCCGACCGCCACGGCCGTGTCCAGCACGAGCCAGGGCAGCACGCGTCCGGTGGTCCGGCTCGACTGACGCAGCAGCCTGGGGATGACGAGGAAGTTGGCGGTCACGGCCACGGCCCAGACGACGGCGAGCCAGGTGACCGTGCCGCTGAGGCCGTAGTCGCCGGACAGGATGATGAGGGGCGGCAGCCCCGAGAGGCCGCGGAAGCCGAGGATGCCGGCCAGGAAGTAGCTGCGGTGGTTCCGCAGGAGATCAGCGGGCGCCGGACGTCGCCCACCGCCGGACAGCCACGCCGCGCTCGGCCTCGGTACCCGGGGTCCGTCGCTCCCCGGACGGGGGGGAGGGCCGGACGCGCGCCGGGGCGGTGGTCCCGGCGCGTCGTACCGTCCACCGGACCGGACGCGACCGGGGTCGTCGCGGACCTCGCCGCCGGGTACCTGAGCCGTCACCCCCCGCTCCACGACGGCCACTATGAGGCAGGGCACTCGTCCTGATGTGGGTAGAACTACCCCGTTCTCGTCACCTGAGGCCGCGGTCGCCGGAGCAGCAGGGCCCGGACGAACAGAAACTCCCGGATCCTCACAGCGAGGACCCGGGAGTCGGCGGTGCACTTCGTGGTAGCGGGGGCAGGATTTGAACCTGCGGCCTCTGGGTTATGAGCCCAGCGAGCTACCGAGCTGCTCCACCCCGCGTCGCTCCGACAACAGTACGTGGTCGCCCGGGCCCGTGCAAACCAGCCGGCGCGCAGTGGCCCGCGCGGCCCGGCCCAGCACCTCCCCTAGCGTGGCGCCCCATGGTGACGCCCCCGTCGACGGCGCTGCTGACCGACCACTACGAGCTCACGATGCTCGACGCGGCCCTGCGCTCCGGCGCCGCGCACCGCCGCAGCGTGTTCGAGGTGTTCGCCCGCCGCCTGCCGCCCGGACGCCGCTACGGGGTGGTCGCCGGGATGGGGCGGCTGCTCGACGCCCTCGCCGCCTTCCGGTTCGACGACGCCGCCCTCGCCCACCTCGACGCCCGGCGGGTGGTGGGCGCCGACACCCTCCGGTGGCTCGCCGGCTACCGCTTCACCGGCCACGTGTGGGGCCACGTCGACGGCGAGGTGTGGGCGCCGGGCAGCCCGCTGCTCGTCGTCGAGGGCACGTTCGCCGAGGCGGTGCTGCTGGAGACCCTCACCCTGTCGGTCCTCAACCACGACTGCGCGATCGCGGCCGCGGCCTCGCGCATGGTGTCCGCCGCGGCCGGGCGACCGATCATCGAGATGGGCTCGCGCCGCGCCCACGAGGGCGCCGCGGTCGACGCCGCCCTCGCCGCCTACGTCGCCGGGTTCGCCTCGACGTCCAACCTGGAGGCCGGCCGCCGGCACGGCATCCCCACCGCCGGCACCAGCGCCCACGCCTTCACGCTGCTCCACGACGACGAGCCGGCGGCCTTCGCCGCCCAGGTGGCCGCCCTCGGCCCCGGCACCACCCTGCTCGTCGACACCTACGACGTCCCCCGCGGCATCGACGCCGCGGTCCGCGCGGCGGGCCCGGGCCTCGGCGCCATCCGGCTGGACTCCGGCGACCTTATCGCGTTGGCGCACTCGGCGCGCGCGCAGCTCGACTCCCTCGGCGCCCGCGACACCAGGATCGTCGTCACCGGTGATCTCGACGAGCACGCCATCGCCGCCCTGGCCGCGACCCCGGCCGACGGCTACGGGGTCGGCACCTCGCTCGTCACCGGGTCGGGCGCGCCCACCGCGGGGCTGGTCTACAAGCTCGTCGCCCGGTCCCGCCGGCCGGGTTCCGGCGAGCCGGTCGAGCCGGTCGCCAAGGCCTCGACGGGCAAGCCGACCTTCGGCGGCCGCAAGTCCGCCGCCCGCCGGTACGACGCCGTCGGCACGGCCGTCGAGGACGTCCTCACGGTCCTCGCTCCGGACGTCCCGTCCGAGCCGGGACTGTCCCGGGAGCCGGGCGACGGAATGCGCCCGCTGCTCGTGCCGTTCGTCCGGGCCGGCGAGCGGGTCTGGCACGAGACGCCGGACGGCTCCCGCCGCCACCACGCCCGGGTGCTGACGGAGCTGCCGCCCCAGGCCCACCAGCTCTCGCCCGGCGACGTCGCGGTGCCGACGGTCTGGGGCCGCTGACGCAGCGGCATCCGGGCCGGCGGGGGACGCCCGCCGGCCCGGCCGGGGTCACCGGCCCGTGGCACCGTCCGTCGGCTCGCCGGTCGCGGCGGGCGCCTCGCCGCCGGTCAGCTCGGCCTCGGCGGCCAGCGCCCGCTCGATGGCGTCCTGCAGCCGTTCCTGCGCCTCGCCGTAGGCGGTGAAGTCGCCGTCCCGCAGCGCCTGCTCGCCGTCCTGGATCGCCTGATTGGCATCGGCGAGAGCCTGCTGCAGGCGGGCGGCCGCGTCCCCGGTCTCGGTGGGGGTCGGCGTCGGCGTGGCCGTCGGCTCCTGCGACGGCGTGGCCGTGGGCTCGTCCGTCGGCGGTGGGGTGATCTCCTCGTCGGGGGTCGGCGGCTGGCCGCCCTCGATCTCGCCCGTGTCGACGCCCGCGTCGCCCTCGAAGATCTGGTCGAGCGCCTCGTCCAGGGTCTCGCCGAAGCCGACCTCGCCGCCGAAGGCGACGAGCACCCGCCGCAGCAGCGGGAACGACGTCTCGCCGACCGACCGGACGTAGACCGGTTGCACGTACAGCAGGCCGCCTCCCACCGGCAGGGTCAGCAGGTTGCCGCGCAGCACGGTCGACTCCCCGAGCTGCAGGACGTTGAGCTCGCTGGCGATCTCGTTGTTCGAGTTGAAGTCGTTCTGGACCTGCCCCGGCCCCGAGACCGGCTCGCTGTTGACGATCTCGAGCAGGCGGAGCTGGCCGTACCCCTCGCGGACCTGACCGTCCTCGCCTCCGGCGTCGCCGTCCGCGGCCAGGAACCCGCGGAGGATGTTCCGCTGCCCGCTCTGCCCCTGGGTGGTCGGGATGAAGGTCGAGGTGAGGCTGAACGCCGGCTGGTCCTGACCCGGCATGCGCAGGCTGAGGTAGTAGGGCGGCTGCGTGACCTGGGTGGCCGGGCCCTCGCCGCCGACGGTCGGGTCCGGCGGCACCGACCAGTAGTCCTCGCCGGTGAAGAACTCGCCGGGGTCGGTGATGTGGTACCGCTCGAGCAGCTGGCGCTGGATGTTGAAGAGGTCCTGCGGGTACCGGAAGTGCCGCATGAGGGCGCCCGGGACCTCTTCCAGCGGCGTCACCGAGTCGGGGAAGATCTCGCGCCAGGCCTGCAGCACCGGGTCCTCGGCATCCCACGCGTACAGCTGCACCTCGCCGGTGTAGGCGTCGACCGTCGCCTTCACCGAGTTGCGGACGTAGTTGACCTGCTCCGGCAGCAGCGCCTGCACCGACTGCCCGGTCTCGGTCAGCGTGGTCTGGGTGGCCTCCTCGAGGGTCGTCGACCGGGAGTACGGGTAGTTCGCCGACGTCGTGTACCCGTCGAGGATCCACAGGATCCGTCCGTCGATGACCGCCGGGTACGGGTCGCCGTCCAGGGTGAGCCACGGCGCCACCCGCTCGACGCGGTCCCGCGGCTCCCGGTCGAACATGATCCGCGACTCCTCGTTGACCCGGTCGGACAGCAGGATCTGCTCGGCGCGGAACTTGACCGCGAACAGCAGGCGGCGGAACGGGTCGCCCATCGCCACGCCACCGTCGCCGCCGTAGGTGTAGAGGTTCGCCTGGTCGCCGTCGCCGCGCGGGAAGTCGTACTCGACCGGGGCCCCGCCCTCGGGCCCGCCGACGATCGAGTACTCCGGGCTGTCCTCGCCGAAGTAGATCCGCTGCTCGAAGTCCGCCAGCTCGCCGAGGTCGCCCCGGGGCGGGATCCCGCCCTGGAAGAACACCGGCTCGCCGTCCGGGGTCCGCCGGTTGCCGAACGCCGCGACGACGCCGAACCCATGGGTGTAGACGGTGTGGTCGTTGACCCAGTTGCGCTGCGAGCCCGGCAGGCCGGCGAGGTTCACACCGCGCGCCGCGATGACGGTGTCGCGCACCTCGCCGTCGATCTCGTACCGGTCGACGTCGAGGGGGTCGGGGAAGCCGTAGAACGGGCGGACCTGCTGCAGCTGCTGGAACGTCGACGTCACCAGTGCCGGGTCGAGCAGCCGCACCGACGGCACGGTGCGGGCGTCCTCCGCGAGGGCGCCCTCCTCGGTGGCGAGCTCGGCGTTGTACTCGATGGTCTCGATGTCGTCGAGGCCGTAGGCCTGCCGGGTCGCGGCGATGTTGTTCTCGATGTAGGGCCGCTCGCGGTCCTGGGCGTTCGGGCCGACGATGAAGGACTGGATCACCTGGGGCAGGACGCCGCCGGCGACGATGGCCACGACGACGAGCATCGCCACGCCGAGCGCCGGGATGCGCCAGTTGCCGCGGGCGGCGGTCCACACGAACGCCAGCGCCACGAGGATCGCGGCCACCGCCAGCACCGTGCGCACCGGGATCACGGCGTTGACGGCCGTGTAGCCCGGGCCTGCGATGAGGTCCCCCTGGCTGGTGAGCAGGGTGTAGCGCTCCAGCCAGTACCCGGCCGAGCGGATCAGCAGGAACAGGGCCGCCAGCACGGCCAGGTGCACCCGGGCCTCGGTCGTCGTGCGGGGTCCCGGGCCCCCGATCCGCACCCCGCCGTACAGGTAGTGGGTGACGAGGCCCGCGATGCCGGCGAGCAGCACCACCGCGGTGGCGAAGCCGACCGCGAACTGCAGCAGCGGCAGCTGGAACACGTAGAAGCCGACGTCCTCGCCGAAGATCGCGTCCTGGGTGTCGAACGGCTGGGAGTTGAGGAACAGCAGGACGTTCTGCCACTGGGCGGCCACCGCCGAGCCGGCGAACAGACCCAGGGTCGCCGGCACGGCGATCGCGACCAGCCGGCGCAGCGGCTCCAGCGTCTCCCGGTAGCGGTCGAGGCTGGCCTGCTCCGGCGTGGTGGGCGCGTAGATCGGGCGCGTCCGGTAGGCGACGGACAGGCTCACCCAGACGGCGACGCCCATCATGGCGCCCCCGAGCAGGAACAGCACGACCTGGGCGACCAGGCGGGTGCGCAGCACCTCGGCGAACCCGAGCTGCTGGTACCAGAGGTAGTCGGTGAAGACGTCGGCGAAGGCGACGAAACCGACGACGAGCAGACCGACGACGACCAGGGTGGGCAGCAGGGCGCCGCCGCGGCGGCGCGGGCCGGGGCGTCGGGGGGGTTCGGTGCGCTGGGGGCCGCTCGGTGGCCAGTCCTCGCTCACGCCAGCGACCGTAGTGGCACTTGCCGGGAGGAGGGCGCCGGGGCGACCGGAACGTTATGGACCGCCGAGCCGACACAGGCGGGCGTCAGCACGACGGCAGCCCCGCGGCGTCGCCCTGCCCGATGGCGGTGACGGCGGCGATCGCGTCCGTGATGTCCGCGACCCGGACGACGGTGATCCCGTCCGGGACCGCGCCGCGCACGTCGCCGCAGTTGCCCTCGGGGGCGAGGAACCACTCCGCGCCGGTGTCCCGGGCCCCCACCATCTTCTGCTGGATGCCGTCGATGGGCCCGACGACGCCGTCCTCGGTGATCGTGCCGGTGCCGGCCACGCTCTCCCCCCCGGTCACCTCCCCCTCGGTGATCTTGTCGTAGATGCCGAGGGCGAACATCAGCCCGGCGCTCGGCCCGCCGATCCCCGCCACGTCGTACTGCACCTCGAACGGCAGCTCGTACCGCGGCTCGAGCAGGATCCCGATGACGGTCGATCCGTCGTCCTCGCCCAGCTCGACGTCCAGCTCGCGCTCCGCGCCGTCCCGCTCGACGGTGATCGCGACGGTGTCGCCGGGCTCCTGCCGCTGGACGAGGTCGACCAGCTCGCCGCTGCCGGCCACCGCGGTGCCCTGGAACGCGACGACCACGTCACCCTCCGCCACCACGCCGTCCGCCGGCACCCCGTCGACGACGTCCAGTACCTCCAGCCGGACCGGGACCTCCTCGCCCGCCGCCACCAGGGCCGCCACCGCCGCCGCCTGCTGGGCGCTGCGCATCTCCGCCTGGCCCTCCTGCTCGGCCTCCTCGCGGGTGCGCTGCGCCGGGTACACCGTCTCGACCGGCCGGACGGAGCGCGCCGGGTCCAGCCACGCGCCGACCACGTCGACGACGGAGAGATCACCCAGCGGCCCCCCGGTCACGCTGATGGTCGTGAGCGACAGCTCGCCGGACGTCGGGTAGGTGGGCGCGCCGTCGATGCGCACCAGCTCGTCGCCGTTCGGGAGCGTCCCGAGCGTGTCCCGCACAGGTCCAGGGGAGAAGATGACGTATGGCACCGGGAGCACGGCGATGACCACAGCGAGGACCAGGGAGCTCATGCCCGAGACCACGAGCACGGCGACGCGCGGCGACACCCGGCGGCGGGGGGCGGGCGTGGGGGCCTCGGTCCCCGCGACGGTGGTCATGAGCGCCCAGGGTAGGGACGCTTCCTGGCCGCGTGCCGGAGGGTTGAGGTGGCTGAGGTGAGCGGCGGCACCGAGGGCCTGCCGGGCGGGTTCGACCCCGCCGCCCTGGGCCAGATGTTCGGCCAGCTGCAGCGGATCTTCTCGGGCCCGCCGGACGACGGGCCGGTCAACTGGGGGCTTGCCCGCGAGGTGGCGCTGGAGGTGGTGGAGAGCGGCGGCTCAGGTGGCTCAGGCGGCACGGGCGGCGGAGGCGGCACAGGCGGCTCGGCGGTGGAGCGCGTGACGCCGCGGATCGGGTTCGGCGCGTCCTCGCCCGGGCGGATCCCCTCCCCGCCGTCCGCGGACGCCGACGCGGTGCGGCAGGCGGCCAACGTCGCCGACCTGTGGCTGGACGACGTCACCCGGTTCCCGGCGGCCGCGGTGTCGTGCGAGGCATGGACCCCGCAGCAGTGGGTCGACCGGACCATGCCGACCTGGCGCTCGCTGGTCGCCCCGGTCGCGGAACGGATGGCCGGGGCGATGACGTCGGCCCTGCCGGGCACCGGCGGCGAGCTCCCTCCGGGGCTGCCGCCGGAGGCCGCCGCCCTGGTCGCCCAGGCCGGGCCGATGTTCCAGCGCCTCGGGGGCGGGCTGCTGGGCATGCAGCTCGGCCAGGCGATCGGGGGCATGGCGCAGGAGGTGACCGGCGCCTTCGACGCCGGGTTCCCGCTGGCCGGCGGGACGGCGGCGCTGCTGCCGGGGGCGCTGGCGGCGACCGCCCGCGACACCGGGCTGGAGATCGGGGAGGTGCGGCTGTTCCTCGCCCTGCGCGAGCTCGCCCACGCCCGGCTGTTCGCCTCGACGGCGTGGCTGGCGCCGACGCTGCTCGCCGGGATCGAGCGCTACGCCACCGGGATCGAGGTCGACCTCGACCGGATCCGCGACACCGTGTCCGGCCTCGACCCGGGCGACCCGGCGGCCCTGCAGGCGGCCCTGTCGTCGGGGGTCCTGGAACCGCCCGAGACCGAGGCCCAGCGGTCCGCCCTGGCGCGCCTGGAACTGCTCCTCGCGCTCGTCGAGGGCTGGGTGGAGACCGTGACGTCGCAGGCCGCGCGCCGGCACGTGCCGCACGTCGACGCCCTGCTGGAGCACCAGCGCCGGCGGCGGGCCGCGGGTGGGCCCGCCGAGCGGACGTTCGGGGCGCTGGTGGGCCTCGAGCTGAGGCCCCGGCGGATGCGGGAGGCCGCAGCCTGGTGGTCCTCCCGCGGCGACGCCGACGCCCGGGACCGGCTGTGGGCCCACCCCGACCTGCTGCCGGAGGACCTCACCGATCCGGCGCCGACGGGTGACGACCTGGACGCCGAGCTGCGGCGGCTGCTCGACGGGGAGGGTCCCGGCCCGGGACCGGCCGAACCGGGCCCGGGCGGGTAGGTCAGGGGGGGTCGCGGGCCGCGCGGCCCGCCTCCCAGCCCTCCAGCCAGGCCCGAGCGCGCTCGGTCCCGGGGTAGGTCGCGACCAGCTCCCAGAACCGGGCCGAGTGCGAGGGTTCGACGAGGTGCGCCAGCTCGTGGACCAGCACGTAGTCGAGCACCCAACCGGGAGCGTCGCGCAGCCGGTCGGACACCCTGATGGAGCGGTCCTCCGGGGTGCACGAGCCCCACCGGCGACGCTGGGCCGCCGACCAGGCCACCGACACCGGCACCGGCCGGCCCGCCAGGTACCGCCGCGACAGCTCGCCGGCCCGGGCGGCGAGCTCCGGGTCCCCCGGCCGACGGCGCCGCTCGCGGTCCCGGACCCGCGCCACCATGCGCTCCACCCACTCGCGCTCGACCGTCTCGCCGAGCCGGGCGGGGACCAGGACGACGATGCGGTCGCCGTCGCGGTAGGCGGAGACGGTGCGGCGGCGGCGGGCGCTGCGCCGGACCTCCACCCGCTCGCCCGTCGACGGGTCGGTGACCACGACCGCACGGTAGCCGCGCGCCGGCGCCGGCCGGCGGGGCCGCCGCCCGGCTGTGGACGGGGCCGGCTGCCGTCCACAGCACGCCGCCGCGGCGGCCCGGGCCGCCCGCCCCGGGTGCCACCCTCCCGGCCACGGCGACGGACCGCCGCCGGCGACGGGAGAGGGAGGGCGGCAGACGTGACCGCGAGCGAGGGGCCGAGACGGCTGGCGCCGCAGCTGGCGCGGGCGTGGCGGGGACCGGACACGGTGCAGCTGGGCTCGGACCCGGCGCACGCGGTCGTCGTGTCGGGGCTCGACGCCGGGGACCGGCGGGTCCTCGAGCTGCTCGAACGAGGGGTCAGCGCAGCGGCCCTGGAGTCCGACGCCCGGCGGCGCGGGACGGACGCCGGGCGGCCACGCGCGCTGCTCGACCTCCTCGACCGGCACGGGCTGCTCGTCGCGACCGAGCACGGCGGCGATGCTGCCCGGACGCGACTGCGCGCCGAGGAGTGGTGCCGCGAGGTGGGGTCCCGCCGGCGCTCCGCGGCCCGCGGCGCGGCGGGCACCGGGTCGCGACCGGCCCGCTCGGTCGGCGTCGTGGGACGGACCGGGCTGGCGGTGGCGATCGGCGCGGGCTTCGCGGCCGCCGGCATCGGGACCGT
>JBHJOJ010000057.1:0-44554 GCA_050329835.1 Kineosporiaceae bacterium | reverse complement strand
CGGGGCCCGGACCGGCGGCCGGGGGAGGGCCCCGTCGTCGGCCGACAGGCGCTGCGGCCCCGGCACGCGGTCGAGCCGGCTCGCCGGCCCGCCGTCGCTCGACGGCAGGAGGAGCAGGTCGGCGGGGACCACGACCTCTGCCACGGTGCCCGCGCCGGAGGCGTTCGCCCGCAGCTCCACCCGAATCCCGTGGTTTCGGGCGAGCTGGCCGACGACGTACAGCCCCATCTGCCGCCGAGCCCCCTCGTCCGCCACCGGGTCGATGAGAAGGGACCGGGCCAGCTTGGAGTTCGCCTCCTGCAGGACCTCGGGGGGGAAGCCGATGCCGTGGTCGGCGATCACGATCATCAGAGCCTGGCCGGGACGGCCCGCCACGGAGACCTCGACCTCGGTCCGGGGGTCGCTGAACGTGGTGGCGTTGTCCAGCAGCTCGGCCACCAGGTGGACCAGCGACGGGGCCGCGTGCGCGCCGACGGCGACGTCGGGCGCGCCGCGCAGCCTCACCCGCCGGTACTGCTCGATCTCCGAGGTCGCCGCCCGGAGCACGTCGACCAGCGTCATGGCCTCCGTGGCGGTCCGGCGGGACCGGGACCCGCCCGCCAGGATGAGGAGGTTGTCGTTGTAGCGGCGCATCCGGCTGGCCAGGTGGTCCAGTCGGAACAGCTGGTCCAGCTGGTCGGCGTTCTCCTCGTCCCGCTCGAGGGCGTCGATGAGGTGTAGCTGGCGCTCCACCAGCGACTGCGAGCGCCGCGACAGGTTGACGATGACGTCGTTGAGCCCGGCGCGCAGGCCCTCCTGCTCCAGGGCCAGCCGGACGGCCCGCTCGCTGACGGCGTCGAACGCCCGCGCGGCCTGGCCCACCTCCTCGCCGGTGCTCACCGAGATCGGCCGGACCGACACGTCCGCCTCGGGGCCGTCCTCCCGGAGCCTGGTGAGCGCCGCCGGCAGGTGCTGCTCGGCCGTCTCCATCGCCTCGCGGCGCAGCGTGCTGAGGGGCCGCACGATGAGGGTCCCGAGCGCCACCGTCACCAGGACGCCCACCAGCAGCGCCGCCAGGACCAGCACGGCCTCGACCGCGGCCCGGGCCAGCCGCTCGGCCTGCCGGTCGGTCGCCCGCGACACCTGGGACCCGCTGACCTCGGACCGCAGGGCGTCCAGCGCGTCGGTGACGGCGGCGGCGCCGACCACCCACTGACCCGGGGACGGCGGAGCGGTGACCACCGGCCCGTCGCCGAGGCTGATGAGCACGAGCTGGAAACCCCGGGACCGTTCCCGGGCGCTGTCGCTGGTCGCGATCGCCTCCCCGAACCGCACCTGGAGGTCGGCGGACGCGACCGCCTCGACGTCGCCGGCGGCCTCGACGCGAGCGGCCTCCCCCGCCACCAGCTCCTCGACGGTCACCCGCAGCGGGTCGTCCGGCTCGGCGGGGACCCCGAGGACGACCAGCGCGAGGGCGTCCTGCAGCGACACCTGCCGGTAGACCTCGCTCAGGGCCTGCGCCGCCGCGCCGTCCCGCTGCACGGAGTCGTCGACCAGCAGCGTCGTGAGCGCGTCCCCCAGGCGAAGCGCGGCGCCCGAGAGGTCCGAGTAGGCCCGGACCAGCTCGGCGGCGTCCTCGCCGGCCACCGCCTGCCCGGCCGAGAGGACCTCCACGACGTCCGTGCGCACCTCCCCGGCGCGCTGGACGGCGCCCTCGACCGACCGGAGCCTGGTCCGCACCTCCTCGCTGTCGCCGCCCAGGTCGCCGACCCGTTCCAGCACGCGTGCCACCGCCTCGTCGGTGCGTCGCTGCTGCTCCTCCACCGGCGGCACCGCGGCCGTGGCGGCGGCGTCCTCCCCGGGCAGCCCCGCGAGCCGGGCCGCCACGGTCACCTGCTCGCGACCGGCCTCCCGGACGAGCTCGGCGGCGGCCTGCTGGGCACGGGACACCGCGGCGTCGCGGGAGAAGCCCTCCGCGGCCCGGACCAGGTCGGCGGCCCGCAGACCGCTGACGACGAGGGCCACGAGGACCGGGAGGGCGAGGGCGGCCACCACCTTGCGCCGCACCGACCACTCGGCGGGGTCGAGGCGGCGGGGTCGCCGGGCGGCCACGGCGCGCTCACCCGCCGATCGCGAGACGGAAGGCCTCGGAGAAGCGGGCGTCCTCGTCGGGTCGCAGGGCGCGAAACACCCGGACCTGTTCGAGGAACTCCGGCGTCGGGAAGATCAGGGGGTCCTCGGCGAGCTCCGGGTCGATCGCGAGCATGGCCTCCTGGGCCCCCGCGACCGGCGTGATGAACTGCACCCAGGCGGCGACCCGGGCGGCGACCTCGGGGTCGAGGTAGTGGTTGACCAGGATCTCGGTGTTGGCCTTGACCGGGCTCGTGATGGGCACCGCCAGGTTGTCGAACCAGAGCGTGCCGCCGCTCTCGGGCAGCGACCACTGCCACCGGCCGCCCGCCTCGGCGTTGAGCGAGCTGATGTCGCCGCTCCAGGCGATGGCGGCCAGCGCCGATCCGCTCTCGAGGTCGTCGAGGTAGCTGTTGCCGCGGACCTGGCTCACCTGGCCGTCGGCGAGCTGCTGCTCGAGCACGGCCATGGCGGCGTCGAACTGGTCGTCGCCCCAGTCGGGCGAGGCGATGTCCACCCCCTGGGACATCATGATGAGGCCGAGGGTGTCCCGCATCTCGCTCAGCACGACGACCCGGCCCCGCAGCTCCGGCCGCCAGAGGTCGTCCACCGTCGCGAGCCCGTCGGGCAGCTCCTCGGTGTTCCACGCCAGGCCGGCGTAGCCCCCCTGCCACGGGATGGAGAAGATCCGCCCGGGGTCGTAGTCGACCCCGAGCAGGTCCGGCAGGACGTTGGCCTTGTTGGGCAGGTTGGCCTCGTCCAGTTCGAGGCAGTACCCGTCACGGATCATGCGCCCCATGGCCCAGTCCGTGAAGCACACCAGGTCGTACCCGATGTCCCGCCGGGCCTCCAGATCGGGGCTGACCTCCTCGTAGAAGACCTCGTTGTCCTCGACCGCGACGGAGTAGTCGACCGCGAGCCCGGTCTGCTCCGTGAAGTCGCGCAGCGTCGGGGACTCGTCGGCGGAGTCCCGGTCGATGTAGCCGTCCCAGTTCGCCCAGCGGATCCGGCGGACCTCCGCCGAGCGGTCCTCGACGATCGTCGACACCAGGGTGCGCGCGGCGTCCGGGCCGGTGTCCGCTCCCCGGGAGCAGGCGCCGAGCGCGGCGCCGAGGGCGGCCAGCCCACCCCCTGCCAGCAGCCCGCGACGGGAGAACGGGCGCGATGGACCGGGGCTCCACCCCCGCTGTCGGGTCACGGCCCTCCTGACGGTCCGGCCGGCCTGCTGTCGGCGGGGACGGCGACGACACCGACGCCGACGGCATCGGTGGGCGGAATGTACGGCCCGGAGCGGAGAAGCAACAAGAGGTGAAGGGCCCGGACGGCGCTCGTCTCACGAGGGCGGCAGGCACCGGGCCGGCTCGTGCCTCCTCCTGCCGTGAGGTGGGCTTGACACCCCCAGGGGCGACACCGCAATGTGAGTGAGTGCTCACACGCGAACGAAGGATCGAGGCTCCCGCCGTCGAGACGACCGGCCTGAGCCGGCGGTTCGGCCACGTCGTCGCGGTCCGCGACCTGGACCTCCGGCTGCCGCAGGGCGGGATCGTCGGCCTGGTCGGGCCGAACGGCTCGGGCAAGTCGACGCTGATCAGGATGCTGCTCGGACTCGTCCGGCCGACGTCGGGACGGGCCACGGTCCTGGGCGCCGCCGTCGACCGCCCGGCCGCCTACGCCGCCCGCGTCGGCGCGCTCGTGGAGGCGCCCGCCCTCGTCCCGGCGCTGTCGGGCCGGGCGAACCTCCTCTCACTGGCCCGCCTGCGCGGCCTGCCGGGGACCCGGGTCACCGAGGTCCTGCGGATCGTCGGCCTCGACGGCCGCGAGCGGGACCCCGTGCGCACCTACTCGCTCGGCATGAAGCAGCGGCTGGGGATCGCCGCGGCGCTGCTGCCGGACCCCCCGCTGCTGCTGCTGGACGAGCCCACCAACGGGCTCGACCCCGCGGGCATCGTCGAGATCCGCCGCCTGCTGCGAGCCGTCGCCGGCGAGGGCCGCACCGTCGTCGTGTCGTCCCACCTGCTGGGCGAGCTCGAGGCGATCTGCGACTCCTTCGTCGTCATCCGGTTCGGGGACCTCGTGTTCAGCGGCCCCGCGACCGAGCTCCTCGCGGGCGCCCACGAGCATCTCGACATCGCCCCGGAGGACCCGGAGGACACCGGGACCCTGCTGGAGGAACTCGGCCGCCGCGGCTGGACGGTCGCCCGGCTCCCCGACGCCCATGACCGGACGGCGCCGACGGTTCGCGTCACGGCTCCCCTCGAGCGCGCGGGCGAGGTCAATCGTGCAGCGGCCGCGGCGGGCGTCACGCTGCGGGCGCTGGTCCCGGCCCGGGAGACGCTCGAGGAGGCCTTCCTGCGGATGACGGGCGACGTCGACGGTGAACTGGCCGCCCGGCCCGCCGTCCCCGCCGAGCCGGCCGGAGCCGGACGATGAGGGGCCTGGCGCGGGTCGTGGCGGCCGAGCTGACACGGGTACGGCGCCGGAGCGTGCTGGCGGCGTGGCTGATCCTGGCGGCGGTGCTCGCCGCGATGATCGCCACCTTCGTCTTCACCGCCGCGGGCAGCGAGGGCGGGATCCCCCAGGGCGCTCCGGGGCTCAGCTTCCCCACCATGGACCAGCTGACGGGGGCGACCGGGCCGGCGGCGGCCGTCCGGTCGGCCGCGACCATCCTCGGGGTGGTCACGCTGGCCTTCTGGGCGATCACGGCGTCGTCGGACTACCCCCTGGGACTGATCCGGCTCCTGGCCCAGGCGGAGCCGCGGCGGGTCCGCCTGCTCGCCGGGAAGGTCGTCGCCCTCGCGCTGGTCACGGCGGCGGCTACGACAGTCGCGGTGGCGGCGACCGTCGTGGCGAGCCCGCCCCTGGCCGAGTCGGCGGGCATCGACGTCTCGGCCTGGACGTCGTCGACGCCCGACCTGGTCGAGGCCGTCGGCCGGGCCTGGCTCGACACCTACCTCGCCCTGCTGGTGTGGGGAGTCGTCGGCCTGGCGATCGCGGTGGTCACGCGCAGCTCGACCGTGGCCATCGCGGGCGGGGTCGGGTACGTGCTCGTCGTCGAGGGACTGCTCGGGGTCGCCGCACCGGACCTGGCGGACTGGCTGCCGGGGGCCACCCTCGGTGCCCTGGCCCAGGGCGGGACGGCGGCCGTCGGGTTCGGCACCGCGCTCGCCCTCGGTGCCGCCTACGCGACCGCCGGGCTGGTGGCCGGCGCCGTGACGGTCGCCCGGCGGGACATCACGGACTGAGCCGGCCACGGCGGAGGCCATGATGCGGGGGTGAGCGCACGCGGCGAGGACACCCGGCGCCGCCTGCTGGACGCGGCCGTGGAGGTCGTGGCCCGCGTCGGGTACGCGCGGGCCACGACCCGGGCCATCGCCGAGGCGGCCGGCGTCGCCGAGGGCACCATCTACCGCCACTTCCCGCACAAGCAGCACCTGTTCCGGGCCGCGGTCATGGAGCGGAACCGGCCGGTCCTGGAGTGGATGTCCGGCCTGCCGGGCAGGGCCGGCAGCGCCACCGTCGAGGCCACCCTCACCGAGACGGCCCGCGTCCTGGGTCGGCTGCGCCGGGAGCTGATCCCGCTGGAGCTGGCCGCCTTCTCCGATCCGTCGCTGAGGGACGTCGTGGCCGCGGCGATGGATCCGCCGCCCGGGGCTCCCCTGGTGGGGCCGCCGCAGCTGCTCGCCGACTACCTGTCCGCGGAGCAGCGTCTCGGCCGGGTCCGGGCGGACCTGGATCCGCGGCGGACCGCCCTCACCCTGCTCACGATGCTGTTCGGCGTGGGGATGATGCCGCCGGACGCCGACGGGTTCCCGCCCGCCCCGCTGGTGGAGTCGGCGGTCCGCCTCGCCGTGCACGGCCTGGAGCCCCGGCCCGCGTGACCCCGACCCGGCCGGGAGGGTCAGGCAGCCGCCAGCGCGTCCTCCGCGGTCGTTCGAGCGGTCCCACCAGCCGCCGACGGCAGTCGTCGCCTCGAGCCCGGGGAGATCGGGGGCATGGCGCCACAGAGCCTCCCGGACGAGCGGCTCGATCGCCCGTCCCCGCCACGTGGACCAGCCGCGCCGGTAGGCCGCCCACGCGAGGTCACCGCGGCCACGCTCGACGTCACCCAGCCGGGGGCGGACGAAACGCAACCAGAAGCGCAGATACGAATCGGCGATGCGGTACCTCCGCAGCCGCGATCCGGCCGAGGCCCCGGCCGGGAGGTCGACCGCCACGAGTCGCTTCTCCTGGAGTGTGGCCACCGCACGCGACACCTGTGGCCCCGGCGGCACCCTCCCTCCTGGGCAACCGGTCGGCGATCAGGCCGAAGACCGCCGGGCCGCGGCTGTCCTCGCCGATGGCCTCGAGCACGGCGCGAGCCGAGACTGGGGGCGGGAGCTCGGCGTCCAGCGTCAGCTGGGCGCTGACGACGAGTTCGGAGAAGGGGTCGGCCACCGCGGCCCGGACGAGTTCCTCCGCGCCGCCCGCCTCCGACGCCGCCCGGACGAGCCTCGGGTAGCCCCCGGTCACGAGATGGACGTCGAGGGCGGCGACCGCACCGGCACCGCCTGGGCCGGTGACGAGGTCAGCGGTGTCCCGAGGAGTGAGGGGATCGACGAGGAACGGCCGCGCTCGACCGTAGAGGAGGACGAGCAGGACCGGGAGGCGTTCCAGTCCGCGATCCCACGCAACCTGGATCCGGCTGTCGAGGGTCGGATCGGCCGCTGCCGCCCAGGGGTACTCGTCGAGGACGACGACGAGCGGTTCGGACCGGGCCATGATCTCGAGGCGCCGGAGCGCGTCGGCCCACGACGACGGCGGCTCCGCCAGCAGGTCGGCGTCGCGCGGCGGGTGAGGCGACGCGACCGCCGCCTCTGCGAAGTCCGCGAGGTGGGCCGCGGGAGCGGCGTTCTTGATCGCCGTCGCGAAGAGGGAGGCGGTGTCCACCGGGTCACGACCGGTGGACGCTGGTGCCGTGTCCCACGAGGAATCCGCAGCCCGGCCACGGTTCGTCCTTCACGAGCACCGACGACCCCGCCACCACTACGACCTGCGACTGACCGAGGACGGGGTGCTCCGGTCGTGGGCGGTGCCACGCGGGCTGCCGCCGGACGCGCGGACGAACCGGCTGGCCGTCGCGGTCCCGGACCACGACCTCGACCACCTGACCTACGAGGACGAGGACAAGGTGATCGCCGACACGGGGTGGTGGGAGGAGCACGACCGCGACGGGCACCGGCTGGTGTTCACCCTGCACGGGCGGGCGGGCTCCGTCCGCTACGCCCTCATCCGGACGTCGCGGGACTGGTTGCTGCACCGGACCCGAGACCAGCCGAGCTGCTGACACAGTCATGCAAGCAGCGACGCTTGCGCACTCTGCACCTGCAGTACGCACCATCCGCTCATGGCCGCCGACGCGGAGGCCGAGCTGCGGAGGCGGGCGATGCAGCAGTGGCTGGGCGGCCTCGGCGCGCTGCATCACGATCTCGGACTTCCGCGGCACTCGGACGTGACCGGAGCCGAGCTGGTCCGTGAGGTGCGGGGCGAGTACGAGGGGGAGCACCCGTGATCGTCGTGGACGCCTCGGTCTGGGTGGACCTGCTGCGGGGGCGACTGCCCACGGCGATCGAGGACCGGCTGCTCAGTGATCTCTGCATCGCGCCCCCCCACGTCGACTTCGAGGTGGGTTCTGCCCTGGTCCGGGCGGAGCGCCGCGACGTCACACCCGAGGGCGCGGCCGGTCGACTCATCGACGCCTTCACGTCGACGCCGTGCCGACGTGAGTACGACGCCACGGATCCGGCCGGGCCCTGCGGTACCGGGACGACGCCCCCTATGCGGCCGATCGTCTCGACCGTGGCGGAGCGGCGCTGGAGTCACGTGGCCGTCGTCCGACACGACATACACCCGCGTCCGGACCACGTCGGCAGGTTGGCCACCCACGGCGGCGAGTGCGGCCCGCACGTTGATGACGATCTGGTCGGCCTGGGCGTCACGGGAGTCGCCACCCACCACGTCGCCGTCAGGGCCGAGCGGACACTGTCCCGACAGCAGGACCGTCGCATGTCCGGCAACCGTGGTCACACCCGAACCCCGGATGTCACCGCGCGCAGCGCCCGCTGCGGCCCCGGGTCGGACTGCAGGGCCGTCGCGACGGCGTGCAGTGGGCCGGGAGGCAGGGCCAGCGCACCGGCGACGGCGTCGCGCAGGTCGGCGACGGTGGCGGTGTTCGGCGGGAGGGCGAGGCCGACCCCGGAGGACTCGACACCGGCCGCGGCCGCGAACTGGTCGGTCGAGAACGGCAGGACCACGAGCGGCACACCGAAGGTCATCGCCTCGGTCACGCTGTTGTTGCCGCCGTGGGTGACGGCCGCGGCAGCCGCGCGCAACAGCCGGACCTGTGGCAGGTAGCGCCGCACCAGCCACGAACCCGGCAGCGGGCCGAGCTCGGCGACCGGCGCGGACCCGGTGGCCAGCGCCACCCGCACCGGCAGGTCGCGCAGGGCCGCGGCCACCCGCGCGAGGACATCGGCGCGGACGGAGAGGAAGCTCCCGAGGCTCACGTAGACGGCGGGCGCGTCGCCCGCAGCCAACCAGGCCTCGACCTCGGGGTCGGCCGGCTCGTCCCGGACCGCGGAGCCGAGGAAGACGTGCGGGGGCAGCAGCGCGGTGCGGGCCGGGTCGGCGAGCTCGCCGGGATGGTTGAGCAGAAGGAGGTCGCCATGCTCGGCGAAGGCGTCCGGGCTGGCCGCCGCCCCCGGGTCGAGCTCGGCGAGCGCGGCGTTCCACTGGCCGGTGAAGGCGTCGCGGACGTCCTCGCAGAGTCCGCGCAGCTCCGCCAGTCCGGCCGGGTCGGGCCGGATCGCACCCGGCCAGGCGGGCGGCAGGCCGTAGACCTCGTCGCCGACGGGCAGGGCGGTCGGGTGACCGAGGACGACGTCGGCGTGCCGGACACCGGCCGCGGCCAGCGCCAGCCGGGCACTGAACGCCAGGTGGTCGACGAGGACGTGGTCGGGACGGACGGCGTCGACGACGTCGAGCACGGCCCGGGCCGTCGGCACCGGCCGCCACAGCAGATCGGTCGAGCGCGCGCGGGCCTGGAAGAGGAGGGCCGCCACCGAACCCCGCCGCGTCGCGTCGAAGAACCCGCGCAGCGCCTCGTCCTCGCCTCGCGGCTGCTGGTCGGCACGGATCACGCCGGGGTTGGAGCCGCGCCCGAGCCGCAGGTCGACGCGTTCGTAGCCGAACCCGGCGACCAGGTCCGCGGTCGCCGGGCCGGTGGCGACGACGACCCGCTCCCCGCGGTCGCGCCACTCGGTGGCCAGGCTCGCCAGGGGCAGCAGGTGGGAGGCGTAGTCCGGGCTGACGACGAGGAGGGTCATCCGGCGGCGGCCAGCCGGTCCGCGAGCCGGCCGTGCTCGTCCGCCACGCCGCCGTACACCCGGGTCAGGGTCCGCGCCATCGCCGCCACCGTGAACCGGTCGGCGACGACGGCACGCGACCGGGAGGCCCGCCCCGGGGCGCGCTCGGCGAGCGAGGCGTCGAGGGCGTCGGCCATCGCAGCCGCCAGCCGTTCGGGGTCCCAGGTCCGGGTGAGCCGGCCGGTGACCCCGTCCTCGACGTACGTGGCCGGCCCGCCGCCGTCGGGCGCCACCACCAGGAGCCCGGCAGCCATGGCCTCGAGCAGCGCCAGCCCGAACTCCTCCTTGACGCTGGCGCACACGTAGATCCCGCCGGACGCCGCGAAGCCGGGCACCCCGGTGCGGGTGGCGGCGAGCCACCGGGCGACGGTGGCGTTGGCCCGGTGTCCCGGCAGGAGGAGCCCGGCCGCAGTGCGCTCGCCGGCGGGGACGATGCGGTCGATCCGGGCGAGCTGCTCGCGCTCGTCCGGACCCGGCCCGGCCAGGTCGCCCCCGACGACGAGCAGGTTGGCCCGCCCCGCCAGCGGCGATCGCCGCCAGGCGCGGACAAGGGTCGCCATGCCCTTGACCCGGTGCAGGCGCCCGACGCTCGTGACCAGTGGCAGGCCCCGGCGTTCGGGCGGCAGTGTCTCCAGCAGGCGTCGCAGCTGCTGCAGTGCCGGGGTCGGGGCGGCGCCCGCGGCGTGGGCAGCGGCCTCGGCGGCCGCGGCGTCCGCGAGGTCGAGGTCGATCCCCTCGGGCACCACCGTGTGCCGCTCCGGCCGGGCGGTGACGTCGATCCCGAGCAGTCGCTGCAGGTCCTCGGCCAGGTCGGGCCGGGGGAAGAGGACCGTGTGCGCGGCGTTGCCGGCGAGGCGCTGCACGAGCCGGGTGCGGAACCAGTAGTGCTCGGCGACGTCGGCCTCGCCGAACGTCCGGCGGTCCAGGCGACCCGCCAGGTCGAGCGCGTGGATGACCGCGGGCGGGTCCGGGGCGAGGGTGAACACCACCGGGATGTCCGCTTCGTAGGCGACCTCGGCCGCGACCAGGCTGCCGACGTCGGCCATCCGCAGGTGGAGCACGTCGACGCCGCCGACGGCACGCAGCAGCCGGCGGATCCCGCGCCGCGCCGCCACCCGGTGCGACCACGCGTCCGGGCCGGCGACGGGGTCGGGGAGCAGCGGGACCCGCCCGTAGAGGTGCCCCGAGCGGCGGCCGGTCACGCCGGCCAGGTCGGCAAGCGTCTCCTCCGCCGTCCCGCGGGAGATGGTGAGGACCCGCTCGACCGGCCGGTCCCCGCGGCCGGACGCCTGGAGCAACGCGTCTCCCAGCCGGACCAGCAGCGTCGCGATGCCGCCGGTGGCGCCGCTGCCCGCGCGCCCGAGCCCGGGATCGATGTCGGCGTGCAGCGCCAGCTGGCCGACCGTGAGACCGCCGCCGGTGCGGCCGCCGGCCGCCCGGTCCGCGGGCTCCGGCGCGGTCAGCAGGTCGACGAGGGCGAGCCGGGCCACCGCGCCGAGCACTCCGCCCGCGCCGGTCACCTCGTCGACGGCCGCGGCGACACCGGCCTCCCCCCGGCGCTCGCCGAGCGCCGCCACGGCTGCGGCCCGGACCGTGGCGGGCTCCCCGGCGTCCCGGGCCAGCCGGACCAGGGGCGCCGTGGCGATGGAGTGGCGGACCAGGCCGAGCGTCTCGACGAGCGCCCGGCGCACCTCGGGCGACCACGTGCCGAGCAGCGTGCTCTCGAGCGCCACGGCGACGGTGTCGGGGGTGCTCGCCGACCACTGCTCGAGCGTCCGCTGGGCGATCATGCCGGTGAAGCCGCCGGCCACGACGAGGCGGACCAGCCGGGGCACGGCGTTCGGCAGGGGGCGCCGGGCGGCGAGGACCCACGCGGCGTGTTCGACGATGAACGGCCGCTCCGAGGACAGCGAGCGGCTCAACAGGTCGTCGGCGCGCTGGTCGACGACCCGTCCTAGGGCGTGGACGGCCGCGATCGCCGTCAGCTGGTCGTCGCCGGCCAGTGCGCCGGACAGCACGCGGACCGTGCGCGGACCGCCGTCCCGGCTGGCCTCGAAGGCGAGGTCGTCGGCGTGCCGCAGGGCGTCGACGACCCGCTCGGCCTGCACGACGGCATCCAGGGCGGTCTGGATTCCCACGCCGGTACCCCCTTGTCCGTGATCGCGGCGTCCGGGGAACGATAAGCACGGGTCCTGGGGCAGGCGCGACCGGGGGTCGGGAGTGCGGCGTCAGATGCGGTGGCTCGCGGGGTCCGCGCCGAACCGGTACCGGGTGACGTCCGCCGGGAAGCTGTGCCAGGCCAGCCCCTTGACCGGCGTGAACACGCACAGTCCGCCCGCGTGCTCGCCCTCCCAGCTGTCCGGTGAGGGCGAGTACCCGTCGCCGGCGTACTTGCGGGTGATCTCGGCCGAGATCCGCCCGCCCAGCCCCGGACCCGGCGGGTCGGCGGGCGCGGCCGTGCCCTCGAGGACCGCGGCCCGGGTCCCGTCCTCGAGATGAAGGGCGCAGTGCGGGTTGGTCCGGAGGTTGCGCGCGTGCACCGTGGTCGGCGCCCCGTCGTAGTGGAGCCGCCCGTCCAGCCAGGCCCCCCACCGCGGCACCACGTGGGGGCGGCCGTCGGGGCGGGTGGTCGCCATCCAGTACACGCGGGAGTCGCGCAGCCGCTCGTCCACCGCCTCCCACGGCAGGAGGCCGTCCGTCCCGTCGGGGACGCCGTATCCGTCGGGCATCACCGGGCGGTCGGCGGCCGCGGGCGCCCCGACCGGAGGATTCGTGGGATCCGTCGCCATGACGGTGTTCTACCCCCGGCCCCGGACACCCGCCCGGGATCGCGGGACCATACGGCGATGAGCGCCGGTGACGTCGACCTCGAGGCCGCGGCCGGCGAGCTCTACGGCCTGGACCCGGGCGACTTCCTCGCCCGGCGCTCGGAGTGGGTCGCGCGGGCCAGGGCATGCGGCGCGCGCGGGACCGCGGCCGCGCTCGGGCGGCTCCGGCGCCCCACCGTCACGGCGTGGCTGGTCAACCTCGTCGCCCGCGACCCCGAGGGCGCGGCCGGCCTGGCAGAGCTGGCGGCCCTCGGCGAGCGGACCCGGACCGCGCAGGCGGCGCTGGACGCGGCGGCGCTGCGCGAGCACGGCCGCCGCCGACGGGAACTCGTCCGCTCCCTCGTCGACCGGGCGGACGACCTCGCGGGCGACGCCGGCCACCCCGTGACGACGGCGGTGGAACGCGAGCTGGCGGAGACCTTCGCCGCGGCGGTGGCGACGGAGGAGGCCGCGGCCGCGGTCACCTCGGGGACGCTCACCCGGGCGCTGATGTACTCCGGGTTCGGCGACGTGGACGTCGAGGCGGCGGCGGCCGTGCCGCGGCGGACCAGGTCGACCGGGACACCCCGGAGCTCGGCCGCTGAGCCTGCGTCGCCGCCCACGGCCACGGCGGAGCAGGGCGGGCCGGATCAGGGTCCGCAGCGGGCCGCGGCCGAGCTTCTCGCGGCCGCCGAGACGGAGTCCGCCGCTGCGCGGGCCGCGGCGGAGGAGGCCCGGCGACAGGCGGAGGCGGCACGCGACCGACGTGATGCCGTCGCGCGGGACGTGGACGACCTCCACGGACGTCTGGCCGAGGCGCAGCGGTCCCTCGCCGCCGCGGAGTCGGAGCTCGCCGCGGCGGGTGCGCAGACCGAGCGGCTCGACGCGGTCCGACGGATCGCCGAGTCGGCTCTCGCCGAGCGCCGCCAGGCGGCGGTCGACCTCAGCGGCTGACGTCGTCGACGTTCGCCGACGACGGCCGGCTCAAGGCCTCGTGATCGCCGTCTCGGCCAAGAAACGCCCGTCCGGCGCCGCCTTCGGCGGCCGGAACTGAGCCGAAACAGCGATCTTGGGTATGGCGACGTCGGCGTCGAGCTCGGCGCGCCGGTTGACGACCATGCATGCCACGTCACTGACGTCCTGGGTCAGTCACGCGTGGCGTGAGCAAGGCGTCAGGAACGGTCACCCCAGGTCGTCGCGAGACCGCGGAACGCGACCGTGACCGGGGTGGTCCCCTCCGTGACGTCGACGGTCACGCCGGCGGTGCCCGGCTCGTCCAGGACCTCCACCAGCACGACGGCCACGTCGTCGCGGGTCACGGAGCCCCGGGGCAGGGCCGGGCCGACCGCGACCCGCCCGGTGCCCGGCGCGTCCGTGAGCCCGCCCGGGCGGACCACGGTCCACGCCCGGTCGCTCGCCCGGACGGCGTCGTCCGCCATGCCCTTGGCCCGCAGGTAGCTGCCGAACGCGCCGTCGTCCGGCGCCCCGGCGTCGGCGCCCATGGAGCTCACGATCACGTAGCGGGGGACGCCGGCCTCGCGGGCCGCGTCGAGGAGCAGCACGGCGCCGCCGAGGTCCATCGTGACCTTGCGGGCCGCCCCGCTGCCCGGGCCCGCCCCCGCGGCGAAGACCACCGCGTCGGCACCCGCCACGGCGGCGGCGACCGCGTCGACCGCGGCCTGCTCGAGGTCGACCACCACCGGCTCCATGCCCCGGACCCGAAGGTCGTCGCCGTGGTCGGGGTTCCGGATCAGACCCCGGACCCGGTCCCCCCGCTTCGCCAGCAGCTCCCCGAGCCGCAGTGCGATCTTCCCGTGTCCCCCGGCGATGACGACGTCCATGCCGCCATCCTCGGCGACACCCGGGTCCGGCGCGACGGAGCGCGGTCGAGGACGGCCCCGGCGGACCCCGGCAGGCGGTGGGTGCGTCGACTCACCACACTCATCGCGGCGAGTTGAGCTCGGCGAGGGTGAAGCCCAGCCGGTGCAGACGCTCGCGCAGCTCCGGCGGGTCGACGACCTCGACGCCGGGGACGGCCGCCAGCTGGTCCACGGCGACATCGACGCTCTCCCACCTGGACCCCATCCAGGTCCGAGACCTGGCCGCACGCGTCAGCTCGCCTGGGCCGAGGGCCACGAACTCGAGGGCGTGGGCGGCGCGGCGGTGGCGGTCACCCCGGGATGGCTCCGGTCGGAGATGATGCTCGACGTCTTCGGGGTGCGCGAGGACAACTGGCGGGACGCGACGCAGCGGCCGGCGACCGGCGACGGCCCCGACCCGGCGGACTTCGCCATCTCGGAGTCGCCGACGATGATCGGCCGAGCCGTCGCCGCCCTCGCGGCCGATCCCGACCGTGGGCGGTGGAACACGCAGTCCGTGTCGTCGTTCACCCTCGCCGAGCACTACGGCACGACGGATGCCGACGGGTCCCGACCCGACGCGTGGCGGTACATCGTCGACGTGCGGGAGGCTGGGAAGCCGGCGGACGTCACCGGCTACCGCTGACGACCGACGCCCCGTTGATGCCGACACCCCCGTAGATCACGACTTGCGCCGCGTTGTGGTCATCATCCGGCGTCATGATCGCAACTTCCTCCGCGCTCCGGGCCTTGTGACCTCGGATCACGACCACATCGCGGTGCAAGTCGTGATCTTGTGACCGGATCACGACCACATCGCGGTGCAAGTCGTGATCTTGTGACCGGAGAGCGACCACATCGCGGTGCAAGTCGTGATCTTGAGGACGGGTCAGGGCGGCGGCGCCGGTGCCCTCCGGGCGACCGTGGCCTCGATGCCGTCGAGGAGCAGGCGCAGCCCGAACTCGAAGGCGTCGAGAGCCTCGCGCTCGAGGTAGGACGTGTCGTCCCCGGGGGCGCGGTCGGCCTGGTCGAACGCCCCCTCGACCGAGAGCCGCCCCAGTGTCGGGTACCGGTCGGGCACCGCGTCCATCATCTCGGTGAGGATCGGCCGGCGGGCGAGCCACCAGTCGTCGTCGCTGACGCCGGTCTCGCGCTCCGCCACCCGGGCGTCGGCCACGGCTCGGGCGGCCCCCTGGACGAAGCTGGTGACGGCTCCCCAGGCACGCACGGTCTCTTCGGCGGTCAGGCCCGACCCCGCGAAGAGGCGCAGGGCCGCCTCGTAGACGTCCAGCCCGGTCGGCCCCAGGGGCGCCCGGCCACCCGCCACCTGCAGCACCCACGGGTGGCGGAGCTGGAAGTCCCACGAGGCCCGGGCGGCGGCCTCGACGGCCGGCCGCCACCCCCGGCCGGTGTCGAACTCGCGCGGGTGGTCGGCGAGGACGCGGTCGAGCATGAGGTCGAGCAGCTCGCCCTTGCCGGGGATGTAGCTGTACAGGGTCATGGCGCTGCGCCCCAGGCGCTCGGCGACCCTCCGCATCGACACCGCGCCCAGCCCCTCGGAGTCCGCGATCTCGATCGCCGCCGTCACGATCACCTCGGGATCCAGCGACGGCCGGGGCCCTCGACCAGGCCTCGGACCGGTGCGCCAGAGCAGCTCCATGGTGCGCGTGGCGTCGCCGCGACCGGCGTACTCCGCCATCGCCTCGCCACTCCCCACCGCACGTCGGCACAGATTCTGCGTACATCGTACAGAGACAGCCGGGCGGGCCAGCGGGCACTACGGCCCGCGGCTGCCCGTGCCGGACGACGCCGACGTCCAGGCGCGGCTGCTGGCCTTCGTCGGTCGGCGACCGGATGCCTGAGCGGCGAGGCCGGACCGGCCGTCGTCCGATCGCTCGGAGCGTCGCAACCGCCGGCCTTGCAACTCCATACGGCGTACGTTAATGTTCAACCTGTTTTCCGTACAGCGTACAGAGATCGGAGGGTCCCGTGACCGTCCCCGCCATCGACGCGGACGGGCTCGTCAAGCGGTACGGCGGCCGGGCCGCGCTCGACGGGTTCGACCTCGCCGTGCCGCCCGGCACCGTCTGCGGCCTGCTCGGCCCGAACGGCGCCGGCAAGACCACCGCGGTGCGGATCCTCACCACCCTGCTGCGACCCGACGCCGGCCGGGCCCGGGTGGCCGGGGCCGACGTCGTGACCGACCCGCACGAGGTGCGCGAGCGGATCGGCATGAGCGGCCAGGAACCCGCCGTCGACGAGATCCTCAGCGGCCGGCAGAACCTCGTGCTGTTCGCCCGGCTGCTCGGGTTCGACGCCGCCGGGGCGGTCCGGCGGGCGGACGAGCTGCTCGACCGGTTCGGCCTCGCCGACACCGGCGGCGAGGCCGTCAAGCGGTACTCCGGCGGCATGCGGCGGCGGCTGGACCTGGCGGTCACCCTGCTGCTGGCGCCCTCGGTGCTCTTCCTCGACGAGCCGACGACCGGGCTGGACCCCCGCAACCGGGCCGAGGTCTGGTCGGCGATCCGCCGGCTGGTGGCAGGCGGGACGACGGTGCTCATGACCACGCAGTACCTCGACGAGGCGGACCAGCTGGCGGACCGGGTGGTCGTCATGGACGCCGGTCGGGTCATCGCCGAGGGCAGCCCGGCCGAGCTCAAGGCCCGGGTCGCCGCGGACCGGCTGGACGTGGCCGTGCACCGGCGCGACGACCTCACCGTCGCGCGGGACGTCGTCACCGGCGTCGCCGACGGGCCGGTCGAGGTCTCCGGGGACGCGCTCCGGGTCGTCGCCCCGGTGGCCGATCCGGTGCCGGCACTGGCCCGGGTGCTCGCCGACCTCACCGACCGCGGCGTGACCCCCCGGGACATCGGGCTCCGCCGCCCCACCCTCGACGACGTCTTCCTGCAGCTCACCGGCCACCGCGCCGACGACCCCGAGACCGTGGAGGTGCCGGCATGACCACCCCGACCACTCCCCCGGCACCGGGCCCCGGCGCCGTCGCGCCGACCGGCCCGCCCCGGCCGGCCGCCCTCGGGCTCCGCCGCGCGGTGCGCGACGGGCTGATCGTGGCCCGGCGCGACGTCTCCCACTGGATCCGGGAACCTCAGATGATCCTCTGGGGGTTGGCGTTCCCCGTGGTCACCGTCCTGCTCTTCGCCTTCGTCTTCGGCAGCGCGATCGTCGTCCCGGGCGACGGCAGCTACCGGGAGTTCCTCATGCCCGGGATCTTCGCCCAGACCATGGCCTTCGGGATCGGCGAGACGCTGGCCGCGGTGCAGGCCGACTCGAGCAAGGGCGTCACCGACCGGTTCCGGTCGATGCCCATCGCCCCGTCGGCGGTGGTCACGGGGCGGGCGCTCGCCGGGATGCTGTACTCCGTCGCGTCGCTCGGGCTCATGGTGGGGACGGGGCTGCTCATCGGGTGGCAGTGGGGCGGCTCCCTGACCGCGGCGCTCGCGGCGTTCGGGCTGCTCCTGCTGCTGCGGTTCTCGTTCCTGTGGGTCGGGATCCTGCTGGGGCTCAAGGCGCGGACGGCCGAGGCGGCGAACTCCGTCTTCGGGCTGCTGTGGCCGCTGACCATGCTGTCCAACGCCTTCATCGCCCCCGAGCTCATGCCCGGCTGGCTGGCGACGATCGTCGAGTGGAACCCGCTGTCGGCGACCATCACGGCGACGCGGGAGCTGTTCGGGAACCCGGTCGGCGACGCCACGACCTGGGCCGGAGAGAACGCCCTGCTGCTGGCCGTGGCCTGGCCGGTGGCCGTCACGCTGGTGTTCCTGCCGCTGTCCGTGCGCGCCTTCCAACGGCTGAGCCGGTGACCGGGGCGGTGCAGAGCCCGGTCGGTCGCCCCGCCACCGAGGTCATCGAGGTCCGCGGGGCGCGCGAGAACAACCTGCGTGACGTCGACGTCGATATCCCCAAGCGGGCGCTGACCGTCTTCACGGGGGTCTCGGGGTCGGGAAAGTCGTCCCTGGTGTTCGGGACGGTCGCGGCCGAGTCGCAGCGCCTCATCAACGAGACGTACTCGGCGTTCCTCCAGACGTTCATGCCGACCCTGCCCCGCCCGGACGTCGACTCGCTGCGCCACCTGAGCGCCGCGATCGTCATCGACCAGGAGCGGATGGGCGCCAACGCCCGCTCGACCCTGGGCACCGCGACCGACGCCTACACGATGCTGCGGACGGTCTTCAGCCGGGCGGGCGAGCCGCACATCGGCTCGTCGTCGGTGTTCTCGTTCAACGACCCCCAGGGGATGTGCCCGGAGTGCGAGGGTGCGGGGCGGGTCTCGACTCTGGACGTCGACGGGATGGTCGACCGGGACAAGTCGCTCAACGAGGGCGCGATCCTGCTGCCGAACCACCAGGTCGGCGGCTGGCTGTGGCAGGTCTACGCGGAGTCGGGCTTCTTCGACCCCGACACGAAGCTGCGCGACTGGCCGCAGGAGCAGTGGGAGCTGCTGCTGCGGGGCAAGGACACCAAGGTCCGCGTCAACAACATCAACCTCACGTACGAGGGGCTGGAGCACCGCTTCCGCCGGTCGTTCCTGTCCAAGGACCTCGACTCCCTCAACGGCCCGTCCCGGGCGGCGGTGGAGCGGATCGCCACCTTCGCGACCTGCCCGGCCTGCGGGGGCGCCCGGCTCAACGCCCGGGCGCTGGCGGTCCGCCTGCACGGGCGGTCGATCGCCGAGTGCTCGGCGATGCAGGTGAGCGACCTGCGGGGGTGGCTGGGCGGGGTGACGGAGCCCGCCGTCGCGCCCATGGTGGCGATGCTCGGGGGCACCCTGGACAGCCTTGTCGAGATCGGGCTCGGGTACCTCAGCCTGGACCGGGAGTCCTCGACGCTGTCCGGCGGCGAGGCCCAGCGGGTGAAGATGGTCCGCCACCTCGGGTCCGCGCTGACCGACATCACCTACGTCTTCGACGAGCCCACCGCCGGGCTGCACCCGCACGACGTGCGGCGGATGAACGACCTGCTGCTGCGGCTGCGCGACAAGGGCAACACCGTCCTCGTCGTCGAGCACAAGGCCGAGGTCATCGCCGTCGCCGACCACGTCGTCGACATCGGCCCCGGCGCCGGGACCGCCGGCGGCACCGTCGTCTACCAGGGCGACGTCGAGGGCCTGCGGGCGTCGGCGTCGGTCACCGGCCGCCACCTGGAGCAGCGGCAACCGGTGAAGGAGACGTCGCGCCCGACGACCGGGCGCCTGCGGATCGAGCACGCCCGGCTGCACAACCTGCAGGACGTCACGGTCGACATCCCTCTCGGCGTGCTGACCGCGGTGACCGGCGTCGCCGGGTCCGGGAAGAGCTCGCTCATCCACGGCTGCCTGCCGCGGCGCGACGGCCTGGAGTTCGTCGACCAGGCGCCGATCCGCGGCTCGCGGCGGTCGAACCCGGCCACCTACACCGGTGTGCTGGAGCCGATCCGCAAGCTCTTCGCGAAGGCCAACGGGGTGAAGCCGGCGCTGTTCAGCGCGAACTCCGAGGGCGCCTGCCCGGAGTGCAAGGGCTTGGGGCTGATCTACGTCGACCTGGCCTTCGCCGCCGGCGTCGCCAGCACCTGCGAGGAGTGCGGCGGCAGGCGCTTCACGCCACAGGTGCTGACCTACCGGGTGCGCGGGAAGGACATCAGCAAGGTCCTGGCGATGACGGTCGCCGAGGCGCGGGACTTCTTCCCCGAGAAGCAGGTCCGGCCGATGCTCGACTCGCTGACCGATGTCGGCCTGGGATACGTCACCCTCGGGCAGCCGCTGACCTCGCTGTCCGGCGGCGAGCGGCAGCGGCTCAAGCTCGCCATCCACCTCGCCGGGACGGCGACCGAGATCTACGTCCTCGACGAGCCGACCACCGGTCTGCACATGGCCGACGTCGACGGCCTCGTCGCGCTGCTCGACCGGATGGTCGACCGGGGCCGCAGCGTCGTCGTCATCGAGCACAACCTCGACGTGGTGGCCCGCGCCGACTGGGTGATCGACCTGGGCCCGGGCGCCGGCCACGACGGCGGGCGGGTCGTCTTCGAGGGGCCGCCGCGCGACCTCGTGCGGGCCGAGGGGTCACTGACCGGCCGGCACCTGGCGGAGCGGAGCCTCGTGGCGGCGTGAAGGTCGCCCCGCCCGCGACAGCGGGGAGCAGGGGAACCTCCGGCTGTCGATCTGCCGCCGTCCCCGTTCGTCATACCGTGGAGGCCCCACCCCGGGGCCCGCGGACGATGGGGACACGGACATGACGACGTACATGATCCTGATCTACGGCGACGCCCAGCAGTGGGGCGCCATGACCGACGAGCAGTGGGAGGCGAACCACGCCGGCCACGAGGCGTTCGCGGCCAAGGCCGGCGCCCGCGTCCTCGACGGGCGGCAGTTGGAGCCGGCCCCGACGGCCACGTCGCTGCGCTCGGACGCGGCCGGCGGGCTCGCCACCACGGACGGACCGTTCCTCGAGACGAAGGAGGCCCTGGGCGGGTACTACCTCGTCGAGGCAGGAGACCTCGACGAGGTGCTGTCACTGGCGGCCCTGCTGCCCGAGCTGCGTGCGGCGCACACGGGAGTGGAGATCCGCCCGCTGGTCGACCACGAGCACCAGCGGCCATGACCGATGCGGTCGTCGCGGCGGTGGCGGCGGCCCACCGCCGCGACTGGCCGCGGGTCCTCGGCGCGACGGCCCGGCTCACCCGGGACCTCGACCTCGCCGAGGAGTGCACGCAGGAGGCCTTCGCCCAGGCCCTGGAGTCGTGGCCGTCGACCGGCATCCCGGATCGACCCGCCGGGTGGCTCACCGCCGTCGCGCGGCACCGGGCGCTCGACGCCCTGCGCCGGGAGTCGACGCTCCACCGTCGGATGCCGCTGCTGGTCGCGGACGACCCGGCCCCCGGGCCCGAGGCCGGCCTCGAGGACGACCGCCTCCGCCTGATCTTCACCTGTTGCCACCCCGCGCTGGCCCGGGAGGCCCAGGTCGCCCTGACCCTGCGCCTGGTGTGCGGGCTGGCCACCCCCGAGGTGGCCCGCGCCTTCCTGGTCCGACCCGCGACGATGGCCGCCCGCATCACCCGGGCCAAGAAGAAGATCACCGCAGCGCGCATCCCCTACCGGGTCCCGGGCCCGGACGATCTCGGGGACCGGGTGCGCGCCGTCCTCGACGTCGTCCACCTGATCTTCACGACGGGGCACACCGCGCCGGCGGGCGACGACCTCGTCCGCCCGGACCTCATGGACAGCGCGATCCGGTTGGCTCGCCTGCTGCGCCTGCTGATGCCGACCGACGCCGAGGTCGGCGGGCTGCTCGCCCTCCTCCTGCTGGACGCGGCCCGGCGCGACACCCGCGTGTCGGCCGACGGGCGACTGCTGCTCCTGTCCGAACAGGACCGCTCGCGCTGGGACCGGGAGCTCATCGCCGAAGGCAGGTCGCTGCTGACGGAGGCCCTGCGCCGGGGCCCACCGACGCGCTTCGCCGTGGCGGCCGCGCTCGCCGCCGAGCACGCCGAGGCGCCGACATGGGACGACACCGACTGGGCCGAGATCGTGAGGCTCTACGACACCCTGCTCCGGCTCCGACCCTCGCCCGTCGTCGCGCTCAACCGCGCCGTCGCGGTCGGTTTCCACGACGGCCCGCAGGCGGGGCTCGACGCCCTGACCCCGCTGCTCGCCGATCCGTCCCTTGCCACGTACCCGTACCTCAGCGCCGCCCGCGCCGACTTCCTGCGACGCCTGGAACAGTGGTCACCGGCCGCCGCGGCGTACCAGGAGGCGCTGATCCTCACCGACAACGAGGTCGAGCGCGCCTTCCTCACCCGGCGGCTCGCCGAGGTCGCCCGTCACGGGTGACGCTCCAGCCGGCTGTTCCGTTCCGCGCTCGCCCTGGAGAGAATGATCGCCGTGCCGCGCCGACCGCCCGCCGTCCGGTGCACGTTCGTGCCGCCCTACGTGCTCGAGGCACTGGCCGCGTGGGGAGACCCCGAGCTGGCAGCGACGGCGCGCGCCACCCTCGGCGTCGACACCACGCTGCGCCGGGGCCGCCGGACCACCGAACTGCGGCCCGGTGGCCGCGAGGCACGCCCGCGCCTGGCACCCGGCACCGACGGCCCGCGGCGCAGCATCCACGACGCCGCGGGCGGGACCACGCTGCCGGGCGCCCTCGTGCGCTCCGAGGGCGACCCCGACACCGGAGACCGCGAGGTCGGTGAGGCCTACGACGGGCTCGGCGCCACCTGGACGCTGTGGAGCGAGGCGTACGGGCGCAATTCCCTCGACGGCAAGGGCCTGCCGCTCGTGGCCACCGTGCACTACGGGCAGAACTACGACAACGCGTTCTGGGACGGCACCCAGATGGTCTTCGGCGACGGTGACGGCACCGTCTTCCTGCCGTTCACCCGCAGCCTCGACGTCATCGGGCACGAGCTCGCGCACGGGGTCACGCAGTACACGAGCGGACTCAACTATCAGGGCCAGTCCGGGGCGCTCAACGAGTCGGTCAGCGACGTGTTCGGCGTGCTGGTCGTGCAGCGCCTGCGCGGCCAGCCCGCCGCCGAGGCCGACTGGCTCGTCGGCGCCGACCTGCTGGCGCCCGGCGTGCAGGGGGCGGCGCTGCGCTCGATGGCCGCGCCGGGCACCGCCTACGACGACCCGCGCCTCGGCACCGACCCCCAGCCCGCGCACTGGCGGGACTACGTCGACACCACCGACGACAACGGCGGCGTGCACATCAACTCCGGCATCCCGAACAAGGCCTTCCACGTCGTCGCCACCACCCTCGGCGGCAACGCCTGGGAGGCCGCCGGCCAGGTGTGGTTCGACACGGTCACCGGCGAGATCTCCGCCGACTGCGACTTCGCCACCTTCGCCCGGCTCACCGTCGAGGCCGCCGGGCGACGCTACGGCGAGGAGTCCCGCGAGGCCGATGCCGTCCGCGCGGGGTGGGACGCCGTCGGCGTCCCCTTCGACGGGTCGGTGCCGGCGATGCCCGGGGCTCCGGGCGACGGGCCGCCGGCGGCCGACCCGCCCGGCGCCCGCACCGAGGTCAGCGTGCGCCGCACCGGTGGTGTCGCCGGGGTCGTCCGGGAACGCACCGTCGTCCTCGGCGAGCTGCCCCCGCCCGACTCCCGCGCCTGGCAGGCGCTGCTCGGCGACCGCACGTTCGAGACACTGACCACCGCGCCGCCGCGCCAGATGCCCGACGCGTTCTCCTACGGTGTGCGGTGCGCCACGCCTCCGGTCGACGTCACCCTCCCGGAGCAGGTGCTCCCGGAGGCCGTCCGCGGCCTCCTCGAGCGCGCCCTCGGCGCACCCAGCGGTCGACCGCCGGGCGGAGCTCGAGATCACGGGTCGCGGTAGCGGCGTTCGGGCTCGTCACCGCGCGGGGACCTGTCACGGCGGGGACGACCCTCCCGGGTCCCGGGCGGCGCGGATCTCGGCCCAGATGCGGGACCGCAGATCGGTGAAGCGGGGCAGGGACCGGGTGGCGATCTGATCCCGGTCGCGCGGCAGGTCGACGACCACGTCGTCCTGCACCACGGTGGGCGAGGCGGACAGCACGAGGACGCGGTCGGACAGGTACACGGCCTCGTCGATGTCGTGGGTGACGAACACGACCGTCATGCCGAAGCGCCGCCGCACGTCGAGGACGAGGTCCTCGAGCTCCGCGCGGGTCTGGGCGTCGACCGCGGCGAACGGCTCGTCCATCAGGAGGATCCGCGGTTCGTAGGCGATGGCCCGGGCGATGGCCACCCGCTGCTGCATCCCGCCGGACAGCTGCCAGGGGTAGGCGTGGTGGGCGTCGGCCAGCGAGACCGCCTCGAGCGCGCCGGCCACCAGCTCCCGGCGGCGGGAACGGGACAACCGCTTGTGCCGCAGCGGCAGGTCCACGTTCTGCTCCGCCGTGAGCCAGGGGAAGAGCGACCGGCCGTACTCCTGGAACACCACGGCCATCCCGGCCGGCGGGCCGTCGACCGGGCGACCCGCCAGCGAGATGCTGCCGGCGGTCGGGAGCAGCAGTCCAGCGATGCACTTGAGCAGGGTCGTCTTCCCGGCCCCGGAGGGTCCGACCACGCACACGAACTGCTCCGCGGGGACGCCGAACGTCACGTCACCGACGGCCTCGACGGTGCGCGCGCGACCGGAGAAGACCTTGCGCAGCCCCCGGACGTCGAGCAGCGGGGACGAGCCCGGCGCCGGTTCCGCGGGGGATCCGGGGACGGGCGACGGGCCCGTCCCCGTCGGGCCCGCCTGGTCGCTCGGTCCGGTCACGGTCTCAGCCCTCCCGGTGCATCGTGCGTTGCCGGTGGTACCAGTGCAGGACCGCCCGGTCGAACAGCCGGAACCCGAGCGCGACCACGACGCCGACGATGCCGAGCACGAAGACGCCGCTCCACATCCGGTCGATCGCGAAGGACCGCTGGAACTGGACGATCGTGAAGCCGAGGCCGTTGCTGGCCGCCGAGATCTCGCTGATGACCATGAGGATGATCGCGATGGCGAGGGCCTGCCGCATGCCCGTGACGATCTGCGGGCTCGCCGACCGCAACGTCAGGTGCACCAGCCGCCGCCATCCGGAGATCCGGTAGCTCCGGGCGGTGTCCCGCAGCACCGGGTCGACCCCGCGGACGCCCTCGACGGTGTTGAGGAGGATGGGCCAGACGCAGCCGACGGCGATGACGGCGACCCGGGAGGTGTCGCTGCCGAGGCCCGCGATGATGCCGATGACCGGGACCAGCACCACCGGCGGGACCGCTCGGAGGAACTCCAGCGTGGGCTCGACGAGGGCCCGCACCGTCCGCAGCAGGCCGATGGCGACCCCGAGGGCCACGCCCGCTGCGGTCGCCACGGCGTAGCCCGCCGTCAGCCGCAGCAGGCTGGGGACGACGTCCGACCCGAGGCGATCGGCGTCCAGCCAGGTCTCTCCGAACGCCTCGAGGATCGACCGCAGGGAGGGCGCCAGGGGGTCCGTGCTGCCGTCGGACAGGACGAACCACCCGGCGAGCAGCACCAGCGGGAGGGCGAGGAAGAGCGCCACGCGGCCGGCCGCGGTGAGGACCCGGTGGCCGGCGTGCCTCACGCGCCCACCCGCACGGACGGGTGCCAGGACAGGACCCGCCGCTCCAGCGCCCTGGTCCCGGCGTTGACCAGCACGCCCAGCAGCCCGGTCAGCAGGACCAGGGCGTACACCTCGGGGACGTTGCCGCCCTGCTGCTGGTCGAGGATCTCGCGACCGATCCCGGGCACCGCGAGGAAGAGCTCCGCCGTGATCGTGAGGATGAGGGCGACGGTCGCGGCGAGCCGGACGCCGGTCACGAGGTAGGGCAGGGTGGTCGGCCAGACGACGTGCCGCAGCCGGCCCAGACGCCCCAGGCGGTAGCTGCGGGCGGTGTCCTCGGCGACCGGGTCGAGATCGGCGACGCCCGCGATGACCTGGACGAGGACCTGCCAGAAGGCGGCGTAGACGGCCAGCAGGAGCGCGGAGCGGATGCCCGGCCCGTACAGCAGGGCCGCCAGCGGGATGAGGGCGACCGACGGGATCGGGCGGAGGAACTCGACGGTGGACGCGGTCGCCGCCTTGAGGAGCCGCGACGAGCCGATCAGCATCCCCGCCGCCGTGCCGGCGACGACCGCGAGCACCAGGGCCAGGGCCCACGACACGACCGTCCGGCCCAGGGCCGCCCACACCTCCCCGGTGGCGAGCAGGCCGGCGAGGGCGACCAGCCACTCGCTGACCGGCGGGATGCCGGCGGGCGCCCCGGGGAGCCGGGGCAGCACCTCCAGCAGCCCGCCGGCCAGTGCCAGGCCCACGAGACCGAGGGCCGCCGGCCGGGCCCGGCCGGGCCCGGCGGCGTCCTCGGAGGTCACGGGCGGGCGAACCGGGTCACGGCAGGAGGACTCCCAGGTCGACCTCCTGCGGCAGGACACCCTGCTCGGTGGCCAGCCGGTTGAGCTCCTCGATCGACGCGTCGTTGATCTCCGACGGGAACGCCGGGAGGGTGATCTCGGGGATGAGGGCGGCGTCGATCTCGGTGTACGTGGTGAGGATCTCGCGCAAGGCGTCGGGGTTGTCGGTGGCGTACTCCTGGGACTCGATCATCGCCGCCTGGAACGCCGCGACGACGTCCGGGTTCTCCGCCGCGTAGGCGTCGGAGGTGAAGTACGTGGCGACCGACAGGTCCTCGGCGGCGGTCGCGTACATCCACGCGACGGGCGTCGCCCCGGCGGAGGTCGTGATGGTGAGGAAGGGCTCGACGACGAACGCCGCGTCGACGTCGCCGTTCTCCAGCGCCGCCGGCATGTCGGGGAACGCCAGCTCGACGAACTCGATGGTCGAGTCGTCCCCGCCCGCCTGGGCGACGGCGTCCCGCACGGTGGTGTCGCCGATGTTGTTGAGCGTGTTGACGGCCACCCGGCGACCGGCGAGGTCGGCGGCGTCGGTGATCCCGCTGTCCGCCGACGCCACGACGGCGCCGAAGTCCTCGCCCTCGACCCCGGTGGACGACGAGCCCGCGGCGACCATCTGCAGCTCGATCCCGCTGTCGGTCGCCAGCAGCAGCGAGGTGTTGTTGGAGAAGCCGAACTGGTACTCCTCGCTCACCACCCCGGGGACGATCGCCGCCCCGCCCTGGGCGGGCACCAGCTCCAGCTCCAGCCCGCGCGCGGCGAAGAATCCCTGCTCGACCCCGAGATAGAGGGGCGCCACGTCGACGATGGGGATGACCCCCACCGTCACGGTCGTCGGCGGCACGCTGGCGTCGGCGGCCTCGGCGGTGTCCGGCGCGGCTGTCCCGTCCGCGGTGTCCGCGGCGGTCGCCGTGTCGTCCACGGTGTCGGCCTCGTCACCCCCGCAGGCGGCTGAGCCCATGACCACCGCGAGCGCGGCTGCCCCGACGATGCTTGCTCGTCTCATGACGTCTCCTCGACACCCTTCCCGGGCTCGGTGTGATGTGGTCGCGGCGGCCGTCCGGTCGATGTCGTAGCGGTGCGTCGCCCCCGACCGCACCGTCTCCGTCCGATCACCGGGCATGACCGTAGTGGACGTCATGCACCCTGCACCACGTTCGTCCGGTGTGGAATCGGCGACCCGTCCCGCGGCGGCGCGCGGCGCCGCGGGACCCTCCGGGGGCCGGGTCGCCGGGCCGTCTAGCGCGGGAGCTCCTGGAGCGAGTCCTCCACCGGCACGGACAGGGCCTGCGCGTTGGACACCACCGCCACCTCGGGCCGGCCGTCCACGAGTCGCCACTGCCCTCCCACCAGCGGTGTCGTCGCGATGGTCCGGACCTCGCGGGCCGCCCAGCTCACCGGGCCCACGACGGTGTCGACCTCGAGCCGGGAGAGCTGGTCCGCGATCCCCTCGCGGTCGTCGGGGTTCTCGGCCCCGGCGATGGCGGCGGCGGCGACCTCGAAGAGGGCGTGGACGAAGCCGAGCGGCTGGATCCACGGCTCGCCCGTGAGATCGGTGAACTCCTGGGCCAGGCTCGCCGCCGACTGCTGGGTGAGCGACGACGAGTAGGGGTAGGTCGGCGTCCACCCCGCTCCGAGGGCCAGGCCCTCCCCCGCCGGGCCGAGACCGGCGACGACCGAGGGGAACAGGAGCGCGCGCGCGATGGTGGCGACCCGCGGCCGGAAGCCGCGCGCCGCGGCCTGCTGCCAGAACGCCGTGAACTCGGGCGGGGTCGGGATCCCGACGAGGACCTCGGCCCGGGCGTCGATGAAGCGGTCGATGATGGCCGAGAAGTCGGCGGTGCCCGATGCGTAGAGGCCGGGATCGACGACCTCGTACCCGCGCTCGGCCGCGGCGACCGAGAATCCCGCGACCGGGTCGCCCCAGCTGCGCCCGTCCGTGTCGTCGCCCCAGAGCGCGGCCACGATCCGGTTCGTGGGGATCGTGTCCCACATGTCGAGGAACACGGAGTGGACGTCGGAGCTGCCCCAGTAGAAGTGGTAGGTCCACCTGAAGTCGGTGGCCGAGGAGGCACCGCGGCCGAAGAACCAGGAATCCCACGGGGTGAGCGTCGTGATGCAGGGCACCCCCGCCTCCTCGCAGACGTCGGAGACCGGGTTCGTCGTCGCGGGCGTCGAGGCGGCCAGCATGATGTCGACCCGCTCCGCCGTGACGAGCTCACGGGCGACGGCGTCCGCGCGGGCGGGGTCCGACCCGCTGTCGCGCACGATGACCTCGACCATGCTGAGGCCGGCCCGCGTGGGCAGTCCCTGCGCCAGCCGGGCGCGGACGGAGTCGATGACCACCTGGTCGGCGGCCGCGAACGGCTGGATCGGGCCGGTCTGCGGCGACACGTAGCCGATGCGGATCGGCCGGGCGTCCGCGTCACCGGCCAGCGTAGCGTCCGACGGCCGGCCGCAGCCTGCGAGGGGAACCCCTCCCGCCGCGAGGGCCGCCGCGCCGGCTCCGCGCAGGACGGAGCGCCGGCTGACGTTGCGCCGGCTGACGTTGCGAGGGCTGTCGGATCGCGTCATGCGGTCCCCTCTCCACAGTGAGCCGCGGCGGGTGCCCGGACGGACCCCCGGCGACGGCATCGACGTCCCTGTCGACCTGACCCGCACGGCCGAATCGCAGGTGCAGGTCAGGTCACCTCGACCGCGGGTTCGCCTGCCCCTTCAGTCGGTGCGAAACGTACTGAACGGGCCACCGACCGGCAAGAGACCTCGGACCCACCCGGGGTCAGGGCAGGCGCACGTGGCCGGGGGCCAGCTCGGCCACGGACCGCACGCCGAGCAGGCGCATCGTCCGGGAGACCTCCCGGGTGAGGATCTCCGCCGCCCGGTCCACCCCTCGCTGACCGCCCGCCATCAGCCCGTACAGGTAGGCCCGGCCCACCAGGACCAGCCGGGCACCGAGCGCCAGCCCGGCCACCACGTCCGCCCCCGACACGACACCGGTGTCGACCCACACCTCGGTCCGGTCGCCGACGGCGTCGAGGACGTCCGGCACCAGCCGCAGCGGCACCGGCGCCCGGTCGAGCTGGCGGCCGCCGTGGTTGGACAGCACGACGGCGTCGGCGCCGTGGTCGACAACCCGGCGCGCGTCCGCCACCGTCTGGACGCCCTTGACGACGAGCGGACCCGACCAGACCGATCTCAGCCAGGCCAGGTCCTCGACCGTCATCGTGGGGTCGAACAGGGTGTCGAGGAGTTCGGCGACGGTGCCCGACCACTGGGTGAGGGACGCGAACTCCAGCGGCCGGGTGGTCAGGAGGTTCGCCCACCACGCGGGGTACAGGGCCATGTCCGCGAGGGTGCGCAGCGACAGGCTCGGCGGGACGGTGAGCCCGTTGCGGGCGTCCCGCAGCCGGCCCCCGGCGACCGGGACGTCGACGGTCAGCATGAGCGCCTCGTAGCCGGCCGCCTGGGCGCGCCGGACGAGGTCCTCGGCCGCGGCGCGGTCGCGCCACACGTACAGCTGGAACCACAGCCGACCGCGCCCCGGGACCGCCGCGACGTCCTCGATCGACGTGGTGCCCATCGTCGACAGCGCGTAGGGGATGCCGCGGCGGCCGGCCACCGCGGCGACCGCGGACTCGCCCTCGTGGTGCATGAGACGGGTGAAGCCGGTGGGGGCGAAGGCGAACGGGACGGCGCTCGGGCGGCCCAGCGGGTGCCCCGTGAGGTCGAGATCGGCCACGTCGCGCAGCACCGACGGCTGGAACTCGATCCCCGCGAACGTCGCCCGCGCCCGCCGCAGGCTGATCTCGGCCTCGGCCCCGCCGTCGGTGTAGTCGAAGACCGCCCGTGGGGTGCGGCGACGGGCGACGGCCCGCAGATCGGCGATCGAGTGCGCGCGGGCCAGCCGGCGGGCCGTCGGGTCGAGCTCCGGCCGGCGCAGGTCCAGCAGGGGCAGCAGCTCCGACGGCCGGGGCAGGCGGCGGGTCTCGGGCACGGGGCCTCCTCGCTCCGGCACCGACACTACGAGGTGGCGGCGGTCGTGCTCGCCGTGGTGCTCGCGACGATCGCCGCCGTCATGACCGCGGCCTGGACCTCGCGGACCGCGTCGCGGACGGCGGAGCCGGCGAGCCCGTGCTCGCCGATCTCCTGCGCCCGCCGGCGGGCCGCCCGGCGGTGGTCCTTCGGCACGATCTGCGGGATCAGTCCCAGCGGCTCCAGCAGGCCGACGAGCAGCGCTTCCTCCTCCGTGGGCGTGCGGCCGGTGACGAGGACCTCGAACAGCTGCTGCCGGAGCTCGAACTCGGGGTGCGCGTCCGCCTCCGGGTAGCGGGTCCGGGGGAAGAGGCCGAACACCCTCGACCGTTCCTCGGACAGCACCCCCCGGTCGACCAGCCCCTGGGCCAGGGTCGTGCGCAGCGGCTTGAGCTCGGTCTGCAGGCGGTCGACCCACGCCTTGGCGCCGCGCCGGCGGGAGGACCCGGCGACGACCTCGTACGCGCGGCGCAGCACCTCGTGATCGGGCGGGTCGCCGTCCACGGCGACGAGCCTGCGGTCGGTGTCGGTTCGGAGCAGGTCCCGCTCGCCGAGGTCCAGCAGCAACGCCCCCGCCAGCCCGGCCTCACCGGCCCACTGGCTGCGGTCGGTGCCCTTCTCGTCGTCGAGGGCGAGCAGCAGGACCTGTTCCGCGAGCAGCAGGCGCATGAGGGGACGGTACGGCCACGGGCTGTGGCCCGCCCGGCTCGCCGACGGCCCGTCCGCGACAACCTCCACCTCGTCCACAGATGCCCGGGGCCGCGCCCGTCCACAGATCGGCGGGTGGGTATGTGGGGGACTCGTCCGATCGCGCCACGCTCGTCCGAACGGCGCGGCTCGCGCACGCGACTCCCACGGGTCCACGGGGGAGCTGCAGCGCATAGACGCGGTGCTGCGGCCGGTGGAGTGGGACGGCTGGAGAGGTCACGGTCTTGAGGGACGGCACGTTTCGTAATACGTTTGGTGTCGGTCAGATCGGTCCGTCGGCCCGCAGGCACGGCGTGCCCGACGCCGACATCCGCCATGCGATCAGCCACCACCTGATCGCCTACGACCTGAGTGGGGACGGTGCCGACAGTGCCCCGAGGGACCTGGTCATCGGGCCCACAGCTTCAGGGACCATGATCGAGATAGTCGTCATCCACCTCGTCGACGAGAGGAGTCTCATCATCCATGCGATGGCGCTGCGCAAGTCCTACCGCCATCTACTGCCGTGAGGAGGAGTCCGATGGACACCGACGACGCTCCCCGGAAAGCCATGCGCGCCGCGGATGGCAGCGCCATCGACGAGGACCGCATCCAGGCCCTCGTCGCCGAGGCTGAGACCGGCTACCCCGTCGCTGCGCTCCGTCGCCGCGGCGGTCGGCGCCCTCTCGGCTCGGCACCCGCCGCCGTGGTCCCCGTGCGCCTCGAACCCGAGCTGCGTCGGGCCCTCAACGCCCGCGCCCTGTACGACCACACCAGCGCGAGCGACGTCATCCGCCAGGCGCTCCGTGCGTGGCTCGGCGTGACATGAGTGGCTGGTCGCAACGGAACTGCCTCGTACGGCAGGACCTTCGTCGAGAGCGAGGTCTCGAGGACGAGGGTCACGAGTCCACGGACCTCTGCCTCTCGTCTCCGGTGTCGAAGAACGCGTCGAGGTAGTCGTCGGCTGCGAGCGTCGACTCCCGCATCAGGGAGAAGACCTCGGCGCCGTGCTCCGGGGAGTCCGTCAGGGAGTACGCCTGCGCCAACCCGAGGTACTCCCCGCCGATGTCGGCGGCGTAGCCCTCGGCCTCCTCCTCGGCCAGGGCGATGGCCGTGTCCAGGTTCGCCACGTTCCAGATCGTCACTCGTTCCTCGTACGTGTCCGGGAACGGGGTGCCGAAGACGCACCTCACAGCACACCAGCCCGAGCCAGCCGGCTCGTCCGGATGCGACACGGTCGTCTCCTGCGGGCCCTCGGCGGACATGGTCGAGTCGTTCGCCTGCGCCCGGAGCGACACCGCTGGCCATTGCTGGCAGGGCGGGCATCTCCGCTGGTCAGACCCTGCGCGCCCGGAGGGACTCGAACCCCCAACCTTTTGATCCGTAGTCAAATGCTCTATCCGTTGAGCTACGGGCGCATGCCGCGCCTCAGGAGGCGCGACAGCCCCCGAGGGTAGCGCACGCGGCCGGGTCGGGCTCACGGCTGCCGTCGCACGCCACCACCTCGTCCCAGGGTCACGAGCCGGTCCACAACCGGTCCAGATCGACCAGCTCGACATCGGTCCGCCGCCGCGCGGCCTGGTGCAGCTCGCCGTCGAACCCGCTCCGGCCGAACAGGAGCAGCCGCGCCTGCCCGGCGTCGACACCGCGGGCGACCAGCAGGGCGCGGACCCGGTCCAGCCGCTCGAGATCGCCCATCCCGCGCTGCGACGCGGACGCCTTGGCCTCGCCGAGGATGACGACCCGGGCGTCGCGGGCCTGGCGACGCTGTCCTCGTGCCAGGGCCACGACGTCGACCCCATGGGTCGCCCGGCCGGCGCGGTCGTTGACGACCGTCGCGCCGACCTCGCCGACCGGTTCCCCCGTGGTCGACGCCGACGCGAAACGCCTGACCCACTCCCGCGCCAGGTCCTCGAAGTGCGGGCCGTGGATCCGCGACTCGACGGTCGGGCCGGCGTCCACCCACGCCTCGGCCACCGCTCGCTCCTCCAGGGACGCCAGCCTCGGCGACACCACGAGCTGGTGGAACCGCACGATCGGGTCCGCCAGGCGCAGCACCGGACGGCGCTGCAGGAGGACGTCGTCGTCCCGGACGACGAAGCCGGCACTCACCAGCACGTCGAGCGCGTGGAAGAGCGAGCGTTCGGGTCGGCCGATCGACGCGGCGACCTTGGCGGGCGTCGTCGCTCCACCGGCGATCGCCGAGAGCACCGAGTGGTAGACCGCGCGGTCCGTGATCCGCGGATCCTCCCGGAGCAGATGATCGGCCTCGCCGAACAGGGCGTGGCTGGGGTTGAGGACGGTCGCGGCCAGCACCTCGTCGAGCTCGCCGGCGGTCTGCGGCGACGCGTCGGCGAGCAGGTCCCGGTATCCCGGCGTCCCTCCCACCACGGCGTGCAGCCGGAACGCGACGGCGGGGTCCGCGATCCCGTAGTACGCCGCCATGGTGCGGTGGTCGAACGGCCCCAGCCGCAGGTCCAGGTCGGCGCGACCGCGCAACGGGGTGCCGCCGGACAGCAGCTCCGTCATGACCGCCAGCGCGGAGCCGCAGACGATGACACGGCGGGGGGGCGCTGCGTCGACCCGGGACTCGTCCACGAGCAGTTGCAGCACGGAGGGGATCGCCGCGCCCGACGGATGGCGCAGGAGGTAGGGCAGTTCGTCGAGGACGACGAGCGGGTACCGCTCGATCGCCGACCGCAGGGCCTGCTCCCAGTCGTCGAACCGCAGCGCGCCCACCGGAAGCGCCAGGTCACGCCCGACGGTCGCCGCGAAGCGGAGCAGCGCGGGAGCCGGCTCCTCTTCCAGAGCCATCGAGTAGAGGCCGCCGTGAGCCGCGACCAGGCGCCGCAGCAGGAAACTCTTCCCCGTCCGGCGACGGCCGTGGAGGATCCCCACGCGGAGTCCACGCGCGGGCGCGCGGACGAAGCCGTCCAGGTCCGCCCACTCGCGCTCGCGATCGAAGAGATCGTCGGGTCTCACCGGTCCAGACTAGCTGCGTTGCACTTAGACTAAGTGGAGTTAGTCTAAGTGGGTCGACACACCACGACGTCTCGGATCCGGTGGCCGCGACCGAGGCCGTGGCGCTCGAACCGGGTCGTCGGGCGGCCCGTCGGCCCGGGCGCATACCCGCCGTGCTCGTTCACCAGCCGGTGCTCCCCGGCGACGACGGCGAGCATCTGCGCCGCGTACTCCTCGTGGTCCGTGGCGAGGTGCACCCGGCCACCGGGCCGCAGGCGGTCGGCGACCGTCGCGGCGAACTCCGGCGTGACCAGGCGCCGCTTGTGGTGGCGGACCTTGGGCCAGGGGTCGGGGAACCACACCCGCACCTCGTCGAGCGACGCGGCGGGCAGCCGGGCCAGCACCTCGCGGGCGTCGGCCTCGGCAACCCGGACGTGGTCGAGTCCGCCCGCCGCCAGACCCCGGAGGAGCGCGGCGACACCGGGGGTGTGGACGTCGACCGCCAGGAGATCCGTGTCCGGGTCGGCCCGGGCCGCCGCGACGGTCGCCTCTCCCATGCCGAAGCCGACCTCCAGCGCGACCCGGGCGCGCCGGCCGAAGATCGTCGGCAGGTCGAGCTCGCCGCCGTCAGGCGGCAGGTCCACCCCGAAGCGCGGCCACAGCTCACCCAGCGCCGCACGGCTGCGCGGTCCCATGCGTCCGCGGCGGAGCACGTAGGTCCGCGGCGCGGCGGGCCCCCGCACTCCGACGGTCGCTGCCGGCGCGCCCGGTGGCGTGGTCATGCCTCGAGCAGCAGGGTCACCGGGCCGTCGTTGACCAGCTCGACGGCCATGTCGGCGCCGAACCGGCCGGTCTCGACGTGCAGCCCGTGGCCCCGCAGCGCCGCCGCCAGCGCCTCGAGCACCGGCTCGGCGACCGCCCCCGGCGCGGCCCGGTTCCACGTCGGGCGGCGCCCCTTCGCCGTGTCGGCGTACAGCGTGAACTGGCTGACGAGCAGGACCGGGGCGCCGTCGTCGACGGCACTGCGCTCCCCGTGGAGGATCCGCAGCTGCGCGATCTTCCGGGCGATCGTCGCCACCTGGTCCGGGCCGTCGTCGTGGGTGACACCGGCCAGGACGACGAGGCCGGGCCGCGGCAGCCGCCCGACCACCTCCCCGGCGACGACGACCTGCGCCCTCGAGGCCCGCTGCACGACCGCTCGCACGGTCCGGAGGCTAGCCCGTGCCGACCGAGGGGCGAGACGACCCGGCAGCGGCCGGACGGTGACGACGCAAGCGCTTGCACTGACGCTCCGTCCACACATGCCGTTGACCGGCCCGGATGCGTGACGACGCTCACCTGTGACGGGCGCCGCACTCCCATGGCGGTCGAGAGCGGCGAAGTTTACCGTTTCGTCTCATCAGCCGGAACCCCCGCCCTCGGGCGGCCGTCGGCGTTCCCGGATCCGGGACCGCGGGCTGGGGACGGGCACCCACGCGCACGCGAGCCGGAGGAACGACGATGACGACGGACCTCGAGACCCCCGTGACCACGGCCGCCGATGCCCCCGGCGGGGCGCCGACGACCCACGCCCGGCTCCGCGAGTGGGTGGCCGAGGTCGCCGACCTCACCCAGCCCGACGCCGTCCACTGGTGCGACGGCTCGGACGAGGAGTGGACCGCCCTCACCGACAAGCTGGTCGCCGCCGGCACCCTCCGCCGCCTCGACAGGAAGCCGAACTCGTTCCTCGCCTGGTCCGACCCCGGCGACGTCGCCCGGGTCGAGGAGCGCACCTTCATCTGCTCCCGGGACGAGGCCGACGCCGGTCCCACCAACAACTGGCTGCCGCCGGACGAGATGAAGGAGATCCTCACCGATCTCTACAGCGGGGCCATGCGCGGGCGGACCATGTACGTCATCCCCTTCGTCATGGGGCACCTGGACGCCGAGCACCCGATGTTCGGCGTCGAGATCACCGACAGCGAGTACGTCGTCGTCTCGATGCGGATCATGGCCAGGATGGGCACCGAGGTGCTGCGGCGGATGGAGGAGACGGACGCCGACTTCGTGCCGGCCCTGCACTCGGTCGGCTCGCCGCTGGAGCCGGGCCAGGCCGACGTCCCCTGGCCGTCGAACGAGACGAAGTACATCGTCCAGTTCCCCGAGGAGCGGATGATCTGGTCCTACGGGTCCGGCTACGGCGGCAACGCCCTGCTCGGCAAGAAGTGCTACGCCCTGCGCATCGCCTCGGTCATCGGCCGGGACGAGGGCTGGATGGCCGAGCACATGCTGATCCTCAAGCTCACCTCGCCGGCCGGGAAGGTCCACTACATCGCCGGGGCGTTCCCCAGCGCCTGCGGCAAGACCAACCTCGCGATGCTCGAGCCGACGCTGCCCGGCTGGCAGGTCGAGACCATCGGGGACGACATCGCCTGGCTCCGCTTCGGCGAGGACGGCCGGCTCTGGGCCGTCAACCCCGAGGCCGGGCTGTTCGGCGTCGCGCCGGGCACCGGCTGGGACACCAACCCGAACGCCATGCGCACCATCGACCGGGGCAACACCGTCTTCACCAACGTCGCGCTGACCGACGACGGCGACGTCTGGTGGGAGGGGATGACCGCCCGACCGCCCGCCCACCTCACGGACTGGCACGGCCGGGACTGGACCCCCGGCACCGACGACCCCTCCAGCCACCCCAACAGCCGGTTCTGCACGCCGATCCGGCAGTGCCCGATCCTCGCGCCCGAGTACGACGACGCGAAGGGCGTGCCGATCTCGGCCATCCTGTTCGGCGGACGGCGGCGCACCACCGTCCCGCTGGTCACCGAGGCCCGGGACTGGGTCCACGGGGTCTTCATGGGCGCCACCCTGTCGAGCGAGACGACCGCCGCGGCGACCGGCCGGGTCGGCGTCGTCCGGCGCGACCCGATGGCCATGCTGCCGTTCATCGGCTATCACGCCGGCGACTACGTGGCGCACTGGATCGCCATGGGCAAGGAGGCCGACTCGACCAAGCTCCCGGCCGTCTACTACGTCAACTGGTTCCGCCGCGACGCCGACGGCCGGTTCATCTGGCCCGGCTTCGGCGAGAACATCCGCGTCCTCAAGTGGATCGTCGACCGGCTCGAGGGCGAGGCAGCCGCGCGCGAGACGCCGATCGGCCGGGTGCCGACCATCGAGTCCCTCGACACCACGGGGCTGGGGATGACCGTCGACCAGGTCCGGGCGGCGTTGCGGGTGGACGTCGACGAGTGGGCGGGGGAGCTTCACGGCATCCGGACCTGGCTGGAGAAGTTCGGAGACAAGCTGCCGGCCATGCTGTGGGCCGAGTTCGACAACCTGCGGGCCCGCCTCACGTCGTGACGGGAACGGCACCCGGGAGCACGACGTCCACCGTCGTCCCGCCGGGGCCCGTGTCGACGTCGACCCGCCCGCCGTGCGCCTCGGCCACGGCGCGCACGACCGCCAGGCCCAGGCCGGTGGACCCCCGACCGCCCCGGCCCACGAACGGCTCGAGGATCCGCTCGCGCAGCTCCGCAGGGATGCCGGGGCCCTCGTCCCGGACCGTCACGACCAGCCCGCCGCCGGTCCCGCCGACGAGGACCTCGGCCGGGGTGCCGGCCGGGGTGTGGCGCCGGACGTTGACGGCGAGGTTGACCGCGGCCTGGATGACCCGGTCCGGGTCGATCCGCACCGCCCCGCCCGCCGGTGCCCCCGGCGCGACCGTCACGGGCACGTCCCCGAGGCCGAGCCCGTCCAGGCGCACCGCCACCTCGTCCGCCAGCCAGGCCCGGGTGACGTCGCGGGGGGCCAGCCAGGAGCCGTCGCCGCGGGCGGCGGCGAGCAGCAGCAGGTCGTCGAGCAGGCGCGACAGCCGGCCGAGCTCGGCGTGCACGAGCCGCAGCGACGACCCGGGGTCCTTCGCCGCCCCGGACTCCACGAGCTCGAGGTGCCCCCGGGCGACCGCGACCGGGGTCCGCAGCTCGTGGGAGACCGAGGCGAACAGCGCCCCCCGCGCCTCCACCTCGCTCTCCAGGCGGCCGAGCATCCGGTTGAACGCCCGGGCCAGGTCCGCGACGTCGTCCTGCCGGGCCCCGGGGTCGGGGACGCCCACGCCGAGGTCGGCCACCCCGGCCCCGTCGGCGGCGGCGCGCAACGAGCGCAACGGGGCGGTGGCGGCCCGCAACGCCACGGCGAGGACCAGCGTCCCCAGCACCCCGGCGCCGGCCGCGGCCAGGGTCCCGACCCTCGCCACCGTGGCGGCGTCCCGCTCGACGCCGCCCAGCCAACCGTAGACCGCCAGCTGTCCGACCACGTCGCCGCGCACCTCGATCGGCACGGTGAGCACGCGCAGCGGTCCCTCCGCGGTGTCGATCGTCTCCAGCCGGCCCGGGGTGCCCACGGGCAGGTCGCCGCGCCGCAGCAGCTGCGCGACCGGAGCGGGTCCGGAGGTGACGAGCGGGGCGGTACCGGTCACCGTGACGACGGAGAGGTGCCGGTCGCTGCCCGGCTGGGTGCCGAGATAGCTGCCGAGGCGGTCGGCGATCTCCTCGCGCGCCGTCGGGGCCACCCCGTCGAGCAGGCCGGGAGCGGTGGCGGCCAGCACGTCGCGCTCCCGCACCAGCACGTCGTCGAGGTCCTCCCGGCCCTGGACGCCCGCCAGCCGCCAGGCGATGAGCACGGTCGAGGCCAGCGCGGCCGCCAGCACGGCCGCGGCCAGCGCGGTGACCCGCACCCAGGTCGAGGACCACGGCCACCGGCCCGGTCGCGCGGTCATGCCACGAGCCGGTACCCGGCCCCGCGGACGGTGCCGATGACGTCGGCCCCCAGCTTGCGCCGCAGGTAGGCGACGTAGACCTCGACGACGTTGGACCCCGGGTCGAAGTCGAAGCCCCACACCTGGTCGAGCAGCTGCTGCTGCGACAGCACCTGGCCGGGGTGCCGGCAGAACACCTCGAGCAGCGCGAACTCCCGTGCGCTGAGGTCGACCGTCGTGCCGTCCCGGGTGGCGGTCCGTCGCGCCAGGTCCAGGGTGAGGTCGCCGACGGCGATCGTGGTCGCGCTGGCCTGGGTCGCCGACCGCAGCCGGGCCCGGACCCGGGCCAGCAGCTCGGCGAACGAGAACGGCTTGGTCACGTAGTCGTCGGCGCCGCCCTCCAGGAGGCGCACCCGGTCCGGGACCCCCGTCGAGGCCGTGAGGACGACCACCGGCAGCTCCGGGCGCTTGCGCCGCACGGCCGCCAGCACCTGGTCCCCGGGGATGTCCGGCAGTCCCAGGTCGAGGACCACCAGCGCCGTCCCCGGGTCGAGGGCCTCGGCCAGGCCAGCGGCCCCGGTCTCGGCCACCACCGGCAGGTAGCCCGCGGCCTCCAGGCCCTGCGACACGAACGAGCTGATCCCGGGCTCGTCCTCGATCACGACCACTCGCACCGCCCCAGTCTCGCCGGGCGATCCGGGGCGTCGCCATAACCTTGGAGGCGGCTCAGGCCCGCCCAAGGCCCGCCCAAGCGCTCGGTCGCACGGTGGTACCAGCCCCGCAGGAGGCGGGGGCACCGAGCGAGAAGGAGACGGACATGACCAGGTCGACTGTGATCAGCGGGATCGTGGCGGGCCTCGCCGTCGTCGGCGTCACGGCCGGCGTCGCGGCGGCCGTCAACGGCGGGTCCGGTGACGAGCGGGTCGAGACGATCTCGGTGAGCCCGGTCGACGCCCCGGACCCCACCGCGACGGCCACCCCCACCGGATCCGCCACGACGAGCGGTCCCTCGCCGACGACGCCGGTCCAGGTCCCGGCCGGGATCACGTCCGACGAGGCCGTGCGGATCGCGCTCGCGGCCGTCGCGGGCACCCTCGACGGCGTCGAGCTCGAGGTCGAGGACGGGCGCACCGTGTGGGACGTCGACGTCCACGGCGCCGACGGCTGGGAGTACGAGGTCGACGTCGACGCCCGCACCGGCGAGATCGTCGAACGCGAGCGGGACGACCGGGTCGACGACCACGGCGGCGACGACTCCGACGACCACGGCTCCGACGGCTGACCGGTCCCGGGCCGACCGGTCGGGAACTCCCCGGACGACGCCCGGTCGAGCGCCCCGGGACCTCCTCGTGAGCGGCCCGGCTCGTCTACGGTGCATCACCGTGACGGGCCGGGCCCTCCTCGCGTTCCGGGCGACGACGGTCGCCGGCGTCCTGGCGCTCGCGGCCTGCGGCGGCGGGGACGCCGCGGTGCTGCCGACGGCGACCGGGCGGGCCGTCGTCCCGGAGGTCTCCGCCCCGGCGACGGCGCCCCTGGCCGCCGCGGCCCCGAGCGCCACCCCCGGGTCGCCGTCACCCACCGCCTCCCCCCGGCCCGCCTCGTCCTCGCCCCCGCCGCCCGAGCCGGTCCCGCCGGCCACCGGCGCGGGCAGCGTCGACACCTCGGACCCGGACCGCGTCGTCGGCGACGGGACCCCGGAGAGCTGCACGTCGGAGGCGGTGGTCGAGGCGGTGGCCGCGGGCGGGGTGATCGTCTTCGACTGCGGCCCGGACCCGGTGACGATCGCCATGCGCGAGACCGCGAAGGTGGTGAACGCCGCGAACCCCCGGGTCGTCCTGGACGGCGGCGGACGGGTGACGCTCAGCGGCGGCGGCGAACGCCGCATCCTCTACCAGAACACCTGCGACCGGGCGCAGGGCTGGACGACGTCGCACTGCGACGACCAGGACCACCCGCACCTGGTGATCCAGCGCCTGGGACTGACCGACGGGGACGCGACCGGCGAGACCAGGGACGGTGGCGGGGGCGGGGCGGTGTTCGTCCGAGGCGGGCGGCTGACGATCGTGGACTCGACGTTCACGGGGAACCGGTGCGACGGCAGCGGCCCGGACGTCGGTGGGGCGGCGGTGCGGGTCCTCGACCAGTTCGAGGACCGGCCGGTGCTCGTCGCCCGCAGCACGTTCACCGGCGGGGTGTGCAGCAACGGCGGCGCCCTCAGCAGCATCGGGGTCTCGTGGGAGATCGACGACAGCGCGTTCACCGGGAACCGGGCGATCGGGACCGGCGCCAACCCGGCGCGGGCGGGTACCCCGGGCGGCGGCAGCGGCGGCGCGGTCTACCTCGACGGGAACCGGTTCACGTTGACCCTCGCCCGGACCCGGATCGAGGACAACACAGCGAACGAGGGCGGCGGGGCGGTCTTCTTCGTCAGCAACGACCGGACCGGGACGATGCGGATCGAGGACTCGACGCTGCGCGGCAACCCGAGCCGCGGCTTCGAGACCGCCGGTTTCCCGGGCATCTTCTTCCTCGGCACCTCGGACCCCGAGGTCGTCGGCTCGACCCTGAGCTGAGCGAGGCGGCTCCGGGTCCGCGGCTGGCACCATCGGCCCGTGGGAACGACCGGCCTGCACGCCCGGGTCTACGCGGGAGGGCGCGCGGTCGCCCACACCGAGGAGCTCGACGAGGCCTGCCGGCTGCGGGCGCTGCATCCCGGCGACCTCGTCGTCATCGTCGTGGCGGGGACCGACGAGGCCGACCTGGTCCGCCTCGGGGCCGAGTTCGGGCTGCCCTCGATGGCCGTGGAGGACGCCCTCGAAGCGCACCAGCGCGCCAAGTTCGACCGGTACGGCGACACCGCGTTCGTCGTGCTCCGCCCGGCGCGCTACCTCGACGAGCCCGAGACGGTCGAGCTCGGGGAGCTCCACCTGTTCATCGGACCGGATTTCGCCATCGCGGTCGCCCGCGGGGTCGCGCCCGACGTGCACGCCATCCTCGACCGACTCGACGCCGAGCCGTGGCTGACCGGTCGCGGGGGTCTCGGGGTGCTGTACGCGGCGCTCGACGTGGTCGTCGACGGCTACGTCCCGGTCCTCGACGGGCTGGAGAACGACGTCGACGAGATCGAGGACCAGGTGTTCGCCGGTGGTGAGCACACCGTGGCGCGGCGGATCTACGAGCTGGCCCGGGAGACGATCGCCCTGCAGCGGGCGGTCCATCCCCTGCAGGCCGTGCTGCGCAACGCGGGGTTCGTCGTCGGCGCCCAGATCAACGGCGGGCACGGCAACGGGGCACGGGTCGAGGTGCCGGGGCTCGCCCACGACCTGTCGGACGACCTCAAGGCCGGCATCGCCGACGTCTGGGACCACGCGCACTCGGTCGGCGAGCGGGTCGACGGCCTGCGGGAGGCGCTGACGGACATCCTCCAGACCAACGCCACCCTGGTCGGCCTCGACCAGAACGCCCGGACCGAGCGGCTGTCCGAGCTCCAGGTCCGCCAGAACGAGCAGGTGAAGAAGATCTCGGCGTGGGCGGCGGTCTTCGTCGCGCCGACCCTGCTGTCCGGGATCTGGGGCATGAACTTCGAGCGGATGCCCGAGATGGACTGGCGGTTCGGCTACCCGGCGGCGTTGCTCGTCATGCTGGGCGTCTCGGTCGCCCTGTACCTGCGCTTCAAGCGCATCCACTGGCTGTAGGCGCGCGATGACCGGCACGATCGTGCCGATCCGCCGGCTCAGCGTCAGTTGTCGGGCTTCTCGACTCTCCATCGGCACGATCGTGCCGATGATTGGCCCCGACAGCGGCCGTCCAGCGGTACCGTGACCCCGATCGGCACGATCGTGCCGATCGGGGTGACGCGAGAGGGCGGTGATGACGACGAGGCTGGCCGACGACGTCAAGGCCCGGCGGAGCGCGCTGGGGCTCCGCCAGGACGAGCTCGCCGATCTGTCCGGGGTCTCCGTACGGTTCGTGCGGGCTCTGGAGCACGGCAAGCCGACCGTCCGGCTGGACAAGGTCGCGGCGGTCCTCGACGCGCTGGGCCTTGAGCTGCGCGCCGAGCTGAGGCGGCCGTGACCGGGCCGGGCAGGCGGGATCTCACTGCCGTGAAGGACGTCCTCGCCGCCGACGTCCACAAGGCCGGCCGCCGGGCCGCCCGGCTGCGACGCACCCCCGCGGGGGTCGAGTTCGCCTACCGCGAGGACTACCTGTCGGCGGCGGACGCCCGGCCCGTGGCCACCACCCTGCCCCTGGGCGAGCGACCGGTCCTCACGACGGCAGGTGCCGTGCCGCCCTTCTTCGCCGGCCTCCTGCCCGAGGGACGCCGGCTGTCGGCGCTGCGCCGGGCGGTCAAGACGTCGGCGGACGACGAGCTCTCGCTCCTGCTCGCGGTCGGCGACGACCTGGTCGGCGACGTCCAGGTCGTCGCCGAGGGCGCCGAACCCGGCGGGACCGAGGCCCTCGTGACGATCGACGGCGACCCGCGCGACCTCGTCTTCTCCGAGGTGCTGTCGGACGCCGGCGTCGTCGATCCGGTCGCGATCCCCGGGGTCCAGGACAAGGTCTCCGCCCGCATGATCTCGGTGCCGGTCGGCCGGGCCGGCGGTCACGCCATCCTCAAGGTCGACCCGCCGGAGTTCCCCCACGTCGTCGTCAACGAGGCGTACTTCCTGCGGCTGGCCTCTCGTGCCCGCTTCCCCGTCGCCAGGGCCCAGGTGGTCCACGATGCCACCGGACGCCCCGGCCTCCTCCTCGAGCGCTTCGACCGGCAGGTCGCCCCCGACGGCACGGTCCGGCGGCTCGCCGTCGAGGACGCGGCCCAGGTGCTGGGCCGGTATCCCGCCGACAAGTACTCGGTCACCACCGAGGACGTCGCCACGGCGCTCGCCGACCGATGCCCGGCCCGGGTGGTCGCCCTGCGGGACGTCTTCCGGCAGGTGTGCCTGGCGTGGCTGACCGGGAACGGCGACCTCCACGCCAAGAACCTCTCGATCCTCGCGACCGCCGACGGGGAGTGGCGGGTGGCGCCGGCCTACGACCTCCCGTCGACGCTGCCGTACCGGGACCACACCATGGCGCTGTCGGTCGGGGGCCGCCGGGACGGGCTGTCGCGCCGCTCGCTGCAGGCCTTCGCGGCGGCGGTCGGTCTGCCCGCGGGGGCGGCCGACCGCACGCTCGACGAGGTGCTGGCCGCCACCGCCGGGACGGCCGACGACCTCGCCGGTGGCGCTCCGCCCTTCGACCCCCGGACCACCCGCGACGTCGTCCGGTCGCTGCGGAACCGGCGGCGGGCCTGCCTGCGGGCGCCGGGCTGACGTCAGTCGGGCGGGGTGACGACGGCGGGACGGGTGGGGTGGTCGTAACGGACGACCAGGTCGGCGCGAGCGGCCGGGTCGCACTCGGAGAGGTAGCGGCGCCAGGCGCCCGGGCGCGGGTCGCCGGGATCCGGGAAACGCCGGTGGAGGGCGCCCTGCGACAGGTCGAGGTGGGCGACGACGTCGAACGACCCCACCAGCTCCCACCGCAACAGGTAGGGCCCGTCGACCACGAGGACCGTGCCGGGCGGAGCGGCCCGGACCGGCTCCCGGGCGGGGCGGTCCGATGCGGCGTCCCGCAACCGGGGCAGCCACCGGGGCGCCGCGGGGTCGGCGAGCGGGTCGAGGACCTCCCGCTGCAGGGCGGCCCAGTCGACCCACCGCTCGAAGGCGGCGTCGACGTCGGCGGCGCCGTGCTCGAGCCGGACCGAGCGGCGGGCCAGGAAGTCCGCGGCGCTCACCCGGGCGACGGCCCGGCCCCGCGCCGCCAGCACCTCGGCGACGGCGCCCGCCAGGGCGCCCCCGTCGGAGTCCGACGCGGCGTCCACGCCCAGGCGGACCCCGACGCCGGCGGCCGCTGCGCCCGGCACCCGCGCGTCGGCGAGCCCGGCGACCGTCGCCGCGAGCGCCGCGGGGGTGACGGGGACGGCGGCCTCGGATGCTCCTATGGATCGTCAAGCGGGTTGCTGGGTCTGGGGTGAGGTGAGCAGGTAGTAGAGCTCGCGGGCGATCAGGCGTTTGAGGCAGCGGATGATGTCCTTCTTCGACAGGCCT
>JBHJOJ010000056.1:0-10507 GCA_050329835.1 Kineosporiaceae bacterium | reverse complement strand
CATCAGGGGACCTCCATGGGAATGTGCTTGACGTGGACACCGCGCACCTTCGCGCCGCGGAGTAGTTCCTCGATCGCCTCGGCGGCTTCCTTCTCGGCGACGTGCCACTCGACCGGTCGGCCGCCGGCGGCGGTGACCTGTCTCTCGGCTTGGTCGACCAGGGCGCCCTGGCCCCTGAAGAAGTCCTGCCAGGTTCCCTGGTCGGTGAGGAAGGCGGCGTAGCCGGGTCCTTTCGCCTCCACGAGCGTCCCGTCGGGGAGGACGCCGTCGAACTTGATGCCGTCGACGGCGAACGCCTCGTCGGCGCCGCGCCCGGTGACGAACTCCTGGTAGGCGCGGGCCCGGTCCGACATCGACTCCGACACCCAGCCCCAGCCGGAGAAGCTGACCGAGCCGGTCTCGTCCGCGTACCGCGCGGCCCGTCGCGCTCGGAAGGCGACCGGGTCCGCCGCGTACTCGGCCACCCCGGCGCGGACCGCGCGGCCGGTCGCGGCCCCGGCGACGTTGCCGGGCGCGAAGGTGAGCCCGAACTCCAACGCGTCGACGGCGACGTCCTGCCAGGTCGCCGTGGCGAGGTAGTCGCGGGTGGCGCCCCGCGGGTCACGGGTGAGGTCGGCGAGGCCGCCGGCCTTCGACAGGCCGTAGGTCGCCACCCCCGAGACACCGAGCGCGAGCCCGAACGACCCGCCCGACAGCGCGACCAGTGCGGCGATGCCGGCCCCGACGAGCAGCTGCTCGCCGACGCCGAGCCCGGACCACCAGCCGTCCAGGTCGTCGAGCAACCCGGCGAGCCAGGCCGGCCCGGGCAGCGGGCCCGGGGCGGTGATGTCCGGGCCGATGGCCACCGCTCCCACCCAACCGACGGCCAGACTCGAGACCAGGAGGGCGGCGGCGGCACTCGCCGCCACCACCCGCAGCCGGCGGCGGGCCCGCGGCTCGGCGCCGGGCGTGGTCAGGGCCATGGCGTCGGCGCGGTGGGATCGGACCAGGGCGACGGCGGCCCGTCCCCGGGCCAGTGCCGCCCGGCGGACCGCCAGGCCGCTCCCGGGGCCGACCGACGGTCCGGGCGCACCGGGACCCTCCGCCGGGGCGACGGCGTGCGCCGCCAGCACGACGGCGATGTCGTGCCACGCCTGGGCGGCGGCCCGCACCGCCACCACGGCCAGGCCACCGACCGCCCTGAGCGGGATCCGCAGGGCGGCGGTGCTCGACCGGTCGACAGCGGGCGCAAGAGTGTCGGCGATGCGCCGTTCCGTCCGGGCGGCGATGTCGCGGGGGGACCGCGTGTCCGCGACCACGCGGTCGTCACGGCCTGCGAAGGCCACGTGCCGGCGCTGGGCGTCCACCAGGAGCACCGCCACCAACACCAGTCCGAGCCACGCCCCGGTGTGCAGGCCGCGCCCGGTCACGATCCAGCCCAGCTGCGCCGGCCACGGCACCTGCCACGCTCCCAGCCAGTCGAGCCCGCTGCCGACGGTCGCGTTGAACGCCGCGTGCTCGGTGACCGGCCACGAGAACCCGACCGCGCCGAGCGCGAGCGCGACGATGCGCCGCGCCGGCCGGTGCCATGCCACCTCCGGGTTGCCCGCCGAGCGCCACACGGTCCAGGCCAGCGCCAGCATGCCCGCCGCCAGCGCGGTCCACACCATGTGGCCGGGTGAACCGGCGTTGCCCGTGAGGTCCCTCGCCACGTTCGGCGCCAGCGGGTCGAGAGTATGAGTGTCGTTGACCCCGAGCAGGCCACGCAGCAGGTCCCCGAACAGGCTCCGGTTCGCGACCTCCTCGGAGAAGCGCCGGACGGTGCTCTCGAACGCATGGAAGCCCGCGCCCAGGGCGTAGCCGAGCACGAGGACGTCCCCGGCCGAGCGGCGCCGGAACCAACCGGGCACGACCGCGGCCAAGACGAGCAGCGGCGACAGTTTGAACGCCTCTTCGACGAGGCTCGCGACGGCGATGGTCGGGCCGTCGTCCCGCACGGCCAGGCTGGTGGCTGCGGTCAGCACCAGGCTGACGGCGGCGACGACCGGCGCCCACAGCGCGGCGAAGGCGAACGTCGCGGACACCAGTCCCCAGCCGACCGTGCGCGAGCGCACGAGCACGAAGAAGATCGCGACGACGGCGAGCGTGAGCAGCCACGCCCGCAGGGCAGGCCATGCGCCGGGCCAGCGCAGCAGGACCGCGAGGAGAACGACGGCACCCAGCCACAGCAGGACCGCCCGCACCGTGAGCAGTCGGCGGAGCAGGACCGGGTGTGCCCGGGCCCAGACGCTCGATCTCGCGGCCAGCCGCTCGTGCCATTCCGGTGGTACGTCAGCCACCCCGAGGGGCTGCGAAGCCGGCACCTGCCCCACGTCGTCGACCGTGTCACAACCGGGGCCGCTCGGCGAGGGTCGTCGGACCCGGCGGCCCCCGACGACCCTCGTGGCCTCGCCCCGGGGCGACGGCTACCGTCGCGACGTGCGGACTCCCATCGACCCGCCGGGACACCGGATCATGGCCCGCCGGCTCCGGAGCGGCCTGGGCGTCCGGTGAGGCCGGTCGACGAACTGGTCCTGGTGGCCAACGCCCTCGTCGTCGTCATGCTGCTGCCGCAGGTCGTGCGGCTGCACCGGACCCGGTGGGCTGAGGGCGTGTCGCTGATGTGGGCTGCCATGGCGGTCGTCACCAACCTGGGATGGACCACGCACGTCGTGTGGCAGGCCTGTACGCCGCGGTGTGGGGCTGCCCGGCCGCCGTCGCGCTGTACGGGGTCGTCGCGTTCCAGCTGGTCCGCCTCGGTGCGGTGCGCCGCCCCGCAGCGGTGCCGACGGCCGCCTGGGCTGCGCTGCTCACCGCGGTCGCGGCGACGGACGCCGCGGCCGGCACGGCGTGGCTCGGGATCCTCCTGGCGCTCGGGTTCGCGGTCCAGGTGACGCCGGCGGTCCGGCGGGGCTGGGCCGAACCGGTGCCGACCGGCATCAGCCCCACGACGTGGCTGCTCACGCTGATGAGCGTCGCGCTCTGGGGATCTACGGTGCGGTCAACCGCGACGCCCGCCGAGCCGTCACGGCTCCCGCGGTCGCCCCTGCCTGACCGAGTCGTCCGGGCATGCCCACCAAGCTGAAGATCGTCGATTTATCGACGATCCCAATGTCAAGATCGTCGATTCGTCGATGATCTGACGGGTCGGGCCGGCGTGTCGCACTCTGGTCATCGATTTATCGACGATCACTCCGGCGTGAACATCGACAAATCGACGATCATGCGGTGGCGACGACCGCCTGACGGGCGACCTCGGCGGCGAGGGCCACGTCGGCGGCGTCGGTGGACCAGTTGCTGACCGACACCCGCACGACCGGTCGGTCCTGCCAGCGGGAGCCGGAGATCCAGGTCCGACCGTCCCGCAGGATGAGGTCGACGACCGCCGCGGTGCGGGCCTCGTCGCCGACCGCGAACGACAGCTGGGTGGCCACCACGTCGTGGAGCACCTCGACGCCGGGGATCCCGGCCACCGCCTCGGCCATCGCGACGGCCTGGGAGTGCAGCCTCGCCACGAGGTCGTCGACGCCTCGGCGGCCCAGGTGGCGCAGCACCGCCCACACCGGGAACGCCCGGCCGCGCCGGGACCACTCGGGGACCCGCGACCCCGCCTCGAGCATCCCGGATCCGTCCCCCACCACGTAGTCCGCGTGGATCCCCATGGCACCGGCGACGGCTGCGGCGTCGCCGACGATCGCGACCCCGCAGTCGTACGGGACGTTGAGGGTCTTGTGGGCGTCGGTGGCCCACGAGTCGGCGGCGGCCATCCCCTCGGCGAGGTGCCGCAGCCGCCCGCACGCGGCCGCCCACAACCCGATGGCCCCGTCGACGTGCACCCACCCGCCGCGCTCGTGCACCGCCGGGATCAGCTCCGCGTACCGGTCGTGGTCGCCGGTGTGGATGTGCCCGCCGTACAGGCACACCACGAGCGGCGCGCCCGGCGGCACGGCGTCGAGGGCGGCCCGCATCGCCTCCGGGCGGACCCGGCCCTGTCCGTCCACGGCCACCGGGGTCGGCGCCCCGAGCCCGAGGAACCGCAGGGCTCGGTCGACGGTCTCGTGCCGCTCGGCGTTGACGAGCACGTGCACCCGGGGCGCCCCGGTGAGACCGCGGGTCTCGACGTCCCACCCGGCCCGGGCGAGCACGGCGTGCCGTGCCGCCGCCAGTCCCGTGAAGTTCGCCGACATGCCGCCCGGCACCAGCCCCACCTGGGCCCCGGCCGGCAGCCCCAGGAGGTCGAGCACCCAGGCGCCGGCGACCTGCTCGGCACCCGAGGCGGCGGGTGCCAGGGCCCGCAGGCCGCAGTTCTGGTCCCAGGCGGCGGCCAGCACGTCGGCGGCGATCCCCACCGGGTGGGCGCCGCCGACGACGAAGCCGAAGAACCGCCCGCTGCCGGTCGCGGTGATCCCCGGGTCCGCCCCCGCGACGAGCCGGTCCAGGACGGCGCCCGGGTCCTCCCCGGCCTCGGGCAGCGCCCCACCGAGGGCGTCGGCGACCTCGGCGGCCGTGGCCGGCGGCACCACCGGACGGGCCGGCAGGCCCTCCAGGTACGCGGCCGCGACGTCGGCCGCCCGGCGGACCAGGGCGGCGGCCTCGGGTGCGGGAGTCATCCCGGCAACGTACGCCGACCGCCCCGCGCCGTGTCCGGGGTGCGGCCTACAGTTGCCCGGTGTCCGACCGACTCGTGGTCCGGGGCGCGCGTGAGCACAACCTCCGTGACGTCGACCTGGACCTCCCGCGCGACGCGCTCGTCGTCTTCACCGGCCAGTCCGGGTCGGGCAAGTCCTCCCTCGCGTTCGACACGATCTTCGCCGAGGGCCAGCGCCGCTACGTCGAGTCGCTGTCCGCCTACGCCCGCCAGTTCCTCGGCCAGATGGACAAGCCCGACGTCGACTTCATCGAGGGCCTCAGCCCTGCCGTCTCGATCGACCAGAAGTCCACGTCCCGCAACCCCCGGTCCACCGTCGGCACGATCACCGAGGTCCACGACTACCTCCGCCTGCTCTACGCGCGGATCGGGCGGCCCCACTGCCCCGTCTGCGGCGAGCCGATCGGCCGGCAGACCCCGCAGCAGATCGTCGACCGGCTGCTCGAGCTGCCGGAGCGGACCCGGTTCCAGGTCCTCGCGCCGGTCGTCCGCGGCCGCAAGGGCGAGCACGCGGAGCTGTTCCGCGAGCTGCAGTCCCAGGGGTTCTCCCGCGCCCGGGTGGACGGCGACGTGGTGTCGCTGGCCGAGCCGCCCGTCCTCGACAAGAAGCGCAAGCACGACGTCGAGGTCGTCGTCGACCGCCTGGTGTCCCGCGGCCCCCGCCCGGACGACGGGGACGCCGACCTCGAGCGGTGGGACGCCGCCCGCCGCCGGCTCACCGACTCGGTCGAGACCGCGCTGCGGCTGGCCGACGGGATCGTGCTCGCCGAGCTCGTCGACCTCGCCGGGGACGCCGACCCGGACCTCGGGCCCCGGGTCCGCAAGTTCAGCGAGCGGATGGCCTGCCCCAACGACCACCCGGTCACCCTGGACGAGCTGGAGCCGCGGACCTTCTCGTTCAACGGCCCCTACGGCGCGTGCCAGACCTGCGGCGGGCTCGGCACCCGGCTCGAGGTCGACCCCGAGCTCGTCGTCCCCGACGACGACCTGAGCCTGGCCGACGGCGCAATCGCCCCGTGGGACTCCGGCACCACGAGCGTCGAGTACTTCCAGCGGCTGCTGACGTCCGTCGCCGACGCCCTCGGCTTCGGCATGGACACCCCCTGGCGGGCGCTGCCGCAGCGCGCCCGGGACGCGGTGCTGCACGGCCTGGACCACGACATCGACGTCTCGTACAAGACCCGCTACGGCCGCCAGCGCGGGTACCGCACGGCCTTCGAGGGCGTCATCCCGTTCATCCACCGCCGCTACGCCGAGACCGACTCCGAGTGGAGCCGCGACCGCTACGGCTCCTACATGCGCGAGATCCCGTGCGGTGCCTGCCACGGTGCCCGGCTGCGGCCCGAGGTCCTGGCGGTGACGCTCGCCGGTCGCAACATCGCCGAGGTGTCCGCCCTCACCATCCGGGGCGCGACGGACTTCGTCGACACCATCGCGCTGACGGACCGGGAGCGCTCCATCGGCGAACGCGTGCTCCGCGAGATCCGGCTGCGGCTGGGGTTCCTGCTCGACGTCGGGCTCGACTACCTGTCCCTGGACCGGGGAGCGGGCACCCTGTCGGGCGGCGAGGCACAGCGCATCCGGCTCGCCACTCAGATCGGGTCGGGGCTGGTCGGCGTGCTCTACGTGCTGGACGAGCCGAGCATCGGGCTGCACCAGCGGGACAACCGCCGCCTCATCGACACCCTGGTCCGGCTGCGCGACCTCGGCAACACGCTCATCGTCGTCGAGCACGACGAGGACACCATCCGGGCCTCGGACTGGGTCGTCGACATCGGTCCCGGCGCCGGTGAGCACGGCGGGCGGGTGGTCCACTCCGGCCCGCTGGCCGAGCTGCTGGCCAACGAGGAGTCCCTGACCGGGGCCTACCTGTCGGGCCGGCGCAGCATCCCGGTGCCCGAGATCCGCCGGCCCGTCGACCGCTCCCGGGTGCTCACCGTGGTCGGGGCCACGGAGCACAACCTCCGCTCGCTCGACGTGACAATCCCGCTCGGCTGCTTCGTCGCCGTCACGGGCGTCTCCGGGTCGGGGAAGTCGACGCTCGTCAACGACGTGCTCTACCAGGTGCTGGCGAACCGGCTGAACGGCGCCCGGCTGGTGCCCGGGCGGCACAAGCGGATCACCGGCCTCGACCACCTCGACAAGGTCGTCCACGTCGACCAGGGACCCATCGGTCGCACCCCCCGCAGCAACCCCGCCACCTACACCGGCGTCTTCGACCACGTGCGCCGGCTGTTCGCCTCGTCACCGGAGTCGAAGATCCGCGGCTACCAGCCGGGGCGGTTCTCATTCAACGTCAAGGGCGGGCGCTGCGAGAACTGCCAGGGCGACGGCACGCTCAAGATCGAGATGAACTTCCTGCCGGACGTCTACGTGCCGTGCGAGGTCTGCGGCGGCAAGCGGTACAACCGCGAGACGCTCGAGGTCCACTTCAAGGGCAAGAACATCGCCGAGGTCCTCGGGATGCCGATCGAGGAGGCCGCCGAGTTCTTCGCGGCCGTGCCCGCCATCGCGCGGCACCTGCGCACGCTCAACGACGTCGGCCTCGGCTACGTCCGGCTCGGCCAGCCCGCGACGACCCTCTCGGGCGGCGAGGCCCAGCGGGTCAAGCTCGCCGCCGAGCTGCAGCGCCGCTCCACCGGGCGCACCGTGTACGTCCTCGACGAGCCGACCACCGGCCTGCACTTCGAGGACATCCGCCGCCTGCTCGGCGTCCTCCAGGGACTGGTCGAGAAGGGGAACACCGTCATCGTCATCGAGCACAACCTCGACGTCGTGAAGTCGGCGGACTGGGTGCTCGACCTCGGTCCCGAGGGCGGGTCCGGGGGCGGCACCGTCGTGGCGTCCGGTACCCCGGAGCAGGTCGCCGCGGTGCCGGGCAGCCACACCGGCCGGTTCCTCGCCGACATCCTCGGCGTGCGCCCGCCCGCGGCGGCGCCGCGTCGCCGGGCCGGCTGAGGGAATGCCCGGCAGCCGAGGGCCTGTCCGGTCCGGCCGGGGCGTGGCACGATGATCGCCGTGGCTGAGCTGTGCATGTCGCGCCGGGATCTCATCCGGGCGCTCGGGGCCGTCGGCGTCACGACGATCGGAGCGGGCGTCCTCGTGGCCTGCGGTTCCGACGACGGGGGGGCGGCGGGCGGCGAGGGCGCGACCGGGGGCGCGACCGGCGGGGGGACCGGCGGCGCCGGGGGTTCGGTGCCGCTGGCCGACGTGCCCGTCGGCGAGGCACGGGTGGTCGACCTGGCCGGCCGGCCGGTCGTCGTCGCCCGTCCCGACGAGTCCACCGTGGTCGCGTTCTCGGCGCGGTGCACCCACCAGGGCACGACGGTCGAGGTGAGCGAGGGCCTCGAGCTGGTGTGCCCCAACCACGGCAGCGAGTTCCGCGCCGACGACGGGTCGGTCCTGACCGGTCCGGCGACCCGGCCGCTGGAGGAGCTCACCGCGACGATCGACGGCGACACCGTCACCATCGCCTGACCGCCCCCGGCCCCCTCCTACCCTGGACGGGTGCCGGACCCGTCGTCGTACCGCCCACGGACGGCCGACATCCCGGAGGCGCCGGGGGTCTACCGGTTCTCCGACCCCCACGGGCGGGTCGTCTACGTCGGCAAGGCCAAGAGCCTGCGCCAGCGGCTCACGTCGTACTTCGCCGACCTCTCCCAGCTCCATCCGCGGACCCAGCAGATGGTCCTCACGGCGTCGCGGGTGGAGTGGACGGTCGTCGCCAACGAGGTCGAGGCCCTCCAGCTCGAGTACACCTGGATCAAGGAGTACGACCCGCGCTTCAACGTCCGGTACCGCGACGACAAGTCCTACCCCTGGCTGGCGGTCACCCTCGGCGAGGAGTACCCCCGGATCCAGGTGATGCGCGGGGCGAAGAAGAAGGGGACCCGCTACTTCGGCCCGTACAGCCACGCCTGGGCCATCCGCGAGACCGTCGACCAGCTGCTCCGGGTGTTCCCGGTCCGGACCTGCAGCAACGGCGTGTTCAAGCGGGCCGGGCAGGTCGGCCGGCCGTGCCTGCTCGGGTACATCGAGAAGTGCTCCGCGCCCTGCGTCGGCCGGATCCCGGCCGAGGACCACCGGCGCCTCGCCCTCGACTTCGCCGACTTCGTCGGCGGCAACACCCAGCGCTTCACGCGGGACCTCGAACGCCGGATGAAGGCGGCGGCGAGCGAGCTCGACTTCGAGCGGGCCGCCCGGCTGCGGGACGACCTCGGCGCCCTGCGGCGGGCGCTGGAGCGCAACGCCGTGGTGCTGCCGGACGGCACCGACGCCGACGTCTTCGCCCTGGCGGACGACGAGCTGGAGGCGGCGGTCCAGGTCTTCCACGTCCGCGACGGCCGGGTCCGCGGCCAGCGGGGCTGGGTCGTCGAGAAGGTCGAGGACCTCACGACCGCCGAGCTCGTCGAGCAGCTGCTGCTCCAGGTGTACGGCGGCAGCGCCGACGAGGCCGGCGGCAACGGCTCCCCGACCTCGGGCGTCCCGCGGGAGATCCTGGTGCCACAGCTGCCGAGCCGGACGGACGAGCTCGCCGAGTGGCTGTGCCGGCTGCGCGGCGCGCGGGTCGAGATCCGGGTCCCGCAGCGGGGCGACAAGAAGGCCCTCGCCGGGACGGTGGCGGCGAACGCACTGCAGTCGCTGACCCTCCACAAGACCCGCCGCGCCGGGGATCTCACCACCCGGAGCCGGGCGCTGCAGGAGATTCAGGACGCCCTCGACCTGCCGGCCGCGCCGCTGCGGATCGAGTGCTACGACGTCGCGACCCTCCAGGGCCAGGACACGGTGGCGTCCATGGTCGTCTTCGAGGACGGGCTGGCCCGGAAGTCGGAGTACCGCCGGTTCGCCGTCCGGGGCGACCGGGGCCGCGACGACGCCTCGGCACTGCAGGAGGTCCTCGTCCGCCGGTTCCGCCGGCTCCTCGCCGAGGGCGCGGGCAGCCCCGGCGAGCGCGGCGCCACCGTGCCGGCGGACGAGCCCGACGGCGCCGGCGCGGACGGCCAGGGCGCCGGTCCCGCCGGGGCGGACGGGGTCACCGCCCGCGGGCCCCGGAAGTTCGCGTATCCGCCGGACCTCGTCGTCGTCGACGGCGGGCCGCCGCAGGTCGCCGCGGCGGTGGCCGCGCTCGCCGAGGTCGGGGTCGGCGACGTCGCGGTGTGCGGGCTCGCCAAGCGGCTGGAGGAGGTGTGGCTGCCCGACGACGACGCCCCGGTGGTCCTGCCTCGGGCGTCGGAGGGGCTCTACCTGCTGCAGCGCGTGCGCGACGAGGCCCACCGGTTCGCCAACACCTACCACCGCACCACCCGGGCCCGGCGCACGCTGGCGAGCGAGCTGGATGGCGTCCCGGGCCTGGGTCCGGCCCGGAAGCAGGCCCTGCTCGAGCGGTTCGGGTCGGTGCAGCGGCTGCGCTCGGCCGGCGCCGACGAGATCGCCGAGGTGCCGGGGATCGGGCCGCGGCTCGCCTCGACGATCACCGCCGCCCTGGCGCCGGCGGATGCGACGATGAACGGCGATGCCTGACCTGCTGACCGACCCGGACGGGGGCGCCACCCGCCTCGTCATCGTCACCGGGATGTCCGGTGCCGGCCGCTCGACGGCGGCCCACGTCCTGGAGGACGAGGGCTGGTTCGTCGTCGACAACCTGCCGCCGCAGATGCTGTCGCCGCTGGCGGAGCTCGCGCTGCGGGCGGGTGACACCATCCCGCGCCTGGCCGCCGTGGTCGACGTGCGCGGGCGGGCGTTCTTCGTGGCGCTCACCGACGCGCTGGAGGACGTCCGCGCCAAGGGGGTCGACCTCGTCGTCCTCTTCCTCGAGGCCGACGACGCCACGCTGGTCAGACG
>JBHJOJ010000055.1:0-3522 GCA_050329835.1 Kineosporiaceae bacterium | reverse complement strand
CGGCCGCCGCTCGTCCTCGGCGGCAGCGAGCGGGTCCGGCGGCGGCTCGGCCTGGACGCCGAGGGCCGGCTGCCGGCGGAGGCGTCCGTGCGGTAGCGGCCGCCCGCGCCGGCCGGCGGGGTGCGGACCGGGCATAGCCGCGGGCGGGGGCGGCGTTGCCGGGACATGGTGCCGGTACGCCGCCTCAACCACGCCGTCCTCTTCGTCTCCGACCTCGACCGGTCCGTCCGGTTCTACGAGGAGGCGTTCGGCTTCACCGTCGTCGCCCGGGAGCCCCGGGCGAACGCGGCGTTCCTGCGGGCGGCGGGGTCGGACAACCACCACGACCTCGGGCTGTTCGGGGTGGGTGCAGGTGCGCCGCGCCCGCCCCGCGGAGCGATCGGGCTCTACCACCTGGCGTGGCAGGTGGCGACCGTCGACGACCTCTCCGCGGCCCGCACCACGCTGGCCGGCCTCGGGGCGCTGACGGGCGAGTCCAGCCACGGGGCGACGAAGTCACTCTACGGCGCGGACCCGGACGGACACGAGTTCGAGGTGATGTGGCTGCTGCCGCGCGAGGCGTGGGGCGAGTACGACTCCGCGGCGGTCGTCGAGCGCCTGGACCTGGCCGCGGAGGTCACTCGATGGAGCGGAGTCGTCACGGCCTGACCCCCCGGGGCGCGTCGCCGGTTCAGGAGTGCTACCAAGGGACGGTGTCCGATGCACCCACCGGCAAGGACGAGTTCCTCTACCCCCGCGCGACGTACCGCGGGGAGTTCACCCCCGAGAACCTCGTCTTCAACTCCAACCTGCAGGAGTTCGCGCACAAGGTGGGGTACCTCTGCACCCTCGAGACCTCCGGCAAGCTGTCCCAGGCCGAGGCCTACGACCGGATCCGGGAGCTGTGGAAGACCCTCAAGCGGTCCCGCAAGGAGCTCGGCATCGACGAGTGAGCCCGGGACGGTCACGACGTGAGGTCGGCGAGACGGACCCGAGAGATCGCCGGCGACGATCGGTGAGTGCGTGCGCACCGGGAGCAACCCTCGTCAGGAGGCGGTCGAGCGCCGAGGTGTGCCGCCCCGTCACCGCTGCCGACGAGGGCCTCCCATGAGGACGACGAGGACGACACCGTCGGGACTCAGACCATCTTCGGGACACACCCACGACCGGTGCCACGGGCCGCCGCCAGCAGGGCGGCGAGTTCGTCCCCACCCGCTCGTCGTAGGGCAGGGGGACGAATCTGCGGGCGCGCCCCAGGGTCCGCTCGCGGCCTCGGCGCGCCACGGGGTCGGTCGCCCGACGAACCCCGACCCCCAGTTCGGTGATGGTGGCGACGGACACCCCGGTGTCCCCCGGAGGCGGGGACGTGAGCGGGCGGCCCTGCTCCCGGGCGCCCGGCCTGCGGCGGTCGGCGTCAGTGCGGCGGTCGGCGTCAGTGCGGCGCAGCGGCGCCGCGGCGGGGACGGAACCTCCCCACGAGGTGGACGACGAGGACCACCACGGCCCCGACGAGCAGCCCCAGCAGCGCCGAGGCCGCCGTGTCGACCAGCCACGCCACGACCCCGCCGACGGCGGGCACCAGGTCGGCGGCGGCCTCCTCGAGCCGGTGCACCGCCTCGTACGGCGCCGTGAGGCCGAGGTCGTCCAGGCCCACCAGCAGGATGTGCCCTCCCACCCAGACCATGGCCGCGATGCCGACCAGCGACAGCCCCGCCAGCAGCTTCGGCATGCCGCGGACCAGGCCGAGGCCGACGGACCGGGCGACGTCGCCCCCCCGCTCGGCCAGGCGCAGGCCGACGTCGTCCATCTTGACGATGAGCGCGACGACGCCGTAGACGAGCACGGTGATCGCGATCGCGACCACGAGCAGGACGAGCAGGCGGGTGACGAACGGCTCGGCGCTCACCTCGTTGAGCGCGATCACCATGATCTCGGCCGACAGGATGAAGTCGGTGCGGACGGCCCCCCGGACCACCGCGTCCTCCTGCTCGGGACCGACGGTCGCGGCCGGCGCCTTCTCCTCGTGGTGGCCGCTCACCCGTTCCCAGATCTTCTCGGCGCCCTCGAAGCACAGGTAGACGCCACCCGCCATGAGCAGCGGCGTCAGCGCCCACGGCAGGAACTGGCTGAGCAGCAGGGCCGCGGGCAGGATGACGAGGACCTTGTTGCGCAGGGACCCGGTCGCGATCCGCCGGACCACCGGCAGCTCCCGGGCGGCGACGACGTCCCGCACGTAGCGGGGGGTGACCGCGGTGTCGTCGACCACGACCCCGGCCGCCTTGACACCGGCCCGGCCGGCAGCGGTCCCGATGTCGTCCACGGACGCCGCCGCGAGTCTCGCCAGCGCCGCGACGTCGTCCAGCAGGCTGACGAGCCCGCCGCTCACGGGCGGTCCCCGAGAGCGGCAACGCCGCGCCGGTCGCCGGGACCGGCTGCGTTCGGCGGTTCGGTCATGCGGCCGAGGGTAGGGGCGCCGTGCCGTCGACGCCCTTCCCACCTCACCCCCCTGCGAGGTAGGAGATCGTGACGGCCACGATGCCGGTGTTGAAGCCGAAGCTATACAGGCCGTGCCATGTGACGGACCGCCGCATCCCGCGGCCGGTCACCGTGACGTCGGTGGTCCCGAACGTCGACCCGACGGCCGTTGCGAAGTACAGGAAGTCCAGGTAGTCGGGCGGCTGCCCGCCGGGGAACTCCAGTCCGCCGCGGTCCGGCGCCCCGAGGAAGTACCGGTGGGCGTAGTGGTTGGCGTAGGCGACCTGAGCGGTGAGCCATGCCGCGACGACCGCCGCGAAGGCGATGACGGCCGAGAGCACGCCGTCGAGACGGCTCGGTGCGTCCCGCGCGCCGGGCAGCACGAACGCGGCCCCCAACAGCGCGTACGCGCTCGCCTGCAACGCGAGGACGAGTCCCTGGTAGCCGCGTGACCCGAGCAGCCAGGCCGGCAATCCACCGCGTCGACGCTGGCTCAGCCGCAGCCGCTCCAGGCCGCCGATCCGCCGTGGAGTGATCCGGCGGAACGCGACGAGGGTGAGGACGAGGTAGGGGACCGACCACAGAACCCAGGCCAGGAGAAGGGCGTCGGCGATGTCGAGGGTGGGCGGCCATGACCTCGGGTATCCGAACGAAAGGACGATCGCGAAGAACGCCGCGCTCGACACCAGCGTCGCCCCCCACACCCGGCCCGAGTCGGTGAGCAGCAGCGCCTTGACACGGGTCGCGGCTCCGGGGCGCCGCCGGGACCGGACCGGGCGGGCAGTGCCCGACGTCACGGCCGGCCCCCCGACCAACGGATCACCCGGAGAACCTAGCAAGGCCCGGCCGGCCGCCGAGCTGGCGGCCCGCTCCCACGCCCGGTCCCACCAACCCGCCGCGCAGCCGTAGGCCGGCAGCGTTCACCCGCGGCGATGAGGTCGTCGTCCCCGTGGCGTCTCTGTCGACGACCCATGACGGTGTCGCCCACAGGAGGAATCCCATGACCGGACCAGCCGACGCCCAGGCGCTGGACGCCTCGTTCACTGCTTCGATCCGCAAGGACGGCGC
>JBHJOJ010000054.1:0-6493 GCA_050329835.1 Kineosporiaceae bacterium | reverse complement strand
GACGCCCGCCCCCGCCGGCACCTCCCCGGCCGCGAGGGCGTCCGCCACCCGTGCCACGACCAGGCGGACCTGGGGGACGTCGTGCAGCGACCGGCGGGCGTCGGCGACCGCGCGCGGGTCCGACTCGACGGCCACGACCTCGCCCGCAGGGCCGACGTCGGCCCCGAGACCCGCCGCGAACAGCCCCACGCCCGCGTACAGGTCGGCCAGTCGGTCGCCCGGAGCGGCGCGGAGGACGTCCCGGACGGCCGCCAGGTACGCCGCCGGGGCCGCCGGGTGCGGCTGCCAGAAACCGTCATGGCCGACCCGCAGCCGGACCGGGACGCCCGCGACCTCGTGACCGACCCGGGTCCGGCCGCGTCGCACCGGGGGCGGGCCCGGCTCGGGCGGGTCCACGACGAGCCCGGTGCCGGCCGGGCGCCGCCAGTCGCGGGCGACGGCCCGGGCGGGATCCGTGCCGTCCCGGGGGACGACCCGCACCACCCGGCCGTCGTCCCCGGCCGCCACCGCGACCTCCCGGGCGCCCGGCCACCGGGACCCGGTGACGCCGCCGGCGAGCACGTCCGGGTGCACGACGGGGCAGTCCTCGACCGCGACGACGTCGTGGGAGCGGTGCCGGCGGAACCCGAGCCGCCCGCCCGGGCCGACGGCGAAGCGCACACGGCCCCGCCAGCGCAGCCCGTCCTCGGCGCCCGGCCCCGGCAGGGCCTCGACGACGACGGGCGGGATGCCGGCCGGGTCCAGGCGCCCGATCCGGGCCAGGACGTCGGCGACCACCGCCGCCTTCCAGCGGCGCTGGGCCGGCAGCGACGCGTGCTGCAGGTCGCACCCGCCGCAGCCGCCCGGCCCGGCCACCGGACAGGGCGGGCTCACCCGGTCCGGCGAGGCGCGGAGCACCTCGACGGCGTCCGCCCGCCAGAACCGGTCGCGCTCCCGGCCCTCGGTGACCCGGACCCGCACCAGCTCCCCGGGCAGGGCGTGCCGCACGAAGACCACCCGCCCCGGCCCGTCCTCGGCCGGCAGCCGCGCGACCGCGTGCCCACCGTGGGCCGGGGCGCCGACCTCGACCACGACCTCCGTCCCGGCGCCGACCCCGCTCACCCGGGCGGCTCCGCGTGCCGCGGCAGGGCGGCGGCGAGCTGCCGCCCGTCCGGGTCGGTGAGCAGCCAGGGCACGGACACCACCATGACGCCCGGCGCGGCCTCCAGCCGGCTCTTGAGCCACAGCGTCGACTGGTTGTGCAGGAAGGCCTGCCACCACCGCCCGACCACGTACTCCGGCACGAAGACCGTGACGGCGTCGCGGGGGTGGCGCCGGCGCAGCTCGGCGACGTACGCCATGAGGGGGCCGGTGACCTCGCGGTAGGGGGCGTCGAGCACCCGCAGGGGCACCGGGATGCGGCGGCGCTCCCACTCCTCGAGGACGGTCGCGGCCGCCGCCGGCTCGACCGCGACCGTCACCGCCTCGAGGGTGGCCGGGCGGGTCGCCCGGGCGTAGGCCAGCGCTCGCAGCACGGGCTTGTGGAGCCGGGACACCAGGACGACGGCGTGCACCCGGGCCGGCATCGTCTCGCGGAAGTCGTCGAGGGCCAGCCGGTCGGCGACCGTGTCGTAGTGGCTGCGCACCGCCCGCATGAGCAGGTACAGCAGGACGCCGGCGAGCACCGTCGCCCAGGCCCCGATCGGGATCTTGACGACGGCGCTGACGAGGAACACCGTCCCGGTGGACAGCGCGGCGACGGCGGCCAGGGCCAGCCGGCCCCGGGCGCCCCAGCGGGTCCGGGCGGTCGCCACGGCCAGCTCGCCCCGGAACCGCCGCGCCATGCCGAGCTGCGCCAGGGTGAACGACAGCAGCAGTCCGAGCAGGTACAGGTCGACCAGCCGGCTGACGTCGGCGGTCACGGCGAGCAGCACGAGGACGGCCGCCACCGACAGGAAGACGATGCCGTTCGTGTAGGCCAGCCGGTCGCCCCGGTGTGCCAGCTGCCGGGGGGCGTACCGGTCCTCGGCCAGCACCGCGGCCAGCAGCGGGAACCCGTTGTACGCGCTGTTCGCCGCCCCCAGCAGGACCCCGACCGTCACCACGACCATGAGCGGGACGGCGGCACTGCCGGCGCCCCAGACCGCGCTCGCCAGCTGCGGCAGCAGGCCCTCCTGGGTGGCGGTCTCGCAGTCCGGCAGGTTCGCGAAGTCGCAGGGGCTGGCGGCGAGGCGGACGTCGGCCACGCGGGCCAGCACGATGACCCCGCCGAACAGGGCCACCGTGATGCCGCCGACGACGAGCAGCGTGGTGGCGGCGTTGCGCGCCCGCGGCGGGCGGAACGAGGGGGTCCCGTTGGAGATCGCCTCGACCCCGGCCAGGGCGGCGCCGCCGCTGGCGAAGGCGCGCAGCACCAGCGGCACGAGGAGCAGCCACGACTCCGGCGGCACGGTGTCGGCGAGGACGAGGTCGGCGCTCGGCGCCCGCGGGGCGTCGCCCAGGCCGGCCCGGACCAGGCCCACCGCCACCGTCACGCCGACCACCAGGACGAACCCGTAGACCGGGACCATCGCCGCCCAGCCCGACTCGCGCCGGCCACGGAGGTTGACGAGCATGACGAGCAGCACCCCCACGATGGCGAGGACCAGCTCGTACCCGCGCAGCGCGGGCAGGACGCCGACCACGGTCTGGGCGGCGGCGGCCGTCGAGACCGCGACGGTGAGGACGTAGTCCACGGTGAGCGCCGCCGCGGTCACCCGGCCGGCCCGGGGGCCCAGGTTCTCGCTCGCCGCCGCGTACGAGCCGCCCCCGCCCGGGTAGGCCCGGACCACCTGGCCGTAGGAGACGACGACGATCGCCACCACCAGGCACACGGCGAGGGCGACCGACGGCGCCACCGCGAGCAGCGCCACCCCGCCGAGGGCGAGGATGAGCAGCAGTTCCTGGCCGGCGTAGGCCACCGACGACACGGGGTCGGAGGCGAACACCGGCAGGGCGAGCCGCCTGGGCAGCAACGTCCGTTCGGCCTCCCCCGAGGGGCGGGCCCGGCCCAGCAGGACCCGCTTGGGCACGTCGAACACGGACCGCACGTCGGGAGCGTAGGGAATCGGCGACTACGGTGCTCGCGTGCACTTCGTGGTCATGGGGTGCGGCCGGGTCGGCTCCCGGATGGCCCACGACGTCGAGCAGCTGGGTCACACGGTCGCCGTCATCGACCAGGACCCGCACGCGTTCCGCCGGCTGCCCGCCGGCTTCGGCGGCGAACGCGTCACGGGGGTCGGCTTCGACCGGGACACCCTGGTGGCGGCGCGCATCGCCGAGGCGTACGCGTTCGCGGCCGTGAGCAGCGGCGACAACAGCAACATCCTCGCGGCGCGGACCGCCCGCGAGACCTACGGCGTGGAGCGGGTGGTGGCCCGGATCTACGACCCCGGGCGGGCGGCGGTGTACCAACGGCTCGGCATCCCGACGGTGGCCACGGTGCCGTGGACGTCGGAGCAGATGCTGCGGCGGCTGCTTCCGACGGACTCCTCGCCGGAGTGGACCGATCCCACGGGCGGCGTCTCACTGGTCGAACTGCCGGTCGACCCGGCATGGGTCGGCCAGCGGGTCACGCGCCTGGAAGCGGCGGCGGGGGCGCGCATCGCGTACCTGCTGCGCCTGGGCTCGGCGGTCTTCCCCGACCCCGACACCGTGGTGCAGGACGGCGACGTGGTCCACGCGCTGGTGCGCGTGGGCACGGGGCGGGCGGCGGAGGCGGCGGCCCAGGGCGGGCCCGGCTGATGCGCGTCGTCATCGCCGGGGCGGGCATCGTGGGACGGTCCATCGCCCGCGAGCTCACCGGCAAGGGCCACGAGGTGCTGCTGCTGGACCGGGACGAGTCGGCCATCAAGCCGCACCGGGTCCCGCAGGCGCGGTGGCTGCTCGCCGACTGCTGCGAGCTGGAGCGCCTCGCCGAGGCCGACCCCACCGAGTGCGACGTCCTCGTCGCGGCGACCGGTGACGACAAGGCCAACCTCGTGGTGGCGCTGCTGGCCAAGACCGAGTTCGGGGTGCCGCGCACGGTCGCCCGCGTCAACAACCCCAAGAACGAGTGGATGTTCGACGAGAACTGGGGCGTCGACGTCGCGGTCTCCACCCCCCGCCTCATGACCGCGCTGGTCGAGGAGGCCGTCGAGGTCGGGGACCTGGTCCGGCTGTTCTCGTTCACGGCCTCGCGGGCGGAGCTCGTCGAGTTCACCCTGCCGCTGGACTCACCCGTCGTGGGCACGGTCCTGCGCGAGGTCACGTGGCCACCCGACACCGTCCTCACGTGCATCCTGCGCGACCGGATCCCGCTCGCCCCGACCCCGGACGACACCCTGGAGGGCGGGGACGAGCTGCTCTTCGTCACCGTCGCCGACTCCGAGGCCGAGCTCGAGCGGTTCCTCGCCGTCCCCCGCGCGGACGGCGACGGCCCGGCGACGGCCCAGTGACAGCACGGTGACGGCACCCGCCGAGGTGGCTGCGGCCGCCCGGGCGGCGCGGCTGCGGATCGGCGCCCACCTCCGGCCGACCGGGGTCGAGCGGTGGGGCCCGCTGCTGGTCAAGGCAGAGCACCGCCAGCACACCGGGTCCTTCAAGGTCCGTGGCGCCCTCGCCGCGCTCTCGGCGCACCCCGGGGTGCCGGTGGTGGCGGCGTCCTCCGGCAACCACGGCCTCGGGGTCGCCCACGCCCTGACGGTGCTCGGCGGCGAGGGGCAGGTCGTGGTGCCCCGCGGCGCCTCGCCGCGCAAGGTGGGGGCGATCGCGGCCCTCGGGGTCGAGGTGCGGGAGGTCGACGGGGACGGCCTGGCGGCCGAGCTGGCGGGGCGGGAGCTCGCCCGGCGGACGGGCGCCCGCTACCTGTCGCCGTACAACGACCCGGACGTGGTGGCCGGCCAGGCCACGATCGCGCTGGAGCTGGTGGAGCAGGTCGCCGACCACGGCTGGGCCCCGCCGGACGAGGTCGTCGTCGCGGTCGGCGGCGGCGGCCTGATCGCCGGGATCGCGTCGGTACTGGCGCAGGCCTGGCCCGGGACCGCGGTGGTCGGCGCCTCGCCCGCGGCGGACGCCGCGATGGCGGCCTCCGTCGCCGCCGGGCGGATCGTGACGGTCGACGCCGCCCCGACCCTGTCGGACGGGACGGCCGGCGGGGTGGAGCCGGGCGCGATCACCCTGGCGCTGTGCACGGAGCTGGTCGACGCCTGGTGCCTGGTGGACGAGGCCGACATCGCCCGTGCCATGCGGGAGGCCGCGCGGAGCCACGACGTCGTCGAGGGCGCCGCCGCGGTCGCCCTCGCGGCCGCCCGGAGGCGGGTACGGGACGGCGCCGGCAGCGTGCTGGCGGTGTCGTGCGGGGGCAACGTCGCGCCGGAAGTCCTGGAGCGGGTCCGCGCCGGGTGACCGTCAGGGCTCGAGCGGCCGCTCGCCGGGGTGCTCGATCGGGGTGCGGCCGCGGGCGAGCATCGCGCCGATGACGACGACCACCAGCGCGAGCAGCGGCCAGCCGAGGACGAGCTTGGCGATCCCCAGCACCGTCACCGACCCCGCGAGGTAGAGCGGCAGCTGGACGACCACCCGCAGGGCGTACGAGGCGACGAAGACCGCGGTGAGCCGCTGGAACAGCCGGACCACCTCGGGCCGGGAGCGCCAGCCGGAGACGTCGCCCACCAGGGCGCCGTACGCGAGGCCGAGCAGCGGCCAGCGCAGCAGGACTGAGGCGCCGAAGAGCACGGCGAGCACGAGGTTGTAGAGGATCCCGGGCAGGAAGACGTCGGAGGCGTTGCCCGTCCGCAGGGCCAGCACGGCGGCGATCACGAGGCCCACCACCCCGGACAGCACGTGTTGCAGCGTCTGGCGCTGGGCGACGCGCGTCACCACGAGCACCGCCATGACGACCCCCGCGGCGAGCAGGGACTGGCGCAGGGCGCCGGGGTCGCCGGCCGCCTCGCTGCGCCACCACCACACCGCGAGGAAGGCGAGGATCGGCAGCGCCGCTTCGGCCGTGCCCCGCCACCCGCCGAGCGCCCGCAGCAGCTGCGAGCGCACCAGCTCCTCGACGGTGGTGGGGGCGCCCTCGACGGCGGGCGCCGTCATGCGTCGACCGGCAGCAGCTCGTACCGGGGGTTGTACATGATCCGCCGGCCGGCGCGGTCGGTCACTGTGCCGTGGACCCGCAGGGAGCGGCCCGGCTCCAGCCCCGGCACCCGGCGGCGGCCCAGCCACACCAGGAGCACGGTGCCGGTGCCGTCGCACAGCTCCGCCTCCAGCGTGCACGAGGACTCGGTGGGGCACAGCCGCACCGAGCGCAGCGTCCCGCACACCGTGGCCCGGCACCGGTCGGGCAGCCGGTCGACCCGGCCGCCGCCCCAGCGGTCCGCGCGGCGGCGGCGCTCGGCCGCCGCGTGCTCGGCGTCGGTGGCAGCGAGCCCGGCCCAGCGCCTGCCCCGCCCGGGCTCCCGCCCCGCAGTGCCCGCTCCGTCCCCGGCGCCCG
>JBHJOJ010000053.1:0-21273 GCA_050329835.1 Kineosporiaceae bacterium | reverse complement strand
GCCGTCGCCGAGGCGGCCGCCGCCGCTGCGGTGGAGGCCGCGGCCGAGCAGGTCGCCGCCGCCCAGGCGGCGCCGGCCGGCACCGAGCAGAGGCAGGAGGGCTGAGGCATGCTCATCCCGCGTCGGGTCAAGCACCGCAAGCAGCACCACCCGAAGCGCAGCGGGGCCGCCACCGGCGGCACCGCGGTGTCCTTCGGCGACTACGGCCTGCAGGCCCTGGAGCCCGCGTACGTCACCAACCGTCAGATCGAGGCGGCCCGGATCGCCATCACCCGGCACATCCGCCGCGGTGGCAAGGTGTGGATCAACATCTACCCCGACCGCCCGCTCACCAAGAAGCCGGCGGAGACCCGGATGGGGTCCGGCAAGGGCTCCCCGGAGTGGTGGATCGCCAACGTCAAGCCGGGCCGGGTGATGTTCGAGCTGTCCTACCCGAACGAGCGGACGGCTCGGGACGCCCTCACCCGGGCCATGCACAAGCTGCCCATGAAGTGCAAGATCGTCGTGCGTGAGGGAGGGGAGGCCTGATGGCCGTCGGCAGTACCGACCTCAACCCCGCGAACCTCCGGACGTTCGACGACGACCGCCTCGTCGAGGAGCTGCGCAAGGCCAAGGAGGAGCTGTTCAACCTCCGGTTCGCCTCGGCCACCGGCCAGCTCGAGAGCCACGGCCGGCTGCGCGCCGTCCGGCGTGATATCGCCCGCATCTACACGATCATGCGCGAGCGCGAGCTCGGCATCAGCCAGCAGGAGGTCGGTTCGTGAGCAGCGACACCACCGCCGCTGACACGACGGCCACGGAGGGCGCCGCCGCGACGAGCACGGCCGCCCCCGTCTCCGCGGACGCCGGGCACGAGGGCCGGCCGTACCGCAAGACGCGCCGCGGTTACGTCGTCAGCGACAAGATGGACAAGACGGTCGTGGTCTCCGTCGAGGACCGGGTCAAGCACCCGCTCTACGGCAAGGTCGTGCGCCGCAGCAGCAGGGTGAAGGCGCACGACGAGCAGAACACGGCGGGTGTCGGCGACCTCGTCCTCATCATGGAGACCCGTCCGCTGTCGGCCACGAAGCGCTGGCGCCTGGTCGAGGTCCTCGAGAAGGCCCGGTGATCTGAGTGATCCAGCAGGAGTCGCGGCTGCGGGTCGCCGACAACACCGGTGCCAAGGAGATCCTCTGCATCCGGGTGCTCGGCGGCTCGGGCCGCCGGTACGCCGGCATCGGCGACGTCATCGTCGCCACCGTGAAGGACGCCATCCCCGGCGGGAACGTCAAGTCGGGCGACGTCGTCAAGGCCGTGGTGGTCCGCACCGTCAAGGAGCGGCGCCGGGCGGACGGCTCGTACATCCGGTTCGACGAGAACGCCGCGGTCATCATCAAGCCGGACGGCGACCCGCGCGGCACCCGCATCTTCGGCCCCGTCGGCCGAGAGCTGCGGGACAAGAAGTTCATGAAGATCATTTCGCTCGCTCCGGAGGTGCTGTGATGTCGGGCCGTCAACCGGCCGCGGCCAAGCCACCGCGGATGCGCATCAAGAAGGGCGACCTGGTCGTGGTCATCGCCGGGGGGCGGCAGTCCCGGGGCGGGGACCGCGGCAAGACGGGTCGCGTCATCGCGGTGGACCGCGAGCGCGGGCGGGTGACCGTCGAGGGCGTCAACCGGGTGACCAAGCACGTGAAGCCGGGGCGCACCGCGTCGGGCGCCAACCGCGCCGGGGGCCTGGTCCACACCGAGGCGCCGCTCCACGTCAGCAAGGTGGCCCTGGTCGACCCCAAGACCAAGCGGCCCACCCGCGTCGGCGTCCGTGTCGAGCAGCAGGAGCGCGACGGGCGCCCGCGCCCGGTCCGGGTCCGGATCGCCCGCCGCTCCGGTGAGGAGATCTCGTGACCACCACAGCGGACGCCACCGCGGACCGGACGCCGACCGCGCCGGCCGCTCCCGCGCCGCGGCTCAAGCTGCGCTACCGCGAGGAGATCGCCCCCGCGCTGCGCGAGGAGTTCGGCTTCGCCAACGTCATGCAGGTGCCGACGGTCAGCAAGATCGTCGTCAACATGGGGGTCGGCGAGGCGGCCCGCGACTCCAAGCTCATCGAGGGCGCCGTGCGCGACCTCGCCGCCATCACCGGGCAGCGGCCGCAGGTCACCCGGGCCCGCAAGTCGATCGCCCAGTTCAAGCTCCGCGAGGGGATGCCGATCGGTGCCCACGCCACGCTGCGCGGGGACCGGATGTGGGAGTTCCTCGACCGGTTGCTGGCCCTGGCCCTGCCGCGGATCCGCGACTTCCGGGGCCTGAGCCCGCGGCAGTTCGACGGGCGCGGCAACTACACCTTCGGCCTCGTCGAGCAGGCGATGTTCCACGAGATCGACCAGGACCGCATCGACCGGGTCCGGGGCATGGACATCACGGTCGTCACGACGGCCCGCACCGACGACGAGGGACGCAGCCTGCTCCGCCGGCTCGGCTTCCCCTTCCGGGACAACTGAGCAGAGACACGGGACGGAGATCCGAGATGGCCAAGAAGGCCCTGGTCGAGAAGGCCAGCCGCAAGCCAAAGTTCAGTGTCCGCGCGTACAGCCGCTGCCAGCGCTGCGGCCGTCCCCGCGCGGTGTACCGCGTGTTCGGGCTCTGCCGCGTGTGCCTGCGCGAGATGGCGCACCGCGGCGAGCTGCCTGGCGTGACGAAGAGTAGCTGGTGATCCCATGACCATGACCGACCCCATCGCGGACATGCTGACGCGGCTGCGCAACGCCAACTCCGCGTACCACGACAGCGTGGCCATGCCCTACAGCCGGCTCAAGTCCAACATCGCCGAGATCCTCCAGCAGGAGGGCTACATCGCCTCCCACTCGGTGCGGGACGCCGAGGTCGGCCGGACGCTGGAGATCCAGCTGAAGTTCGGGCCGCACCGCGAGCGCTCGATCGCCGGGCTGCGCCGGGTGTCCAAGCCCGGCCTGCGGGTGTACGCGAAGTCGACGAACCTGCCGCGCGTGCTCGGCGGGCTCGGCATCGCGATCCTCTCGACGTCGTCCGGGCTGCTGACGGACCGGCAGGCCGCGAAGCAGGGCGTGGGCGGGGAAGTCCTCGCCTACGTCTGGTAGGAGGAGACGTGTCCCGCATCGGCAAGCTCCCCATCCCCGTCCCCTCGGGCGTCGAGGTGGCCGTCGACGGACCGACGGTCCGCGTCAAGGGCCCCAAGGGCGCCCTCGAGCACGTCGTCCCGGATCCGATCACGGTGGCCCAGGAGGACGGTCGGGTCGTCGTGTCACGCCCCGACGACGAGCGCACCTCCAAGGCGCTGCACGGCCTCACCCGTTCGCTGGTCGCCAACATGGTGACCGGTGTCAGCACCGGGTACGAGCGCAGGCTCGAGATCCACGGCACCGGCTACCGGGTCCAGGCCCGCGGCGGGAACCTCGAGTTCGCGCTCGGGTTCAGCCACCCGGTCGTCGTCCGCCCGCCGCAGGGCATCACGTTCGCCGTCGAGAACCCCACCCGGTTCTCCGTCGTCGGTATCGACAAGCAGCAGGTCGGCGAGGTCGCCGCCAACATCCGCAAGATCCGTCCCCCGGAGCCGTACAAGGGCAAGGGCGTGCGGTACGAGGGTGAGGCGGTCCGCCGCAAGGCCGGGAAGGCTGGGAAGAAGTAATGCCCACCGTCGTCGAGCGCACCAGCCGTCACGGGGGTCGCGGGCGTGTCGCCGCCCGGGCCCGCCGGCACGCCCGGGTCCGCCGCCGCATCACCGGGACCGCCCTGCGGCCGCGGCTGGTCGTCACCAAGTCCCTGCGCCACATGGTCGCCCAGGTCGTCGACGACTCGTCGGGCCGCACCCTGGCCTCGGCGTCGACGCTGGAGGCCGACCTGCGCGCGGAGTCCGCCGACAAGACCTCCAAGGCCCGTCGCGTCGGCCGCCTGCTCGCCGAGCGGGCGAGGGCCGCGGGGGTCGAGTCGGTCGTGTTCGACCGGGCCGGCAACCAGTACCACGGCCGGGTGGCCGCCGTCGCCGACGGCGCCCGCGAGGGGGGGCTCACGCTGTGACCCGCTCCCGTGCCACCGCGGTGCCGGCCGGCACCCGCCATCCGATCCCCACCGAAGGGACCCTCTGATGCCCCCCGCACAGCGAGGCCGCACCGGCGGCGGCGCCGGCGGCGACGGCGGTCGTGACGGTCGCCGCGACCGCCGGGACCGCAACGACCGGCGCGGCCCGGACTCCGGCGAGCGCAGCCAGTACCTCGAGCGTGTGGTGACCATCAACCGCGTCGCGAAGGTCGTCAAGGGCGGCCGGCGGTTCTCGTTCACCGCGCTCGTCATCGTCGGCGACGGCGACGGCACCGTCGGCGTCGGGTACGGCAAGGCCAAGGAGGTCCCGGCCGCCATCAGCAAGGGCGTCGAGGACGCGAAGAAGAACTTCTTCCAGGTGCCCCGGATCGGCGCGACCATCCCGCACCCGGTGCAGGGGCACGCCGCGGCCGGCGTCGTCCTGCTGCGGCCCGCCGCCCCCGGTACCGGCGTCATCGCCGGCGGCCCGGTGCGCGCCGTGCTGGAGTGCGCGGGCATCCACGACGTGCTGAGCAAGTCGCTGGGCTCCGACAACGCGCTCAACATCGTCCAGGCGTCGATCGCGGCGCTGCGCAAGCTCGAGCGGCCCGAGTCGGTCGCCGCGCGCCGTGGCAAGTCGCTCGCCGAGGTGGCCCCGGCCGCCCTGCTCCGTGCCCGCGAGGCCGCCAAGGCCCAGCCCGCCCGGGCGGCGTCGTGAGCGCCGCGAAGCGTCCCGCCGAGCGCCCGGCCGCCCGCCGGCTCAAGGTGACGCAGCGGCGCAGCACGATCGGCGGCACCCACGCCCAGCGCGAGACCGTCCGCAGCCTCGGCCTCAAGCGGGTGGGGGACACCGTCGTCAAGGAGGACCGCCCCGAGATCCGGGGCATGGTCGGGACCGTGGCCCACCTGGTCGCGGTCGAGGAGGTGGAGTGATGGCCGCCAGGACGAGGTCGGCGCCGGACGGGACGCCCGAGTCGCCGGCCGCCGGCGAGCACGCCCTCAAGGTGCACCACCTGCGCCCGGCGCCCGGTGCCCGCACCGCCAAGACCCGGGTCGGTCGGGGCCAGGGCGGCAAGGGCAAGACCGCGGGTCGCGGGACCAAGGGCACGAAGGCCCGCTACCAGGTCCCCGACCGTTTCGAGGGCGGCCAGACGCCGCTGCACATGCGGCTGCCGAAGCTGCGCGGGTTCCGCAACCGCTTCCGCACCGAGTACCAGGTCGTGAACGTCGAGCGCCTGGCCGAGCTGTACCCGGACGGCGGCAGCATCGGGGTCGACGACCTCGTCGCGCGCGGCGCGGTCCGCAAGGGCGAGCGGGTCAAGGTGCTCGGCGACGGCGACCTCGGCGTCGCCCTGGACGTCACGGTGCACCGGGTGTCGGCGTCCGCCCGAGCGAAGATCACCGCCGCCGGCGGCACGGTGACCGAGCTGGCGCCGCGCGACGGCGAGGGCTGAGCGCGCGGTCGACCGGCCGGGCCTTCCGGCACCGGGTGTTAGGGTCCGAAACGGCATTCCCGCCCGACGCGCGGGTCTGACAGGAGGTGCTCGTGGTCAGCCTCGGCGCGTTCGTGCGGGCGTTCCGCACGCCCGACCTGCGCAACAAGATCCTCTTCACCCTGGCGATCCTGGCGATCTTCCGCCTGGGGTCCTTCGTCCCCACGCCGGGCGTCGACTACGGCAACGTGCAGCAGTGCGTGGCCCTGGCCCGCGACGGCGGCGGGGCGAACGTGTTCGGCCTGCTCAACCTCTTCAGCGGGGGCGCGCTCCTCCAGCTGTCGATCTTCGCTCTCGGGATCATGCCGTACATCACGGCCAGCATCATCATCCAGTTGCTGACGGTCGTGATCCCGCGGTTCGAGGAGCTGAAGAAGGAGGGCCAGAGCGGGACCGCGAAGCTCACCCAGTACACCCGGTACCTGACGATCGGGCTGGCCATCCTCCAGTCGACGACGTTCGTCACGCTGGCCCGGGACAACGGGGTGTTCGGCGGCCTGTGCGACCCCGCGGTCTACCCGGTGGTCCCCGACCAGCGCATCATCATCATCGTCCAGATGATCGTCGTCATGACGGCCGGCACCGGTCTCGTCATGTGGCTGGGCGAGCTCGTCACCTCCCGGGGCGTCGGCAACGGGATGTCGCTGCTCATCTTCACGTCGATCGCCGCGACCTTCCCCTCGGCGCTGTGGCAGATCGCCCAGCAGCGCAGCATCGAGACGATGGTCGTCGTCATCGCGATCGGCCTGGTCGTCGTGGCGGCCGTGGTCTTCGTCGAGCAGAGCCAGCGCCGCGTCCCCGTCCAGTACGCGAAGAAGATGGTGGGCCTGCGGACGTTCGGCGGCACCAGCACCTACATCCCGCTCAAGGTGAACCAGGCCGGCGTCATCCCCGTCATCTTCGCCTCGTCGCTGCTGTACCTGCCGGGCCTGCTCGCCCAGTTCGACTCCGACTCCGCCTGGGCCGGCTGGATCTCGCGGTACCTCGTCACCGGGGACCACCCGCTGTACATGGCGGTGTACTTCGGGATGATCATCTTCTTCACGTACTTCTACGTGGCGATCACCTTCAACCCGGAGGAGGTCGCCGAGAACATGCGCAAGTACGGCGGCTTCGTGCCGGGCATCCGCGCGGGCCGACCGACCGCGGAGTACCTCGACTACGTCCTCAGCCGGCTGACGTTCGCCGGGTCGCTGTACCTCGGGGTGGTCGCGCTCATCCCGTTGATCGCCCTCGTGCTCATCGACGCCAACCAGAACTTCCCGTTCGGGGGCACCAGCATCCTCATCATCGTGGGGGTCGGCCTGGAGACCGTGAAGCAGATCAACTCGCAGCTGCAGCAGCGCAACTACGAAGGGTTCCTGCGCTGATGCGGCTGGTCCTCCTGGGGCCCCCGGGGGCGGGCAAGGGCACCCAGGCACGCCGGATCGCCGGGCGCCTCGGCGTGCCGGCCGTCTCGACCGGGGACATCTTCCGGGCCAACGTCAGCGAGGGGACGGAGCTGGGGCGTCGCGCCAAGCAGTACGTCGACGCGGGCGAGTACGTGCCGGACGACGTGACGAACGCCATGGTCGCCGACCGGCTCGCCGAGCCGGACGTCGCGGACGGGTTCCTGCTCGACGGGTACCCGCGCACCGGGCAGCAGGTCGAGACCCTCGACGCGATGCTCGCCGGGCACGGCGCCGCGCTGAGCCGGGTCGTCGAGCTGGTCGTCGACCGGGACGAGCTGATGACGCGGCTGGTCAAGCGCGCCGAGACCGACGGTCGCACGGACGACACCCCGGAGGTGATCGCCCATCGTCTCGATGTCTACGACGAGCAGACGGCCCCGCTCGTCCAGGTGTACGCCGGGCGGGGGCTGCTCGTCACCGTCGACGGGATCGGGTCCGTGGACGACGTGACCGGACGGGTGCTCGCAGCTCTCGGCCACCGCGTGTCGTGAGCCCGCGGACCTTCGGGCGTCCGCGCATCCGGCTCAAGACCCCGGACGAGGTCCGGCGGATGCGGGTCGCCGGCCTGGTGGTCCGCCGTGCCCTGGACGCCGTCGAGGCGGCCCTGGCACCGGGGGTCACCACCGCGGAGCTGGACGACGTGGCCGCGGCCGTCATCCGCAGTGCCGGGGCGACGCCCTCGTTCCTCGGCTACGGCTCCCCGCCGTTCCCCCGTGTCATCTGCACCTCCGTCAACGACGAGGTGGTCCACGGCGTCCCCGGTCCGCGGGTGCTGGCCGACGGGGACCTCGTGGGCGTGGACTGCGGGGCGATCGTCGACGGCTGGCACGGCGACGCCGCGTTCACCGGGGTCGTCGGCGAGCCGGCGGGCGCCCGCGACGCCGCGCTCCTCGACGTCACGCGCGAGGCGCTGTGGTGCGGGATCGCCGCCCTCGCGGGGGCGCGGCGGCTCGGGGCCGTCGGGGACGCCGTTGACGACCACGTCAGCTCGGCGCCGGACGGCCCCTGGGGCATCGTCGAGGGCTACACCGGGCACGGCATCGGCCGGGAGATGCACGAGGAGCCGGAGGTCCTCAACCACCGGGTGCGCGAGCGCGGGCCCCGGGTCCGGCCGGGGCTGTGCGTGGCGATCGAGCCGATGGTGACGATCGGGTCGCCGGAGACCGTCGAGCTCGACGACCACTGGACGGTCGCCACGGCCGACGGGTCCCGGGCGGCGCACTTCGAGCACACGGTGGCCGTGCTGGACGACGGCCTCTGGGTGCTGACCGCCGAGGACGGTGGGGTCGGCGAGCTGGCGCGCCGGGGGGTCCCGGCGTCGTCGCTCGCCGGCTGACGGGCTCGGCCGTTGAAGATCACGGTTTGCGGAGGGTTGCGCACGATCGACGCTGGCCTGATCATGCGCAACCCTCCGCAGACAGCGATCATGCCGAGCGCGGGGACCCCCTGCCCGGCCGGCGGCGTCGCGCGTCCAGATGTCGGAGGCGACCCGCCCCGATGACCTCGGTCCCGCCTGCCCGGGGCTCGCTCCTCCTGGTCGGCGCCGCCGTGCTGTGGGGGACGGCCGGGACCGCCGCGGCGCTGGGTGCTCCCGGTGCGGATCCGGCGTCGGTCGCCGCGGTCCGGCTCGTCGGCGGCGGTCTGCTGCTGGCGGCCGCGGCAGCCCCGGCGACGCGGTCGGCCGTGGCCGCGGTCCTGCGGGGCGTCACGGGGTGCCGGGCGCTGTGGTGGGCGGCGGCGGGGATCGCCGCCGTGGTCGGGTACCAGGTGTTCTTCTTCCAGGCGGTCGCGGCAGTCGGTGTCACCCGCGGGACCCTGGTGGCGCTCGGCAGCGCGCCCGTCCTCACCGGACTGCTGTGGTGGCTGATCACCCGCCGGGCTCCCGGGGGGCGGTGGACGCTCGCCACGGCCGTGGCGGTCGCGGGCCTCGTCCTGCTCGTCGGCGCCGGTGCGGGTGGGGTGTGGGCGGCCTGGCCCGCGCTCGCCGCCGGCGCCTGCTACGCGGTCTATGCGGCCGGGTCGGCCACCCTGATCCGCGCCGGCCTGCCCGCGGGCGGCGTCATGGGCGTGCTGTTCGGCGGCGGAGCGCTGATCCTCGTCCCGGTGCTCCTGGCCTCGCCCCCCGGGTGGGCGGCGACAGCCGGCGGGGCCGCCGCGGCGGCCTACCTCGCCGTCGCCACGCTCGCGGTCGCCTATCTCCTGTTCGGGTACGCCCTGCGCCGGATCTCCGCCGCCGAGGCGGCCACCCTCTCGCTGGCCGAGCCGGTGACCGCGGCCCTGCTCGGGGTGCTCGTGCTGGGGGAGTCGCTGACCGCGTCCGGCTGGGTCGGGGTGGCCCTGGTGGCGCTCGGGCTGGTGCTGGTGGTCGCGGGGCGGACCCGCGCAATGACGGGCGAGCGATCGACCGGCGGCGCCGGGTGAACCACGCTGCGGTCGCCGGACCAGGACCCCGGACGAACGAGGGGCACCGGTCGTCGAAGGACACTCCTCGCTTCGCGGGTCCGGTGGACGGGCCGACCGACGCCGGCGAGGCGGCCTGGGCCGCTGCCCGGGTGACGTCCGGCCGGAAGCGGATTTCACCTCGTCGGCCGCATGACGTATGGTTACCGGTCGGCACACGAAGCTTCTTCGTCCCGTTCGCCCCCGCGGCTGGTCCGGGTGGACGGGACGCCTCACGCGTGGGCCGGTTCACACACGACACGATCTAGTGGATGCTCCTGCGGGAGCGACGACGGGTAGCGGAGGACATGCCGAAGAAGGACGGCGTCATCGAGATCGAGGGCACCGTGGTCGAGGCCCTGCCGAACGCGATGTTCCGCGTGGAGCTCAGCAACGGTCACAAGGTGCTCGCCCACATCTCGGGCAAGATGCGCCAGCACTACATCCGGATCCTCCCCGAGGACCGCGTGGTGGTGGAGCTCAGCCCGTACGACCTGTCCCGCGGTCGGATCGTCTACCGCTACAAGTGACCCACCCCGCCTCGTCCGAGGGAGCCACGGCCATGAAGGTCAAGCCGAGCGTCAAGCGGATCTGCGACAACTGTCGCGTCATCCGCCGGCACGGCCGCGTCATGGTGATCTGCACCAACCTGCGCCACAAGCAGCGCCAGGGCTGATCACCGGCGTCACCGCACCACCCCTCATCACCCCTCACCACCACCCACGTCACCCGCCCCCGGGACGCCCGCCGTCCCGGACGACACCCCCGGTCGGAGGCCGGGGACCGGACTGCTGCGCGGCCCGGACCGGTGACGCCCGAGACCTCCGTCGACGGAAAGGCACCGCATGGCACGGCTCGTCGGAGTCGACCTCCCCCGCGACAAGCGGGTCGAGGTCGCCCTGACCTACGTCTTCGGCGTCGGCCGCACGCGCTCGCACGAGACGCTCGCGGCCACCGGCGTGAACCCGGACACCCGGGTGCGCGACCTGACCGAGGAGGAACTGGTCGCCCTGCGCGACCACATCGAGGCGCAGTATCGCGTCGAGGGCGACCTCCGGCGCGAGGTCGCCGCCGACATCCGGCGCAAGGTCGAGATCGGGAACTACGAGGGGCTGCGCCACCGCCGCCACCTCCCCGTCCGCGGCCAGCGCACCAAGACGAACGCCCGCACCCGCAAGGGCCCCAAGAAGACCGTCGCCGGCAAGAAGAAGCCCGGTAGGAAGTAAGGACCAGCCGCCGCATGCCACCCAAGTCCCGTACCGCGGGCGCCTCGCGCAAGCCGCGCCGCAAGGAGCGGAAGAATGTCAGCGTGGGCGTCGCGCACATCAAATCGACGTTCAACAACACCATCGTCTCGATCACCGATCCCGCCGGCGCCGTCATCGCCTGGGCCTCGGCCGGCCAGGTCGGTTTCAAGGGCTCGCGCAAGTCGACGCCGTTCGCCGCGCAGATGGCTGCCGAGGCGGCCGCCCGCCGGGCCCAGGAGCACGGCATGCGCAAGGTCGACGTCCTGGTCAAGGGCCCCGGCTCCGGGCGCGAGACCGCGATCCGCTCGCTGACCGCGGCGGGCCTGGAGGTCGGGTCGATCGCCGACGTCACGCCGCAGCCCCACAACGGCTGCCGCCCGCCGAAGCGTCGTCGGGTCTGAGGGGAGGAGAGACATGGCTCGTTACACCGGTGCGGACTGCAAGCGCTGTCGCCGCGAGAAGACCAAGCTCTTCCTCAAGGGCGCCAAGTGCGACTCCCCGAAGTGCCCGATCGAGATCCGCCCGTACCCGCCGGGTGAGCACGGCCGGGCGCGCATCAAGGAGAGCGAGTACCTGCTCCAGATGCGCGAGAAGCAGAAGATGGCGCGCATCTACGGCGTGCTCGAGAAGCAGTTCCGTGGCTACTACGAAGAGGCGTCGCGCCGGTCGGGCAAGACCGGTGACAACCTCCTGGCGATCCTCGAGGCGCGCCTCGACAACGTCGTCTACCGCGCGGGCTTCGCCAAGAGCCGTGACATGGCCCGCCAGCTGGTCCGCCACGGTCACTTCACCGTCAACGGCCACAAGGTCGACATCCCGAGCTACCAGGTGAAGGCGAACGACATCATCGCCGTCAAGCCGAAGAGCACGGAGATCACGCCGTTCGTGGTCGCCCGGGCCGAGGCCGGCGAGAAGACGGTCCCGGCCTGGATCACCTCGGTGCCCGACCAGATGCGGATCCTGGTCCACGGGACCCCGCAGCGCGCCGCCATCGACACCCAGGTGCAGGAGCAGCTGGTCGTCGAGCTCTACTCGAAGTAACACCTCTCCACCGCAACACGCACCCCACGCAACCTGAACGGCAGCACAGCAGGACGGCGCGGCCGGAAAGCCCGGCCGCGCCGCGCACATCGCGGGTCGTCAAATAGCGGGCACCCGCGGGAAGGACATCCACCGTGCTCATCGCCCAGCGCCCCACCCTCACCGAAGAGGTCGTCGGCGACCTCCGCTCGCGGTTCGTCATCGAGCCGCTCGAGCCCGGCTTCGGCTACACCATCGGCAACAGCCTGCGCCGCACGCTGCTGTCGTCCATCCCCGGCGCGGCTGTCACCAGCCTGCGCATCGACGGGGTCCTCCACGAGTTCTCGACCATCCCCGGCGTCACCGAGGACGTCACCGACATCATCCTCAACCTCAAGGAACTCGTGGTCTCCAGCGAGTTCGACGAGCCCGTCGCGATGTACCTGCGCAAGCAGGGCCCCGGCCTGGTCACCGCGGGCGACATCAACCCGCCCACCGGCGTCGTCGTGCACAATCCCGACCTCGTCATCGCGACCCTCAACGACAAGGGCCGCCTGGAGATCGAGTTCACGGTCGAGCGTGGCCGTGGGTACGTCTCCGCCGCCCAGAACAAGTCGGGCGAGGCCGAGATCGGCCGCATCCCCGTCGACTCGATCTACTCGCCCGTCAAGCGCGTGACGTACCGGGTCGAGGCGACCCGCGTCGAGCAACGCACCGACTTCGACCGGCTCGTGGTCGACGTCGAGACCAAGCCGTCGATGCTGCCCCGTGACGCCATGGCCAGTGCCGGCAAGACACTGACCGAGCTGTTCGGCCTGGCGCGGGAGCTCAACGTCGACGCCGAGGGCATCGACATCGGCCCGTCGCCCAACGACGCCGCCCTCGCCGCCGACCTGGCGCTGCCGATCGAGGACCTCGACCTCACGGTGCGGTCGTACAACTGCCTCAAGCGCGAGGGGATCCACACGGTCGGCGAGCTCGTGGGCCGCAGCGAGGCCGACCTCCTCGACATCCGCAACTTCGGTGCCAAGTCGATCGACGAGGTCAAGGCGAAGCTGGCGAACCTCGGTCTGTCGCTCAAGGACAGCCCCCCCGGGTTCGACCCGAGCTCGGTCATCGCGTCCTTCAGCGACAGCGTCACGTTCTCCGACGGCTACGACGACGAGGACACCTCGGCCGTCGAGGACGAGCAGCTGTGATGCCGGCGACGACCCCGGCACCGACGGACGGCACCACCGCGACGACGCGAACGGGAGAGCGCTGACATGCCCACGCCCACGAAGGGACCACGCCTCGGCGGGGGTCCGGCGCACGAGCGGCTGATGCTCGCCAACCTGGCGACCTCGCTGTTCGCGCACCGCCGGATCACGACCACCGAGGCCAAGGCCAAGCGGCTGCGGCCCCTCGCCGAGCGGATGGTGACCTTCGCCAAGCGCGGTGATCTCCACGCGCGCCGGCGGGTCATGACCGTGATCCGGGACAAGGGCGTCGTGCACGAGCTCTTCACCGAGATAGCGCCGCTGGTCGCCGAGCGCCCCGGCGGCTACACCCGCATCACCAAGATCGGGCCCCGCAAGGGCGACAATGCGCCCATGGCCGTGATCGAGCTGGTGCTCGAGCCTTACAGCCCGAAGCAGGCCACCGTGAAGGAGGCCGAGGCGGCCACCAAGCGGTCCTCGCGGGGGAACAAGCCCGCCAAGGCCGCGGCCGCCAAGGCCCCCGTCGAGGAGCCGACCGCGGAGGAGCCGACCGCGACAGAACCGACCGCCGAGGACTCCGCGGCTGCGGACGAGGTCGCGACCGTGGAGGACGAGGTGGCTGTCGACGACGCGGTGACCGCCGACACGGAGGCCACGTCCGACACGCAGACCGAGGGTGATGACACCGGCAAGTCCGCCGGCGCCTGACCGCCCCCGCCTGCGCGTCGACCTCGGCTACGACGGCGGCGGGTTCCACGGCTGGGCCGTCCAGCCGGGCATGCGTACGGTCCAGGGCACCCTCACCGGTGCCCTGGCCACCGTGCTGCGGCTGGACCCCTCGGACCTCGCCGTGGTCGTGGCGGGGAGGACGGACGCCGGGGTGCACGCGACCGGCCAGGTGTGCCATGTCGACCTGCCCCCCGGGACGCACGTCCCCGGGGGTGACCGCATGGTCCGGCGCCTGCGCGGCGTGCTCCCCGGAGACGTTCGCGTGACATCCGTCCTGGCGGCTCCCTCGGGGTTCGACGCCCGGTTCTCCGCGTTGCGCCGCGAGTACCGGTACCTGATCTGCGACGACCCCGCAGGCCCGCCCCCGCTGCGTCGCCACGACGTGGTGTCCCATCCCCGGCCGCTTGCGGTGGCGCGGATGACCCGGGCCTGCGCGCCCTTGCGAGGCCTTCACGACTTCGCCGCCTTCTGCCGAGCCCGACGATCGCCCGCCGGTGAGGTGTCCACCGTGCGGACGCTCGAGGAGTTCTCGTGGGCACGTGACGGCGACGGCACTGTGCGCGCCCGTGTGGTCGCCGACGCCTTCTGCCACTCGATGGTCCGTGCCCTCGTGGGCTGCCTGCTCGCCGTCGGGGACGGTCGCCGCGATGTCGACTGGCCGGCGACGGTGCTGGCCGGCCGCCGCCGCGACCCCGCCGTCACGGTCGCCCCGGCACACGGGCTCGCGCTGGTCGCCGTGGCCTATCCGGACGACGAGGGGCTCGCGGAGCGCGCGGTGCGGTCCCGAGCCGTCCGGCGCCTCCCGCCAGGGGCTGACTCACCGGAATGATCACGTGGACCGCGGGAGGCGCGGTTCCGCGTGGCGGCGCGGCCCCGGGTTTGTCATGGTGCTGTCATGTCCGCCGCGCCCAGCGACCAGCCCAGCGAGTCCGCAGCCGATGCCGTGTCGGACGCCATGTTCGAGTACGGCTCCGACGACCGTGACGTGGACGGCATCCTCGACCCGGAGCAGGCGATGGGCCTGGACGCCGAGGAGGAGCTCGAGGACGGCTACAGCCCGCCGGACGAACCCACCGGCGTCGAGGAGTTCGGCACCACGGTCGAGGAGCAGATGACCGGCGAGTCGCTCGCCGACCGGGAGATGCGCAGCCACCCGGACGGCTGGATCGACCCCGGTCTCGACACCGACCGCGCCGACCGCCTCGTCGACAGCCAAGAGGGCGGTCCCGTCGACACCGAGGCCGACCTCGTCGCCCGTGAGGTGGTCGCCCGTGAGGTGGTTGCCAGAGAGTTGGAGGGTGAGGGAGACCTCACGGCCGAGGAGGCCGCCATCCACCGCATCGACCCGGAGCCCGGCCTGGAACGCGACCCGGGGACTGTCGCGACGGACGAGGGGTCGACGAACACCTGACTGACCACCGCTTTGACCGGACGTGCGCCCACCGCGTACCGTGATGAGCCGTTGCGCCGTCTCCTAGGACGGTGCTCAAGGACCTGTCGTCGCCATCCTGCGGCCGGGACCACCGATCGAGACGACCTTCGAGGACGACGCGTGCGCACCTTCAGCCCCAAGCCCGACGACATCGAGCGTCAGTGGTTCGTCATCGACGCCACCGACGTCGTGCTCGGCCGACTCGCCAGCCAGACCGCCCAGCTCCTGCGCGGCAAGCACAAGCCCGTCTTCGCGCCTCACGTGGACACCGGTGACTTCGTGGTGATCATCAACGCGGAGAAGGTGGCTCTGACGGGTTCCAAGCGCGAGCAGAAGATCGCCTATCACCACTCCGGGTACCCGGGCGGTCTGCGGGGCACGCCCTACACGGAACTCCTCGCCACGCGTCCTACCAAGGCCGTCGAGAAGGCGATCGTCGGGATGCTGCCGAAGAACTCCCTCGGCCGGTCGATGCGGCGCAAGCTCAAGGTCTACGCCGGGCCCGACCACCCCCACGCCGCGCAGCGGCCCGTTCCCTACACAATCACGCAGATCGCCCAGTCGGCCTGACGCCGCGGCGCGCGCAGAACACAAGCTCGAGGAGACCTGTGACCGACACCGCCGCCCCCGTGGCCGCCGAGACCGAGAGCCCGGAGGAATTCTCCGGCTCGTACACGACCGAGACCGCCGTCGAGGTCAACAACTCCGGCCGCAGCATCACCGCGCCCGGCTACGGCACCGGCCGTCGCAAGGAGGCCATCGCCCGGGTGCGCCTGATCCCGGGCACGGGTCAGTGGCGGATCAACGGACGCATCCTCGAGGACTACTTCCCCAACAAGGTGCACCAGCAGCTCGTCAACGACCCGTTCTCGGTCACGGGCACGGAGTCCCGCTTCGACGTCATCGCCCGCATCACCGGCGGCGGCGTCTCCGGGCAGGCCGGTGCGCTCCGCCTCGGTGTGGCCCGCGCCCTCAACGGCATCGACGTCGAGGCGAACCGTGCGTCGCTCAAGAAGGCCGGGTTCCTCACACGCGACGCCCGCGTCATCGAGCGCAAGAAGGCCGGCCTCAAGAAGGCCCGCAAGGCCCCCCAGTACTCCAAGCGCTGACGGCCGCGGCCATGCCGCCCAGCAGCCCGGCGCGACCGGCGCGCCTGTTCGGCACGGACGGTGTCCGAGGCCTGGCCAATGGCGAAGTCACCGTCGAGCTGGCGCTCGACCTCGCGGTCTCGGCCGCTCATGTCCTCGGTGAGGTGTCTGGTGTCGGGAGTCGGCACGGTCGGCGCCCGCGGGCCGTCGTCGCCCGCGACCCCCGGGCCTCGGGCGAATTTCTCAGCGCCGCGGTGGTCGCCGGCCTCGCGAGCGCCGGGATGGACGTGGACGACGCCGGCGTGCTGCCGACGCCGGGCCTGGCGCACATCGTGGCGTCCCGGCCCGAGATCGACCTCGGCGTCATGCTGTCGGCGTCGCATAACGCGATGCCGGACAACGGCATCAAATTCTTCGACCGCCGCGGTGCCAAGCTCGCCGACGAGATCGAGGACGCCATCGAGGCCCGGCTGCGAGAACCGTGGCAGCGGCCCACGGGTCGGGCGGTCGGGCGGGTCCGGCATGCCCCGGAATACCTCGGCGTGTACGTCGAGCACCTCGTTGCCACCCTGTCCCAGGTGTCGTCCGCCGCGCGGCCGCTGGACGGGCTGCGCGTCGTCGTGGACTGCGCCCACGGCGCCGCCTCGGAGGCCGCGCCGACGGCGCTGCGCGCCGCGGGTGCCGACGTCGTCGTCATCGGGGCCGCCCCGGACGGGTGGAACATCAACGACGGGTACGGCTCCACGCACCTGGAACGTCTTCAGGAGGCGGTGCTCACCCACGGCGCCGATGCCGGGATCGCCCACGACGGTGACGCGGACCGCTGCCTCGCCGTCGACGAGCGGGGCGCGGTCGTCGACGGCGACCAGATCCTCGCGGTCCTCGGCCTCGCCCTCGCCGAACGCGGGTGGCTGCCCACGGGGACGGTCGTGACGACGGTGATGAGCAACATCGGCCTGGGCCTCGCCCTGTCCGACCACGGCATCGGGATGGTGCGCACGTCCGTCGGCGACCGGTACGTCCTCGAGGCGATGCGCGCGGGCGGACACGTGCTGGGCGGCGAGCAGTCCGGCCACATCGTCATGCTGGACCACGCCACCACCGGCGACGGTGTCCTCACCGCCCTGCACATCCTGGCCCGCATGGTCGAGACCGGCCGGTCGCTGTCCGAGCTCGCCGCCGTCATGACCCGCTACCCGCAGGTCCTCGTCAACGTGCGGGGTGTCGACAAGGACCGCGTCGCGAGCGACACGGAGGTCGCCCGCGCGGTCGACGACACCGAGGCGTTGCTCGACGGCAAGGGCCGGGTGCTGCTGCGCGCCTCGGGCACCGAACCGGTCGTCCGCGTCATGGTGGAGGCCCCGGACGAGGAGACCGCCCACCGGGAGGCCGACCGCCTCGCGGCCGTCGTGGCGTCCCGGCTCTCGCTCAGCTGACGGCGAGTTCGAAGGCGTCGCTCACGGCCAGGGCGAGGGCGGGCTCCTGGTCGTCCATGAGCAGACCGATCGCCTGGTGGATCGCCTCGTGCCGGACCGTGGTGATGAGATCGCACGTGACGACGCAGTCGTGATCCAGGCCGTTGCGCGGCCCCACAAGCACCTCGGTGCTGAGTCCCCTGATGGTGCTGGTGATCGGCGCAACCGTCACCCAGGGGCTGAGATGCAGCCGTGAGGCTCGCGTGAGGATCAGGGCAGGGCGGCGCTTGTCGAGCTGAACCGACGCGATCGTGCGCATCAGTCGATGGCCGGTGGGACGACGCTCCCGAGTCCTTCGAGTTCGGGATATACAGCCTCTTCGCGCCGGGTGAGCTCGAGCAGGACGGCATCGTCGTTCCGATAGCGCTGCTGGCGCCGGATGTAAGCGATTCCGCGACGCAGCGCCTCCGAGCGGCTACCGGCCCGGCCTTCGGCGACCTCGCGGTCCAGGGCCGCGAGATCGTCCTCACTGAGCCTGACAGCGATCTGGGTGCTCACCCCCTCATCATCACCCCATTGTCAACCGCTTGGTATGCACTCGGGTGAGCTGAAAGGTCAGAGCTTTCGCAGGAGCACGCGTCGCACCGAGTGGTCGTGCTGCTTGCCGAGCACGAGACGGGCGCGGGCCCGGGTGGGGCGGATGTTCTGAACGAGGTTGGGTTCGTTGATCTCCTCCCAGATCCGTCCGGCCGTGCGGACCGCGTCGGCGTCCGACAGGTCGGCATAGCGGCGGAAGTACGACTCGGGCCGGGCGAACGCGGTGCGCCGCAGCTGGAGGAAGCGGTCCACGTACCACTGCCGGATGTCCTCGTTCCGGGCGTCGACGTAGATGCTGAAGTCGAAGTAGTCGCTGACGGCCACGCCCTGCAGTCCATCGGTGCGCACGCGGGCGGGCTGCAGCACGTTCAGGCCCTCGACGATGAGGACGTCCGGCAGGCGCACGGTGACGTGGGCGTCGGGGACGATGTCGTAGGTCAGGTGGGAGTACACCGGCGCCCGGACCTCCGGTGACCCGGACTTCACCGCAGCGACGAACCGCAGCAGGGCCCGGCGGTCGTAGGACTCGGGGAACCCCTTGCGGTCCAGCAGGCCGCGCCGCTCGAGCTCGGCGTTCGGCAGCAGGAAACCGTCGGTGGTGACGAGCTCGACGCGCGGGTGGTCCGGCCACCGGGACAGCAGTTCGCGCAAGATGCGGGCGGACGTCGACTTGCCCACGGCCACGGAGCCCGCGACGCCGATGACGAACGGCGTGCGGGTGATCCGCTCGCCGAGGAACGTGGACGTCGCGGCCCGCAGGCCGGCGCTGGCGCCGACGAAGAGATTGAGCAGCCGCGACAGCGGGAGGTAGACCGTGCTCACCTCGTCCAGGTCGATGCGTTCCCCGAGGCCGCGGACCCGCGCGAGGTCCGCCTCGCCCAAGGTCATCGGCGTGGTGTCGCGCAGGGTGCTCCAGTCCTCGCGGTCGAACTCCACGAACGGCGAATCGCCGGGCGGCACGTCGGCCCTGGTCCCGTCGGCCTGCGGCAGTGCCGCAGGCGGGACCGGTGCGGGCTGGTGGGGTCGGGCCATCCCCACCATCCTGCCCCCAGCCAACCGGGTGGTGATCCCGGCGGGCAGCGCCCGCGCCGCCGCCGCCTGCTCGGGCCTACGGTCATGGCCATGGATCCCAGCACGGCAGGCCCCGTCCAGGGGCCCGTCATCACCTCCCGGGGGCTCACGAAGCGGTACGGAACGGTGACCGCCGTCTCGGACCTCGACCTCGACGTCCCGCCGGGCATCACCGGCCTGGTCGGCGCGAACGGGGCCGGCAAGTCGACCCTCATCCGCATCCTCCTCGGCCTCCTTCCCGCCACCACCGGGGGCGCGACCGTCCTCGGCCTCGACGTCGCGACCGACGGCCCGGCGATCCGCCGCCGCGTCGGCTACATGCCCGAGCACGACCCGCTGCCGCCGGACGTCACGGCGACGGAGTTCGTCGTCCACATGGGACGCATGTCGGGCCTGCCCCACGCCGACGCCCGCGAGCGGGCCGCCGACACGCTGCGCCACGTCGGGCTGTTCGAGGCCCGCTACCGCGCCATCGGCGGCTACTCCACTGGCATGCGCCAGCGTGTCCGCCTGGCGCAGGCGCTCGTCCACGACCCGGACCTCGTTCTGCTCGACGAACCGACGAACGGTCTGGACCCCGCCGGGCGGGACGAGATGCTCGCCTTGGTACGCCGGATCGGTTCCGACTTCGGCATCTCCGTCCTGGTGACGTCGCACCTGCTGGGCGAGCTCGAGCGGATCAGCGACCACGTGGTCGTCATCGACGGGGGTCGCCTGTTGCGCTCGACCGCCACCGCCGAGGCGATGGGGCCCGGCACGGTCCTCGTCGTCGAGGTCAGTGACGGCGCCGACGACCTCGTCCGCGCGCTCGCCGCCCGCGGGCTGACCGGCGTGCGCCACGGGGCGCTCGTCGAGATCGAGCTCGGCGCCGACCTCGGTGCCGCGCTGGACATGGACGCCGCGTACGACGTCGTGCGTGACGCCCTGGCGGACCTCGGTACGGGTCTGATCCGCCTCGAGCGGCGCCGGCACCGGCTGTCGGAGATCTTCCGACCGGGCGACGGCACACCCGCCGCCGATGACAGCGCCGCTCTCGAGGAGGTCCCCGCATGAGTGTCGCCAGCGTGCAGCCGGACAGCGTGCAGCCGGCCATCCATGACATCGGATACCAGCGCTACGACGGCCCCCGCCTGGGGCGCGCGTACATCTGGCGGTCGCTCGCCGTCGACGGGCTACGCGGCTCGTTCGGCCTGGGCCGTTCGGCCGGCAACAAGGTCTGGCCGTGGTTGCTGCTGACCCTCGCCACCTTGCCGACGATCATCATCGTCGTGGTGGCGTCGGTGGCGGGCGGCATCACCGGCGACGGGCTGCCGGTCTCGCCGACGCAGTACCTCGCCCAGATCCTCACCCTCGTCGTGATCTTCGTCGCCGTCCTCGCGCCCCGGGCGGTCTCGCGCGACCTGCGCTACCGCACCGTCCCGCTGTACCTGTCCCGTCCGCTGGGGCGGTTCGACTACGTCACGGCCAAGCTGGCCGCGATGACGGCCGCGGTGTTCGTCCTCACCGCCGTGCCGGTGACCGTCCTGTCGTTCGGGGCGCTGCTCGCGGAGCTGCCGTGGCGTGACACCGTCATCGACTGGCTGGTGGGTCTGCTGACGGCGGTGCTCGTCAGCATCGTCATGGCCGCGGTCGGCGTCGCCATCGCCGCGTGGACCCCCCGGCGAGGGCTCGGCACCGCGGTCGTCGTCGGCTTCTTCCTCGTCACCTCCGCGATCGCCGGGGTGGCCACCGGCCTCACCTTCGACCGCGGCGACGACCTCGCGGGTTACGTCCAGGCGCTGTCGCCGATGACGACGGTCGCGGCCCTCGGCGGATGGATCGACGGGTCCCCGCTCGACGCCACCCAAGAGCCCGTCACCACGGCCGTGGGTCTCGTGCTGCTCGCTTCCTGGGCGCTCACCGTCCTGCTCGCCCTTCTGACCCTCGTCCTGCGATACCGGAAGGTGTCCGCCTCATGAGCGCGCTCGTCCTCGACGGCGTCTCCCGGTGGTACGGCGACGTGGTCGCCGTCAACGACGTCACCATGACGATCGGCCCGGGCGTCACCGGCCTGCTCGGCCC